>NZ_DATBKY010000159.1:0-31680 GCF_036555685.1 Actinophytocola sp. | reverse complement strand
TGGATCCGGCTTGGCGGCCGGCAGCCGGGACGACGCGATCAGCCGTAGCCCCTCCCTCGCCAACCCGGTCGCCTCGAGCTTCGCGGCCTGCTGCTCGTGCTCACCGTTGGTCAGCACCCCGACGACCACCCCGGCGGCAAGAGCCCGCTCGACCACACCGACCGCATCCGGGAACGCCCGCCAACATCGCTGGTAGGCGGCCAAATACTCACCAAACACGGAATCCGCGGCCGCGTCATCGAGCCCGAGATGCGCCAACAACGCCCGAACACGAGCACGCCGCTGCTCGACCATCCTCAACACCCGCGCCTGAAACAAGCCGTAGTAATGATGCTCCAGCTCCCGCCACCGCCGCTCGACCTCGACGACCTCCCCCACTCCCCACCCCACCACCCACGACACCAGCGCGTCTCTGACCGCCCCGCGGTGGTCAACGAGCGTGTCGTCGAGGTCGAACAACACCACCTCGCAGTCCAACCACATCAGGCCCCTCCCCCACACCGAACCGACACGACGGCAGCCCCGGCCGGCACCACAACGCGCGCGACGATCCTCCCTGCCGCAACGTTCGAGCGCTCGGCGCGGTGGCGTGTCGTCCGGTCGATGGCATGACGGCGTGTGGTTGGCCAGTTCCACAGCGCTCAGGGGCGCACGCGAATGACAGTCTTGCCCCTGCGCCGCACGGTCGGGTTGAGCGCAAGGACGGCGTCGTCGAGAGTCGCGACGGTTCCGATGTGCGTGCGCAGGCGCCCGTCCCGCACCCGGTCGACGATCTCCACCAGCTGAGTCGGAACGGACTCGACGACGAAGTCGATCGCGAGGCCGTCGACAGGGCGAGCCTCCACCGGCCCGACCACCGACACCAGCGTGCCGCCAGGCCGGATGATGCTCGCCGAGCGCGTTTGGATGTCACCGCCGATGACATCGAAGACCAGGTCGACCCCGCCGATGTCGTCGAGATCCTCGTGGTCGAGGTCGAGGAACTCGTTCGCGCCGAAGTCGAGCGCCGCCTGGCGGTCCGCCGCCCGCCCGGTACCGATGACGTAGGCGCCGAACTCCCGGGCGAGCTGCGCCACCACGGACCCGACCGCGCCGGCGGCGCCGTGTGCGAGGACGCTCTGCCCCGCCTGAAGACGACCGTGCTGGAACAGGCCCTGCCACGCGGTCAGACCGGATATCGGCAGGCTCGCGCCCACCGTGAAGTCGACGTTCCCCGGCAGCGGCGCAAGGTTGCGTGCCTCCACGGCCGCGTACTCGGCCAGGGTTCCATCCCGGTGCCAGTCCGTAATCCCGAACACCCGCTGTCCCAGCGAGAGTCCCGTCGTGCCGTAGCCGAGGGAGGAGACCACGCCGGCGAACTCGTGGCCGATGATCGGCTGGGCTCGATCGTGACCGGAGCGATCGACCCACGTCGAGGGCCACTCCCACTCCGCAGGGACGAAGCCCGACGCATGGACTTCGACAACGACGTCGTTGATCGCCGGCGTCGGCTCAGGCCGCTCCGCGACTGTGATCCCGGCTGCTTCCGCGGCCTGGTCCGTCGCGACGATCGCCTTCATGGGTGCCTCCGTATATCTCGTGCCCGCCGGTTCTGTGCACCGGTCTGTGACGGTGTGGTCCTCGTCGAGCTCCGGTGGGATCGACGCGTTGCATGGTCCACCGTGGCGAGGGCATGGCGACGGGCGTCCGGCGTATCTGGGGTGGGGCGGCGGGTTGGCGGTTGTGGGCGTGTTCGGGTCCTCTTCTCAAGGTTTGGCCGACGCGGACGGCGGCGTTACACCACGCGACGGCAAGTCGATCCCATCAGCTCACCGCATGCATGACACGCCACCGCACAAGATGCCGGGCGCAGAAGCGTGACGTCCACCAGTCGTCGCGGCCTGGCCACCATCGCCAACCTCTCCATCGCCCTGACCAGCCTCGTCGTCGTCGCGCTCGTCCCCGCCTGCCTCGCCCGGTACGCACTCACCCGCATGCGTCCGCCGGCTGCCGCCCGATCCACGACCGCGCACCCACACGCAGCGCGCAGACCGGTGTCGCGGCCGCAGACACGGGTATGTCCTGGGAACCCGATATCCCGGCCCAGAACATCCGAGGAATGGAGAACTGCCATGGCTCAACTCGTACGCGACCTCATGACCGCCGATCCGGTCACCATGCCGGCGGACACCCCCGTCCAGCGTGCCGCGCAAGCCATGCGCGAACACGACATCGGTGACGTGCTCGTGGTCGATGACGGCCGGCTGCGCGGCATCGTCACCGACCGGGACATCGTCATCCGCGGCCTCGCCGATTTCGAGGACATGTCCACCTGCTCCCTCGGCGACGTGTGCAGCGACCAGTTGCTCACCGTGACCCCCGACGAGGAAGCCACCGAAGCCATCACTCGCATGCGGGAAGCAGCCGTACGCCGCATCCCCGTTGTCGACGGCGACCGGGCCGTGGGCGTGCTGTCCATAGGAGACGCCGCAATCGATCGCGACTCCCGCTCCGCACTGGCGGACATCAGCGTCGAGCAAGGCAACACCTGAATCTGCTCGCCGTAAACAGTTCGAGCACGTGTGGAGCATCGCCGGTCCGGTGCTCGAAGCCGGGCATCCGCCGAACCGCGCCGATCCGCGATCCGCCGAACCGCCGACCGGCGGTTCGGCGGATCGTCGCTGCCAGCCGTGTTCATCGGGGGGATCTCGGCCCCGCGGCGGCGCGCGGTTACCGCGTTCGCCGGCTCTACTCTGTTTCCCGAGCTCGCGGGAGCGGGAAACCGCGCCAGGTCGGGCCCAGGTCAAGCGGCACTGCCGCTGGGTGGCCGGTGCTTCAGCGCAGCGGCATCGCCGTCACGGTCGCGTCGGAGGTGCGGGAGAGCGGCTGCAGCGGTAGCGGTTGCCCGTCGACCATGGTGGACAGGTACCGCAGCACGATGCCCTCACGCAGCGCCCATGGGCTGACCTCGAGCTCGGCGAGGTCCAGTGCCGTCATGGTGGCGTGCGCGGTGATCGCGCCGGCCAGGATCTGGGACGCCCGTGGCCGGGACACTCCGCGCAGCTTCGCCCGTCCGCTCTTGCCGACTGGCTGCGGGTGACCGGCCGGGCCGGCGCCGTTCTGATCGCGAACTCCGCCGGCTGTCAGGTCGTCGTCGACCTCGCCGTGCATTCCCCGGAACTACCGGGTCCGGCCGTCCTCAATGGACCTACGATGGATCGGCACGCCAGGTTCCATGGCGGCAGGTCGGCCGGCTTCTTGCGGGCGCCAGACTGGAACGACCGACACTCGGGCTGGTGCTCGCACGTGACTACCTCGACTGCGGCCCACGCCGGTGGCCGCGGACGTTCCGCCACCTGCTCGCCGACCCGATCGAACGCAAGCTACCGCACCTACACGTGCCGACCGTCGTCGCGCGTGGCAGCCGCGACCCGACGGTGCCACATGGTTGGGCCCGGGAAGTGGTTGCGTTGCTGCCCGACGGCCACCTCGTTGAAGTAGCCGGCGCGGGTCGCACACTGAACTACTCCGCTCCCCGCGCGCTGGCGAACATCGTCAGGCCGTTGATACCTGATGCCGCCAGGGTGAAGCACGGCGACGCCTGCCGCAGAACGGTCAGCATTCAAGCGGTCTCTCGAGCGAACGTCTGAACCCCTGCGGGCAACCGACGTCGTCGGGGCACACGGCGTTCCGGCCAACGGTCGGGTCGGAGGCGGGCACGCCGGGCTGCTCCGCCTTTCTTGGCCGGCGCCGAGCATGCTGATCTGCGTGAGTTGCTTGCCAGGGTGCTGCCCGAGTTGGACGGTTTCGCACGCGGTGTGCACCCGCGCACGCTGACGGAGTCAGGGCTGGCCGCGGCGCTGGCGGAGCTGACCGGCGGCCTCCGGCTCCGGGTCGAGCTGGATGTGATGGCCGATCGCCTGCGCCCTGAGGTGGAGGCGGCGGCGTATTTCGTGTGCTCGGAAGCCGTCGCGAACACCTTGAAGCACGCCGAGGCGACGTTGGTGCTCGTGCGTGTGCGCAAGGACGGCGACCGGGTGTGCGTCGAGGTGGTCGATGACGGTGTCGGCGGCGCGGACCCGCTGTCGGGGTCCGGTCTGCAGGGTCTCGACGACCGGGTGACTGCGTTCGGCGGCGTGCTCAGGGTGGACGAGGCAGCAACGGCCGGCACCCGAGTGATTTGCAGGCTCCCTAACTGAGCGAAATCAGCGCGAGGTCGGCGTTGCCGTACCAATCCATGCGCAGGTTGACGAACCGGTCGCGGTTCGCCAGGCGGTACTGGTGACGATGCCAGAGCGGGATCAGCGCGAGGTCTTCACCGATGGCGATCCGCTCCGCCCGCTCGTACGCGGCCGTCCGCGCCCGTTCGTCCGCCGTCAGCTGCGCCTGGTCGAGCAGCCGGTCCACGCGTGGGTTGCTGTACCGGCCGATGTTGTCGCCGGGGACCGGCTCGGCCGGATTCCGCGTGCCGATCTCGCGCGTCGACAGCAGCCTCGCGAGGATGTCGCCGCGCGACGGGTAGTCCATTCCCCAACCGCCTCGCGAGATGCCGGACACACCGGGAGCTCGCTCGTTCGCCTCCATCTGGCTGGCACTGTCGGCGGGCCGGCAGGCCGCGTACCATCCGAGAACACGATGTGGCACACGATCCGTTTGCGCCTACGTTGCGTCGACTTCTCCGCCCCAGTCCCGGCGGCAGACCACTCCAGTGGTTGACACCCGGAAGGGGCCACGATGACCCGCGAACGATCTAGCCACCCGGATCTCGTCGATGAAGTCTCCGGATTGAGTTGGCACCAGGAATACCGAGCCGCCCGGTTGGTGGCCTCGTCGTCGGCCGACGCGGCGGACTGCGCTCAGTTGCTCGCGGCCCTCGGGATCCATCCCGCCGACTGGCCATCGCTCGATGAACACCCCACTGCAATCGAGTCAGGGATCAGCCAGACGAGATCAAAACCATGACGCCGGTCAGCGACACACATACCGCCGCACGGCGAGCCGATAGTCTCGACTCATCCCGAGCCCAGAGGCGGGGTGGAGGTAAGTGATCGGGCCCTCAAGGGCCGACGTACGGTCACGGGCCCACCGAGAAAGCCCGGCGATCGGCGCGGTTCCTGGTGGTGAGCCTGCCCGGCGGGATGGGCGACTTCTTCGCAGACCTGACCGCGGTGCCGCGTCCGTCTCGATGTCGTACGGCGGTTCGTTCCGGTAGGGCTCGATGTGGTCGGCGCCGCGGAGAAGTAGCTTGCGCGCGCCGGGCATTCCGCGCCGCGTGGGCCGCGTGGGTGACGCCCATCCGCGCGTCCTCCAGCACTTCGTGGGCGTGGAACGGCATGCCCTGTGTCGAGCGGGCGCTGGGCCTCGGCGAGAGGCTGCCGTCGGTACCCACCCGGCGAACCTCCCATGGTTCTCGAGAACGCGCTTCCCATCACGGCCTCGGGCCTGGGTTTCTCAGCGAGAAGTGCGCGGACTCAGGCAGCCGATCGGCGCCTGGTCGTCCGCCGGTTTCGGGACCGGCCAGCGCGTCGGGGCCGGACGTGAACCGGCTGGACGGCGGGGTCCGGCCTCGTCCCCGGGGCGAACTCGGGCTCGTGAAACAGCTTCTCATGCACAGCTTCGCCGGGCTTGGGAGTATCGGTCCGCATCTGTTCGTTCGGCGGATGGCTGAACTGCACGCCGTTCGGCGGTGTGACCTTGATGACGAAAGTCCTTCCTTGGCCCGTGGTGCGAGCGGGCATTCGGGTGTACGTCCAAATTTCACAGTACACCTGTGCCTGGTCGCGTGTCGGAGGACGAACTCGCGGTCGTTCACCCACATCGATGATCAAAGATCCAGAACGTCCCATTCGGACAGTCCACATTCGCTTCCCGGGGTGGAAGAGTGGGACGGCCATCCGACGGTACACGAGACGTAGGTCAGCAGCTTCGCCATGGGTTCGCCATCGCGATCACCGTGCGCACAACTCGGCCCGCTCCGGGTGAACACCAGCGTGCGCCCCGGTGCCTCGGCCGGGTCGACCAGGACCGGAAGCCGGGCGCCCGCCCGTACGTGCGCATGTGGTGCGCCATGGTCTCGACGGACGACGAGGCGGGTCGAAGCGGTGCGTGATCGGATCCCGCAGGAAGCCGCGGACCAGCACGTCGACCCCGGCGTCGGGGGTGGCCGAGAACAGCAGCCGCTGGCTGTCGCGCTGGGTCTGGTCGAGCAGCTTGGTGACGGCCGGCAGGAATGGCCGACCTCGGCTTGGTACTCCGAAAGTCGATGGATCCTCCTGCCCGGCGTAGACCCTCGATGGCCGCGGCGCGCGGTGGTCGACAAGAAACGCGGCCCGAGGCAGTGCTGAGGGGGGCCGCCATTGACCGGTGTACCCGGGGACCCGCGGCGCGAAGGTTCTCACCCGGGTGGTTTGACGGTGGCGTCCGTGGTGCAGACGCAGCCGCGCGTGAACTTCCCGGCGACGGTGGCGTTGCAGTAGCGGGCCGCGATCTCGTCGTGCTCGGTCCAGGCGTGTGTGCAGACCGCGCAGCCGGTGGCGACCTCGCGGTTGGCCTGCGGTCCGGATGACTTTGCGTTCACTTCGACTGTGCCCATGTCGTTCCCGATCGTCCATTGTGTACTCGTTGTACCCGGACCAGCGCCGGCACGGCCGAGGCTCCCCATGACCAGGCTCGCGTTGCGCGGCGAACGATCACAGATCGTGAACGCCGACCGGCTTGACCCCAGCCCGGCCGACGTTCACGACCACCGCACTAGGGTCTCGTGCGATTGGCCGCCATTCGCCTGGCCAGTGTGACCCGATCGGCCGGCTGCACGACCGGGCGGAGCATGTCGGTGCGGCGCCCGGCGACGGCCTCGGCGACGAACCGCGCGACCACGGCCGGCGGCGGCATAGCGTCGCCGCCGAGATAGCTGAGCACGAGTGGTGTCTTCCCGGGATGAGTCTCGACTCCGACGTACCAGCCGAGTCGCTCATCCCACACCAGCATCAGGTCCCGGCCGGCATGCTCCGGCAACCGCTCGACAAGGCCGAGGTACGCGGTAGCCGTGTCGCTCACCTCGTACCCGACGGCGTCAGCCGGCACGCCGATCGCGGCGGCCACCTGCCGCACGTAGCCGGCCAGCGTCTCGCTGAGCGCCGGCCCACCGCGTGGCCCGTCGTCGAGTCCCAGCATGGACACAGACCGGTGAACTCGTCGCGGTCGCACGCCTGCCCGGCGACGGTGCGTATCGCGCGGTTGCGCTGGTCGGTCCGTTCCCGCTGCGCCCGCGCGCGGGACTTGGCGAACTGCGACATCGGTCCTCGGCCGCTGCCGTCGTGCTCCGTCGGTGTCATCGCTCTCCTCTGCGGTCAGGCGTGTTCGGTGGCCAGCGCGACGTCGGTGCGGCGCGGTCGAGGTCGGCCGCGCGGAGCCGGAACACTTGAAGCGCGAGTCCGAAGTATTTGGTGGTCTCGCCGACCCAGTGCATGCCGTTCTCCCGGAACGTGGCCGCGGCCCTGGTGTTCGCCGGCCGGACGACCGCGAACAACTCGTCAACGCCGTGGCTGAAGGCCCAGGACGCGAGCGCGAACGTCGTCTCGCCGGCATATCCGTGATTCCACATCTCCGGATTGACCTGCCAGCCGATCTCCAGGTCCTCGTCGCCGGGCGGCAGTGGCAACAGGACGGCCCCACCGATCACCCAATGGCCGGCGGTGCGCACGATCGCCCACCGGCCGGCGGGCGCGCTGAGCCGGAGGTCCTCGGCGATCCACTGCTGGAGCAGCAGGCGCATCGCGGCCAGGTCGTGGACGCGGTTCATGGCCGGGCTCAGCCACCGGGCGACCTCGGGATCGCCGTATGTCTCCAGCGCGGCCGGCGCGTCGTACAGCCGCCACCGGCGGAGGGTCAGCCGTTCGGTGACCAGGGTCGGTGCGGTCGTCATGACGTGCTCATCTCGGATGTCGATGCGGTCGGGCTGCCCGTCACGATCCGTGGACCCGGGTGTGCTGGGTGGCTGTCACTCCGATGTGCGTCCCGGTCGCGGCATCCCGGACCGGCGCGCGACCCGAGCCAGGAGGGAGTCGACACGCTCGACGTTGTGCCCGTCCGCCGCGGCCGGCCCGATCTCTTTCGCGTTCGCCGCCGATGGTGTTGATGCCCTGATACCGGAAGCCGCCGAGGTTGACCCGGGTAGCACCGGTGTCGAGCCGTCGAGACGCCGGCTGCCATTCGCCGAGGTGGAGGCCATCCGCTCGATCACACCGAGCCGAACCGCCAGCGCCGCGAACAACGCCGGCGGCTCGGCGGCAGATCCCGCGAACGGGGCCATCATGCCCGTCGACATGTTCCATGGGCCTCCGCGGTGGGCAGCGGCTTCAGGTGCACGCGCGACGGCTGATCTGCCGAATCGGCATCGAAGGTGACTGCGGGATCATGCGGGACCGACGTCATGTCGGTGCTCCTCTCCGGCCTAGATGTCGACCGGACGGGCTCGCCGAGGACGAAACCGGCCTGAGTGCCAGCATGCGAGGTGCCATCGGCGAACCGAGCCTACACCCCGCTTCCGCCAGTGAGTCATCGGTTGGTTGATGGCGTGACTCAGGTTGGTTCGCGTCCGTCGACCTTCGTCCCGGCGTCGCCGTCGCGAGAGTCCTGCCCGGCCAGCCCGGCGCTGGTCGCGTCTTTCCTGGGGCCACTGCGGTCCGTCTCGGACGCTCGGCGAGGCGTCTATATGGCGTTGTCGGTTCTCGGCCTGCCGTTGGGATTGTGGGCGGTCCAGACGAGGTGACCGCCGCCGGCGGACGGGTTGAAGTACCGCAGGGTGCCGGCGTGAGACCCGGCACTGCGACGGAGAGCCGTGAGCAGGTCGGCTCGTGCGAGCGGCTTGCTTCCGTTTCCGTTGCTGGTGATCTCGACGAGCACGAGGTCATCGGTGATGTCGACGCGGAGGTCGACCTGGCTCGCGCCGTCGTGTTGGGCGAGGTCGGTCATCGTGTCGCGGACGACGGTCAACACGTCGTCGGCGAGGCCGGGTGGAAGCGGCTGATCGGCCAGCCGGGTGAAACGGATTCCCACAGGGTGGCCGAGTGCCGGCGCGTGCACGTCCAGCAGCGTGAGCAGCCGGTGGTGCAGGTCGTCGTGCCGGCGCTCGGAGATCGTGTGGCCGTACACTTCGGATCGAATGCGTCTGACGGTGGCATCGAGTCTGTTGATGCATGCGTTGAGGCGTGGCCGGTTTTCGGGTATCGGGCTGGTCGCGACGAGTCCTTGCAGGCCCAGCGCCACGGCGGCCAGCTCGTTGATCACGTGCTGGTGGAGATCGGTATCGAATCGGTCGTGGTCCTCGGTGACGAGCCGGGCCGGCCGGTGGGCGCGGGTGTGGTCGAGTTCCATCGCGATACCAACTTGGCCGGCGAACCTGGCCAGGTGGCCGGTGTCGGCGGTGGTGAAGGCGGGCGCGCCGACGACACGACCGACATTGAGCGTGCCCGTGACCGTGCCGCCGGCCGTGAGCGGCACGATGATGAACGACCCGACCCGCGCCGGAAGCAGGGTGCCGGCGACATCGGCGGCATCGGCGGCGCCGTCTGGTCCGTCGGGTCCGTCGACCTGCACGGGCGTCCGGGTCCGCGCGACCGGGCCCACCAGGCCGCCCCGCGTGTGCGCGGTGCGCCCTATCAGGCCATCCGCCATCGCGCCGATTGTGGCCTTGACCTGGAGCTCTCCGGGCTCGACGAGTAGCGCGAGCGTCGCGAAGTCCGCGGAGGCGGTGTCTCGTGCGGAGCGCAGGATCAGCTCCAGGGAGTGATCACCGTGGCCGGCCAGCAACTGCCGACTGACAGCTGTGGACACCGTCGACCAGCGGTCGCGTAGTTCTGACCGCCGGCGGAGCCTGGCATTGTCGATCGCCACGGCGGCCACGCCGGCCAGGGACACGACCAACTGCTCGTCCTCGGCGCTGAACTCGCCGTTCGCGCTGTCGGTGACGTAAAGGGTGCCGACGGCACGGTCTTGGATCCGGATCGGCATGCCGAGGCAGCCGGTCATGATCGGATGATGCGGTGGGAACCCGGAAAAGGCCGGGTCCGCACGCAGGTCACCCAGCCGAACCGGCCCGTTGACGGCGGCCTGCAGTGCCAGGACGCCGCAGCTCGCGGGCGGCTGCCCGATCCGCTCGAGCGTGTCCAGATCAATACCGATGTGCACGAACTCGTCGAACACGCCGTCCCTGCCGAACACCCCCACGGCGGCGTAGCGGGCGTCGACCAGCTCACGCGCCGCCAGCACGACCCGCCGCAACACAGCGTGCAGGTCGAGCTCCGCGGCCACGGCCGTATGTGCATGCAGCAGCGCCCGCAACCGTTCGGGGCGTGGGGACGCCTCGGGTGGTGCGTGCGCGGGCGAGGCCGATATGCCGGGCCGTGCGCCGGCATCGTTTCCGGGGCCGTCGGTCATGGCTGTCACGTCCTGACCCTTTGCCAGCGGGTCCAGGCCGACGTGAGCGGATACCGAACAGGCCGGTCACGGCCTGCGGCACTGTTCACCATACGCCGCTCACGCTGCGCTCGACACCCCGCAATCCCGCGCTCGGGCGTAGCGCGCTGAGCGATGTTCGTGACCCGACCGCGGGCTGGTCATGTCTGGGGTCGTGTGCCGGTGCCCTTGCGTGAGCGCCGCCGGAGCAGGCTGTCGTCGATCGATCCGTCGATGATGTGTGCGGCGACGTCGCTGAGGCGGCGGCCGCGGCCGCGGGCAAAGTCGCGCATGAGGCGAAATGCCTGGTCCATGGGCAGGCCGGTGCGCTCGGCGAGCATGCCTTTGGCCTGTTCGAGCCGCACCCGGCTGGTGAGCGCGGTCTGCAGCTGGGTGGCGAGCAGCTCGCTGGCGGCGAGGGAGCGTTCCTGGATCAGACCGACGGTGGCGACGTCGGCCATCGCCTGGCCGATCCCGAGGTCGGCCTCGCCGAGCCGGCCTGGCTCGAGCCGGAACAGGTTGAGCGCCCCGATGGTCTCCTCCCGCAGTCGCATCGGGAGTGCCTGTGCCGAGTGGAACCCGAGTAGCTGCAGCTGCTCGGTGAACGCCGGCCACGATGAGCGCATCGCGGGCAGGTCGTCTCGGGCCACCGGGCGTCCGGACCGGAAACAGTCCAGACACGGACCCTCGTTGTTCTGCAGCTCGTAGAGCTCCAGAAGCCGGGCCTCCTCGGCGGAGGAGGCCATCACGTGCAGGCCACCGTCGTGGTCGGCCAGCATGATCCCGGCCGCGTCCGCGTCGAGCAGCTCGACACTGCGGGTGGCCAGCGTGTGCAGAAAGTCGATGACGTCGAAATCTGCCACCAACGTGTCCGCCAGATCGACGAACGTGGCGGCCAGAAGTTCCTCCCGGCTCGTCATGAGCCCTGCCTCTTACTTTCGGGGATCACGGCCGTTCTCGTCGATCCCGTTGGGTCGTGATGCCCGGTTCGCCGTCGTCGAAGCGCAGCCGTCGGTCGACCACGTCGGCGGCGATACCGGACACCTTCCGTCCCGCAGCGTACGCGTGTGCGCGCAGGCGCAGCAGTGCCTCGGCAAGGGTGATACCCAGCTGGATCGCGATCATCCCCGTCGCTTGATGAACCACCGCCCGGCCATCGATCGGCTCGATCAGCGCCGACGGCGTGTCCTCGACCCCATCGTGATTCTGCAGATTCAAGACGACCACCGTGGCCGCGTCGGCGAACGCCAGCGCTTCGACGAGGTCGGGACCGGTGAGCCGACCAGCACTGTCACGGTACAGGTCGAGCACACCGACGCGGACGGCGCCGACGTGCAACGGGAAGGCGAAAATGGCGTGCACGCCCGCATCGAGCACAGCCGCACCGAACCGCGGCCAGCGCGGCGATCCGGCCACGACGAGGTCCGGTTCAAGCACCGGACGACCGCCACCGGACGCTTCGACACAGGGACCCTCACCGAGCGCGAACTGCAACTCCTCCAACTGCCGCGCCCGCTCGTCGGTGGCCGCCAGCACCACCCCACTCGGCCCGTCCACAGTCATCAACGCCACCCCCACACCACTGACCGGCAACGCCGACAAGCAGACCGCACACAGCCTCGCCGGCAGCGCGGCCCGCTCGCCACCACCATCGGCGATCACGGAGAGGATCTCGGCGACCCGTGGGCTGCGCACGATGTGTCTATCCGGCCGGTCGTGTGGTTGCCGTGATCCGAGCGAGTCGAGCGGGGTCGGTCCAGCGCACGTCAAAGACCCAGCCGAGTTTCTCGAAGATCCAGATCACCCTGGCTGAGATGTCGATCTGGCCGCGGAGTACGCCGTGCCGTGCGCAGGTGGGGTCGGCGTGGTGGGAGTTGTGCCAGGACTCGCCCATGGACAGGATCGCCAGCGGCCAGAAGTTCGCCGCCTTGTCGCGGCTGACGAACGGCCGTTCGCCGATCATGTGGCAGATCGAGTTGATCGACCAGGTCACGTGGTGCAGGAACGACACCCGCACGAGGCCGGCCCAGAAGAACGCGGTCAGCGCTCCCCACCAGGACCAGGTGATCAATCCGCCCAGCACGGCCGGCATCGCGATGGTCACCACCACCCACAACGGGAACAGCCGGTCGATCACCCGCACACGGCGGTCGGCCAGCAGGTCCGGCGCGAACCGCTCGGCGTTGGTGCTGACCCGTTCGAACAGCCAGCCCATGTGCGCGTGCCAGAACCCCTTGGCCAGCGCGATCGGACCGCCGCCGAACAACCAGGGCGAGTGCGGGTCGCCTTCGCGGTCGGAGAAGGCATGGTGTCGCCGGTGATCGGCGACCCACCCGATCACCGGTCCCTGCGCGGCCAGGCCCCCGGCGACCGCCAGCGCGATCCGTAGACCACGCCTGGCCTTGAACGCCCGGTGGGTGAAGTACCGGTGGTAGCCGACCGTCACCCCGAGGCAGGACACCACGTAGAACGAGGCGGCGAGGACCAGATCGGCCCAGCCCAACCCCCATCCCCACGCGATCGGGACCGCCGCGATCAGCGCGGCGAACGGAATCAACACGAAGACCTTGACCAGGATCTGCTCTCCCGTGGTCCGGCCCGGAGTGACCAACGGCTTCGGCTCGGGCCGTGGGGTTGGACGAATCGCTGCGGTCGTGGTCATGTCAATGTCCTATCGGGATCGTTGCGGGAGACTGGAGCCGCTGTGTCCGGCCGCAGGCCAAGTCTGTCCTCAATGGACGAAGACGACGTCATCTCGTGCGCGCGGATCCACCCGATCAACAGTTCGGCTTCCTCCGCGCCGAACACACCCGCCGGTGCGGCACGCGGGATTGCGGTGACCGCGCTTTGATGTGGTACGCGAATGTCCGTGAACGGAGCCGCGAGCGGACTCTGATCCAGATGTGCCATCGGATAGCCCTGGTCAGCTAGATTCCAACCGGGGTCCCGGGCATCTACCCGCCACACTACACGCGGATGGCCCTCACCGGAGGCATCACCGCGTCCTTCCGCGAGGACCTTGATTCATGCGGTACGCAAGACGAGCGCTGCGAGCAGGTCCCTGGCCCGCTCGGCGTTGCGTGGTTGGCAGAGCACGTCGTAGCGGCGCGCGACCAGCTGGCTGTGCGACACGAAATCCCGTTGTCCACGTGCCGAGGCGTACCGGACGGCGGCTGAGGCCAGGCCGAACCCAACGCCGGAGACCAGCCCGATCAGGATCGGCAACACCCCGCCACCGAGGGTGAACAGGCTCAGCAGCAGGCCGACGAACAGCCCGAGCCAGGCACCGGACGCCGCTCCGGCGGTCAGCACGCGCTTCCACGTCAGGCGGGCGTCGACCCGCTCGACGAGCATGGGCTCGACGCCGACGATCGTGACTTCCTGAACCGGAAATTCGCTGTCAGCCAGGTGGTCCACGGCCTGCTGGGCGTCCTTGTAGGTGTCGTAGGAGGCGACCGGCCATCCGTCCGGCAACGTCGGTAACCGGGTGCCGGCTGAAGCAGGAACTCGCGCGAACGGTGTCGTCATGTTGTCTCGGTCTCAGAAGATCGCACCTGATTGTCAGCTCCCGTTGTCGGTCGTCGGGCTCTCGTCCGGCTCGCCGCGCCGGGCGCCGCCGTCAACTTCCCAGCGTTCCACGGCGGAGTCGCCGGGTAGCTCGCCGATGATCCGTCTGGTTTCGGTCGTGGCGGCGGACGCAAGCAGGCGATCGACCCCGTCGACGTTGTCCCGGCGGGATGCGGTCATCAGTGTCTGGTGCGCGGCGACCGGGTCGGTGGCCGACGGCAGAACCAACAGCGTCAGGCGGGATCCGCTCGGTCCGATCACGTCCACGGTGTGCGGGTGCTGAGCATGGAAGCCGCCCAGCCGCACCTGCCGGCCGCCGATGTCGAGGCGGCGCGGAGCAGCGTCCCAAGCGGTCAGGTTGTAGCTCACCCGCTCGACGGGACCCAGCCGATTTGCCAGCGCTGCGAGCAGGGCGGGCAGTTCGGCGCCCAGGTCGCGCGTACGAGGCCACCACGCCCCGTCGACAGATCCCGTGGGTGGCGCCTTCGGCTTCAACTTCAACCGAAGAGTCTGTCGAGACGGCTCAACGGTCGTTGTGGCCGATCGGGTGTCGAGCCGAACCTGCGTATTCGACGTCATGAGGTGCTCCCGTCCCGTGCCGCACGACGCGGCTGGGCTGGCGATAAGCCGACGACGACGCGGGCTTGGCCACTCACGTACGAAATATCCTCGACAACCCAAGGCTACACCGCAATCGAAACGACCGGCCGATCCCGGCGCCGAATATCGCTGAGAATTGCCCGTGAATATTGTGCAGGCTCATTCACGTGGAGCCGTCACTGCGTGACCGCCCGTGCTACCGTGCACCTGCGGTCTCCGTTCACCTCACGAAAGTCGTTGCGTCTGTCGGCATCCCGGTTCGAGCGCTCGCCAAGGACCGAGCGCACGGCCGTCTCTTTCGGACAGCGTCCGCACCGCTTCTCTCACCTGCAGCGCGAAAGTTGGCAGCACAAATTGATCTCGTTCATCTGGTCGCCTGGAAACCCCCTGCCCGCCGGCACCGGCGGCTCGGAGAACTACACAGTCGGCCAGGTGCGGGAACTGAACCGGCAGGGAGTGCCGGCGCAGGTGGTCACCGTGGGCCTGGGTGCCGACGACGGCAGGAACGAGTTCACCGACATTCCGTTCCGTTCGCTGACGATGCTGTCCGAGGTCGGTGGGCTCGACGGAACCATCGTGTTCGTCAACGAACCGCACCCGGTGGCGACCAAGCACCTGGCGTACGTGATCCTGCACAATCCACCGCCAATCCGCGACGAGCAGAAGGCATTCGTCATCGAGGGAACCAGGGATCGTGCCCTGATCGCCACCAGCCGGTACGCGGCCGTCCTCTGGGCGAGATACCTCGACGTGGACGTTGCGACGATCAACGTGGTGTACCCGTTCGCCGAACCGTGCTTCGCAGACCAGCCCCGGCCGGACAGGCCGGCCGGCACGACGCGCGTCCTGTTCGCCGGCCGGCTCAGCCCCGAGAAGGGCGTCTACACCCTGCTCGAGACACTGCACATCGACATCATCGAGCAGGACGTCACCCTCAGCTTCACCGCGACGACGGCAGGCGCGGACAAGCCACAGGGAAAGATCATCGAGGGACTTCTCGGAGCCCATCCGGGAATCACGCTCGTCGCCAGCCGCAAGACGCCCGCCAAGATGGCCGCGTTAATGGCCGACCACGACATCGTGGTGATGCCGTCCAACAGCCAGTACTGGCACGAGACCTTCGGCATCGTCTCGGTCGAGGCACAGCACTCGGGCTGCCGGGTGGTCGCGTCCGATGACGGCGGCCTGCCCGAGACCGACTGCGACGGAATGGTGCTCGTCGAATCGGACAACGCCGAGGCGCTCGCCTGGGGCATCCGCGCGGCCGTGGCCAGCGGGCCCGTCTCACCGGACGCCAGACAGGATGCCGCGAAGAGGTTCACCGTCGAGCGGTCCGTCAGCACACTACTGAAGGTTTTCGCCCAACCGGAACCGATCACGCCGGCGACCGTCATCCGGCACCTCGAAGAACAAGTCCTGGCCCCCTCGGCCGAGGTCGTAAACGCGCCCGGCCGACGAGTTCGGACTCGACCGCGTCCGGACAGCCTCGAGACAGCGAGCACCACCGCCTGATCACTCCCCCTGCTCGGCCATACGATAGGTGCGGCCGGCGACTGACACACTTGTCTCGTGGTCCTCGGGTACGTCTTCGCGGTTCTCGCCGCGGTGGCGTCGGGCAGTGGCTCGATCCTGGAGTCGCTCGGCATCCGCCGCGCGGGCGTCCACGGCGGTACGTCCCTCGAGCTCATCGCCCTGCGCCGCCAGTGGATCTACTTCTTCGGCATCGGCGTGGACCTGGCCGGATTCGCACTCGCCGCGGCGGCCTTGCACCTGTTGCCGCTGTTCCTGGTCCAGTCGCTACTGGCGTTCAGCGTCGGGGTGACCGCAACCATCGCCGCCCTCATGGGCACCCGCCTGGGCCCGGCCGGATGGATCGCCCTCGGCACCGGCGCAACCGGACTGATCCTTCTCGCGGTATCCGCGGACCCGAGCCCGGCACGCACACTGCCGCCGGGATGGAACTGGGTCCTGCTGGGCATGGCGGCCCCCGTGGCGACGATCGCCCTCTACGCCAAGCGTCACCACCACGCGTGGGCCGCGCCCATGCTGGCATTCGGCGCCGGCCTGGGCTACAGCGTCGTCGGCATCTCGGCGCGCACTCTGAACGTTCCCGACCCGGCGTGGCTACTCGTCCTGGCACCGGCCAGCTGGGCCATCGTCCTCAACGGACTCACCGCGGCCGTGGTGTTCGCGATGGCCCTCCAGAAGGGTGCGCCGACGACCGTCACCGCGATCATGTTCACCACCAACACAACGCTGTCCTCGCTGATCGGTCTCGCCTACCTCGGCGACCAGGCGCGCACCGGCTTCGCCGTGCCGGCGGCGGCCGGATTCGTTCTCGCGATCACCGGTGCCATCGGCGTCGCGCACTACTCCGCCCTCGCCGGTCGGCAGGGCTCCGCGACACCATCCGCTCGGTGACGTGGCCCACTGTCGACGGGCGTGGGGAACCAATGTGGCGCGCGGATGGTTGTACGTGCTGGTCGTAGGTTGTTGTGTTCGTGTGTTGTGTGCTCGCGAAGAACGATGTTGGGCGTCTGTTTCTTGGTCTCGCAGGTCAAAGCCGGAGAAGTTGCCGTCGCGGAATCCGGCCCGGGAGTTCAGGTATCCACCTGGCCCCGTCACCCAAGCACCTGCAAGGAGAATCCATGATCAACGGAACCGTGAAATGGTTCAACGCCGAGAAGGGCTTCGGCTTCATCGCCCGCGAGGGCGGCCCTGACGTCTTCGTGCACTACTCCGAGATCGACGGCTACGGCTTCCGCAGCCTCGAGGAAGACCAGCGGGTGGAGTTCGAGGTCAACCAGGGCACCAAGGGCCCGCAGGCCATCCACGTCCGCGTCATCTGACTTGGACGAGGTCGCCGGCGCCAGCCGGCGACCGTCACGTTTACACCGTCTGCGGACGGCCTATCCGCCGAAGAGAGTCACCCCGGACCCGGTGACAGGTTTCAAGCCCGCTTACCGGGAGGTAGCACGTTGACCGCCATACTCGAACGCCCAACCCGAGATACCAGCAACAACCCTGAGCCCATGCTGTCGGGGGACAAACCCCGATCGCAGACACTGCTGGTCAAAGTGTTCGCGATCGTGCCGCTGCTGGCTCTGGTCGCGGCCGTGCCGATCGCCTGGGGTTGGGGGCTGGGCTGGGTCGATGTCAGCCTCGCGCTGTTCTTCTACACCCTGACCTGCCTGGGCGTGACGGTGGGCTTCCACCGCTACTTCACCCACGGGGCGTTCAAAGCCCACCGCGGCCTGCGGATCGCGCTCGCCGTGGTGGGCAGCATGGCCATGCAGGGCCCGGTCATCGGCTGGGTGGCCGACCACCGCCGCCATCACGCCTACGCCGACAAGGAAGGCGACCCGCACTCACCATGGCTGTTCGGCACCTCGGCAGCCGCGCTGGCCAAAGGATTCTGGCACGCGCACATGGGCTGGCTGTTCAACCACGAGCAGACGAACGCACAGCGCTTCGCCCCCGACCTGCTCGCCGACGACGACATCCGCCGCATCGACCGGCTCTTCCCGGTCCTGACCGTGGTCACTCTCCTGGCGCCGGCCGCGCTCGGCGGGCTCATCACCATGTCACTGTGGGGTGCGGTGACGGCGTTCTTCTGGGCCAGCCTGGTCCGCGTCGCGCTGCTGCATCACGTCACCTGGTCGGTCAACTCCATCTGCCACATGATCGGCGACCGGCCTTTCGAAGCCCGCGACAAGTCCGCGAACTTCTGGCCGCTCGCCATCGCGTCCATGGGCGAGTCGTGGCACAACTCCCACCACGCCGATCCCACCTGCGCACGCCACGGCGTCCGCCGCGGGCAACTCGACATCTCCGCCCGCCTCATCTGGGCCTTCGAGAAGCTCGGCTGGGCCACCCACGTCCGCTGGCCCCGCGCAGAACGCCTGGCCCGCAAACTCAAGTCGTCCAGGACCGACGATGCGGCATGACGTTGCGGCATGACGTCGGGCGCGTAGCATCAAGCTACGGGGCCCGGACCGGCATCAACTTTCGATGAGGGGCCGTCAGCATGGCAGTCGGCCCGAGCCTCATTCACCTCAGCCAAGGGCGGCGGAACTGTCCGATCGCCTCGCGCCGAGTCCACCTTCCCGCCCGACGACCAGTAGGTGAACAGATGACCGATGCCGTATTCGTGTCCCGCTACGAGAAGCGGCTCCGGCTCGTGCAGGACGTGCTGAAGAAGAACTCGAAGCTCAGTGAGAAGGCCACCCGCCACCTCGCGGTCGAGGTGGTCGACGCCATCGACCACGTCCCGGAAGCACGGCGCTGACCTGCCGAACCGCGACCGGCCGGCGGCATCCGAACCCGCGGTAGAAGGAACGCATCGGGCATCGCGGGGACCTTCTCGCCGGCCCCGGCCCCTCATTTCGCTGCGGCGCCAGCGAGACCGACCAGGTCGGCGCTGACTTGCCAGAGTCGTGCGGCGGTGGTCTCGTCATAGCTGGGTTGGGCGGATCTCTTGGGGTTGCCGTTGACGAAGTAGCGGCCCGTGACCTGTTCGAGGTCTGGGTTGGCCGCGACGTGGATCGACGTCGCGGCGCCGCGGGTGGGGGTCTTCATGAACGGCCGCAGGAACGGGACGAACAGTCGCCCCACGCGGCTGGGATCCTCGGCGCCGAAGGCCGTGCTCACCACGCCGGGGTGCAGGGCGTTCGCGGTGACCGCGGTGCCGTTCAGCCTTCTGGCCAGTTCGTAGGCGAACAGGACGTTGGCGAGCTTGGACTGGTTGTAGGCCCGCGCGCCGGAGTAGGACCGTTCCCCTTCCAGGTCGTCGAAGTCGATACGGCCCATGGCATGCGCGTGGGACGAGACCGTGACCACCCGGGCCGGGGCGCTGCGTGTGAGCCGGTCGAGGAGCAGGTTGGTGAGCAGGAACGGCGCGAGGTGGTTGAGCGCGAAGGTGCGTTCCCGCCCGTCCGCGGTGCGGTGGCGGCTGTTCCAGTAGCCGCCGACGTTGTTGACCAGCACGTCCAGCCGCGGCAGGCGCTGGAGTACCTCGCCGGCCAGTCGCCGCACCTGCAACTGCACCGACAGGTCTCCGACGAAGATGTCCACTCGCTCGCCACCGGACGCGCGGAGCTCGCGGGCGGCGTCCTCGGCCCGGTCGCGGTCCCGGCCGGTGATCGCGACGTGCGCGCCCAGACGGGCCAGACCCATGGCGGTCGCCTTGCCGATGCCGGCCGTGCCACCGGTGACCAGCACCGTCCTGCCGGCCATCGGCAAGCCTGGAGTGTTCCTCATGGCTTGATCACGTTCTCTCTGTCGTGGCCGCACGCGGATGCCTACTTGACCTCGTCACGAATCCGACTCCGACCGTCAACGGGACGAGCAGCCAGATCAGTCCAGTGACAGCGATGTTGGCCCACTGCTCGCCAGTCATGGCACCCTCGAAGCTGAACAGGGGAGCTTTGCGCGTACTGAAAATCGACCCACGGCTGCACATCCCGGAACCAGGCGACACTGGTGGCCAGCAGGCCGAAGATCGTGGGGAGCAGGAACCAGTAGACGAAATAGATCGCGATCGCGGCGGCGGAGGCGCGGATCAGCACACCGAGCATGAACACGATCATTAGGCTCAGGACGTTGCCGAGCACGTAGTACAGGCACTCGGTGAGGGTCACGTTCCACACCAGACCAGTGCCGGTGACCGCCGCGCCGACCAGGTTGCCGAGCGCCCCGACCGCGAAGGCGAGCAGCACCGACACGACGCCCACCGTCACCGAGGATCGCGACCACCGGCAGGATGACCGCCATCGGGAAGCGGATCGCCGTGACGAAGGTGGAGTAGGTGAACTCGTCGCGCGGCGCGAACAAGATCACCGCGGCGGTGGCCAGCACCGCGGTGATGGCGATGCTCGCGATCAGCCAGAAGCCCGAGCGGGTGTCGAAGATCTTGCGGAGCTCGACCTGTACCACCCGTATCAGTGGAATGGGACGCACTGTCGAAGGTTGCGTGCCGATGTTGCCGGCGGTGAAGGCGGTCATGTCACGGCCCCGTCCCGTTGGCCGGCGGCGGTCAGCTCGAGGAACATGTCTTCCAGACCTGCGCTGTCCGCCTCGGTATGCAAGGCACCGTCCTCGGACGGTGTCGCAACGACACCCAGCTCGCCGAGCGCCTGCTGGAGCTTGTCGAGGCCCACAGCGCGTACGACGGTGCCCGCGGCGCGCAGAAGGTCGGCCTTCGTGCCCCGGGAGACGATCCTGCCATTGCCGATCACCACGATGTCATCGGCGATGATCTCGATCTCGTGCAACAAGTGCGAGGAGAGCAGGACCGTCCCACCGCGGTCGGCGTAGCCGCGCAACAGATCCCGCATCCAGCGGATGCCCGCGGGATCCAGACCGTTCGCAGGTTCGTCGAGGATCGCACCTCGGGGTCGCCGATCAAGGCGGTGGCAATGCCGAGCCGTTGCCGCATCCCCAGCGAGTAGTCGCGGACCCGGCCGGACGCCTCACTCGGCGTGAGACCGACGATCTCCACATCTGCTCGATACGACTTCGCGGGAGACCCATGATCTGCTGGGCGACGGTGAGTATCTCGCGGCCGGTACGACCGGCGTGCTGCGCGGACGCGTCGAGGAGCACGCCGACCTCGACACCCGGGTTGGGCAGGTCCACATACCTGTGCCCGGAGATGGTGGCTGCCCCCGACATACTGGCCATGAAACTGACATCGTCCACCGCCGTGAAGGACCAATAATTCTTGGTAACTCCGTCGACGGTGATCACGGGCCGAATTCCTGGCACGAAGTCGTCTGCTCGGAAAAAGCCATAGTCGTATACCTCATCCGGTCGCTGAAAATCGACGAGTAACGAGTTCCTCCTATCCGACCAGAAGCGTCAGCCCAGCGAGCATGAGCCACAGCGACCAGGCGATGTAGGTAATCGGGACGATCGCACCCGCGAGCTTCCAGCCTTGTTTCTCGAAGCGGCCGACGAACTCCAGTGAGCCGACGACGAGGAACAGTCCGATGAGGATCCCCGGCCAGGCGAGCCACGGTTCGAACGCGGCGGACTGGAGCATCGCCACGCCGACGAACGTCGTCCACGCGCCGGTGAGCAGGTAGCCGAGACATTCCCCGATCCCGACCCCGAGGTAGCGGTGGAACGACTCGAACGCGACGCCGGCCGCTTCGCGGGTGGCCTCGGTCGATGCGGGATCGGTGTACGTGCGCGCCAGTTCCGGAACGAGGAACGGCCACCGTGCGAGCCCGAGGAACTGCACGACGGCGGCGAGAACGCCGACCACGGTCGCCGTGGGCACGACGGTGAGGTCGTCGCGGGCCAACACCTGCCCCAGGAGTACGGCCGCGGGAGCGAGCAGGACGGCGGTGAGCATGAAGCCGTACCAGAGGAGTTTGAGGCCCGCTCCGCCCGCCTGGAACGGTTCAGGATGTCCTTGGTCGGGCTGCGCAGGATGTTCGGGTAGTCGAAACGTCGACCGAGCAGGAAGAAGAACCCGTTGAACGCGAGCGGGAGCAGGATCAGCAGCGTGCCGGCCGCGGCGTCCACGGTCACCGAACCGTCGACCGGCTCGCCCGGGCGGCTCGGACTTCGGGTGCCGCTGTCCGGCACAGCACCGCGAGGAGCAGCCAGGTCAGCAGCCCGAACACGAGCGCTCCGCTCGCGCCGAAGTTCGGGAATCGCTCCTCGACGTTCGTGGTGATCACATACGACGTCACGAACCAGCCGAGTGCCCAGGCGACCGGGTTCGCAACCGCCCACCAGAACGCACCGGGAACCCGGTGTCGCATGAGCACGATCGCCTGCAGCGCGCCGACACCGACGCCAGTCGCGGCACCGATGACGACGACATCTCCGCGGTCGGTTCCATAGTCGACCAGGGCCGCACCGGCGGCGAGGCCCAAGGGCATTCCCACACCTGTCGCCACGATCCAGGCCCACGAGACCCATCGCCGTAACGCGAACCACTCCGCCGCTCCGATGATCGCGCCCGCGACGAGGCCGGCCGCGAGCGCCGCTCCGACGGAATCGACTCCGTCGACGAGGAGATCGGCGACGCCTCCCCCGACCGGGAAGCCAACCAGAACCGCCACGATCCAGAGCCACGTCGCGCGCGCGGTACTCGTCCAGTCGCCTTTCGAGTCCGTGATCATCTCTCCTCCAGTACTTGGCTTCCGAGACTGATGGTCATCCGGTGTGCAGGGTGAAGGGCGGGTACTGGTCGGTGAGCAGGCCGACGTAGGCCTGCACGCGCAGGTTGTAGCGATAGACACCGACGAGGAAGTCGCGAAGTCCCTGGGGATATTCGCCGGTGATCAGCACGGCGAAGAACCCGACGAGCACGACGAACATCGCCGCGATGATCAAGCCGAGCAGCACGACATAGTGCGGGACGGCGAGCAGCCATTTGATCAGCGGCTTCCACCGCGACATCTGGTCGGGGTAGGTGAAGGTGACGAGGGTGTGCGGGTCGACGCCGTCGTCGGCGGCGGTGGGCTGGAAGTCGAAGGGCGGGTATTCCTCGCGGAGGAACAGCGCATAGCTCGTGACGCGCCATTCGTAGCGAAAAGTCATGGCGATCGCGTCGAACAGTGGGCGTGGGATGCGGCGGGTGAACAGCACGGTGAAGAGCGCGATCAGCGTCAAGACGCCGCGGAGGGTGCTCAGTGCGTTGGCGATGAGCAGTTGCGGGATGGCGAGGAGCCAGTGCACGAGGGGCCGCCAGCGGGCGATCCGCGGTGAGCCCTCGAAGTCGAGTTGGGTGGGGTACGGGGTGGCCAATGTCATGGTGCCCTCCGAAAGGCGGTGGTCGACGAAGGAATGCGGTGGGGCCCATCGGTCAGACGGTGATGACGAGCTTTCCGCGGGCGTGGCCCTCGACCAGGTGCCGGATGGCCGCCGGAGTCTCGGCGAGTGGGTAGGTCCGCTCGACGGCCGGGATGACCTCGCCGGCTTCGATGAGCTCGGTGAGCGCGACCAGGTCCGCCGCGTTCTCCGAGTTGGTCAGTGCGCGCAGCCTCTGGCCGACGAACTTCGACAGCACCGGCGCCCGCAGCGTGCGGTCGAAGCCGCCGAGCCACCGTCCGCCCGTCTCCGAACCGACGATGACCAGTGTCCCATTCGGAGTGAGCGCGCGTCGCAGGTGAGAAAGCGAGCGGTGCCCGCCGATGTCGAGGATGACGTCGTAGCGCCCACCCGAGGTGATGTCCTCGCGGGTGTAGTCGACGACGTGATCCGCGCCGAGCGAGCGGACCAGGTCGAGCTTCTCGGTGCGGCACACGCCGGTCACGTTGGCGCCGAACGCCTTGGCGATCTGCACGGCGAACGTGCCGACACCACCCGACGCGCCGATGATCAGCACCGACTGCCCGGACCGGACCTGGCCGGCGTCGCGAACGGCCTGCAGGGCAGTGAGCCCGGAGATCGGCGCGGCGGCCGCCTGCTCGAAAGTCAGGTTCTTCGGCTTGAGCGCGATTTTGTCCGCCTTGGCGCGGCAGAACTCGGCGAAGGTGCCCTCCCCGACGCCGAACACCTCATCGCCCGGCGCGAACGCGGTCACGTCCATGCCGACCGCCTCGACGACCCCGGCCACCTCGCGGCCGCGAGCACGGTCCTTGGGCACGCGGAACCCGTAGCCCATGAGGCGTATCGGGTAGGGCAGGCCGGCCATGATGTGCCATACCCCTCGATCGACGCCAGCCGCGTGCACCCGCAGCAACAACTCGTCGGCGGCGATCACGGGCCGAGCGACCTGTTCGAGCCGCAGCACGTCAGCCTCGCCGTACACGTCCTGCACGATCGCCCGCATCGTCCCGGTCTTCGTCTCAGTCCCCGCGGCGGTCGTTCCGTGTCTCTCGTCCGCGGGCCGGTCGCGCTGCTCGATCCCCATCACTGCTCCATACGTTGTAAGTTTATGTTGTAAGTCCTACGCTTACACTGTAAGTAAGTCAAGGAGGGTGCCGATGGGTGACACCACAGCTACGCGGCGCGGCCGGCTGAGCAGGGATCGGGTACTGCGCGCCGCGGTGGACCTGGCCGACCGGGACGGATTCGACTCGCTCACCATGCGCAGGCTGGGTGAGGAGCTCGGGGTCGAGGCGATGTCGCTGTACAACCACATCGCGAACAAGAGCGACCTGCTCGACGGCATGATCGACATCGTCTTCGGCGAGATCGAACTACCCGCGAAGGACCCGGGCTGGCGCACAGCCATGCGCCGGCGCGCGATCTCGGCGCGAGCCGCCCTGTCACGACACCCCTGGGCCGTCGGCCGCATGGAGTCGCGCACCACCCCCGGCCCGGCGACACTGGCGCACCACGACAAGGTGCTCGGCATCCTGCGCGCGGCAGGCTTCTCCGTGGCGCTGGCCGCCCACGCCTACTCCGTCCTGGACAGCTACATATACGGCTTCGCGCTCCAGGCGCCGAGCCTGCCCTTCGACACCGGGCGGGACACTGGGCGGGACTCCGTGGCGGTCACCCAGGCGATCATGGCCAGGTTCACCTCCGGCCAGTACCCGCACCTCACCGAAATGGCCGTCGAACACGTCCTGCAACCCGGCTACGACTACGCCAACGAGTTCGAGTTCGGACTCGACCTCATCCTCGACGGCCTCGAGAAAGCCAGCACCGGTCTGAGCCGCTCACCGCGCAATCGCCAACACCGCAGCGGCTAAAGCGCGCGAGCATCGGCGGGTTGCCCGGCAAGAGGCATGGACGGCCTGACAAACAACGAGAAAGGAGAGGGTGGCCAAATATGACAACGCGTGTTCTAGAAAGGAAGTGGCACAGTGTAGCCGAAGTGGCACAAATGCTCGGATTCGGGCTATCGAAAACAAAACTACTACTCGCTCAGGGTGATATTCGATCACTCAAAGATGGGCGCTACCGGCGCATTCTGCCACAATCGGTGGACGAGTATGTGGCTCGTCGCGTGGCAGAGAGCGAGTGTGCGTAAATGGGCTCACGTGCACGGGCCAATGGCGAAGGCTCAATTTATCCGTACAAGAACGGTTACGCTGCATATGCCTGGGTCAGGTTGCCAATGGTCTGCGGCGACGGAAGTACGTCTACGGCCAAACGCGCGAAATTGTGCACGGCAAGTGGGTCGAGCTGCAACGCCAAGCCGCTCGTGGGCCGATGGTGACGAAGACACCGACCTTTGGCGATTATTTGGTGTACTGGCTCCGAAGATCGTCGAACCGAACCTAGCGCCGCGCACAGTCGAGAACTATCAGCGATTCGTGCGCCTGTACCTGGAGCCGGGATTGGGCAGAAAGAACCTTGCCCGAATGTCCCGCCAGGAGCTACAACAGTGGATCAACAAAGTTGCGCGAACCTGCCAATGCTGCGCGCAAGGAAAAGACGCGAGGCGGCCCGAAAAGCAACGCCGGTGTTGCGCCGTTGGTAAGTGTTGCCAACAACGATTGTCACCGGTTGGGTTGCGGGACGTTCGGACCTGTCTCCGTAACGCGTTGAGCAACGCGGTGGGTGACGATCTGCTCGACAAGAACCCTGCCCTATCAATCAGAATACCGGCCGTACGCAAGAAAAAGGGAAAGCGTTGGTCCATCGAGCACGCGCGGCAATTCCTAGCATCGGCCAAAGCCGATAACGACCTGCTGTACGCGGCCTATGTGCTCGTCGTCGTCCTCGGCATGCGCAAGGGCGAAGTGCTCGGGCTGCCGGATGATGCGGCCGACTTCAACCAGCAGCGATTGACAGTGGGGTACCAACTTCAACGTGTCGGCGGCCAGTTGGTCCACCGTGAGACCAAGACCGAAGAATCCGACAGCGCCTTGCCGTTCCCGCCCATCGTCGGAACCGCGCTCCAGCTGCGGCTGGCCGACCGGGACAAGGACAAGCAGGAAGCCGCCGAAGCATGGCACGACTTCGGCCTGATGTTCACCACGCGCTACGGCACACCGATCGATCCGCGCAACTTCAACCGCGCATGGGACGCACGAATCGTCAAGGCAGGCGTACCCAAGATCACCGTGCACGAAGGCCGACGCACCTGCGGGTCACTGCTGGCCGACCTCGACGTGCACCCACGTGTCGCTATGGCGATACTCCGTCACGCACAGTTCGCGATCACCATGGAGATCTACACCGAGGTCTCCGACGAGGCCACCCGTGCCGGGTTGAAGAAGCTCGGAGACAGCCTCGAATGACCCCGACTGCGGTACTTCGCAGCTTGCCGGACCCGGGAGAGGCCCGTCCCGTCCATCTGGGACGGGCTCTCACCTGCGGTGGAGCTGAGGGGGTTCGAACCCCTGACCCCCACACTGCCAGTGTGGTGCGCTACCAGCTGCGCTACAGCCCCGCGCGTGCCGGGACAGGTCCCGGACGTGCCAGTACAAGTTACATGACTCGCGGGGGCGCGGCGTAGTCGGGTCGGGAGGTTCCCTCGCGGGGCCGCGCGTGCTACACCGATGGCGTGATCGCCGATGATGTCGTCAGCGTGCCGCTTGTGGAGCCCGACGCGGAAGGTGTTGCGCCTGACCTGCGGCGTCAGCGGCAGGAGCGCCTGCTTCGCGAGCTGGTCGACCGGTTGATCGCGGCCGGCGGGTTGCAGGGGCAGCGGCTCGTCGAACGGGGGGTCACGAGCGGGGGCGACGTGTCGCTCGACTCGCTCGGGGAGCTGCCGACCGTTACCAAGCGTGATCTCTGGGAGCACTACCCGCACGGGTTGCGCGCGGTGCCGGCCGAGGACGTCGTCTGCGTGCACGGGTCCTCCGGCACCGGTGGGCGGCCGACGCTCGTGCCTTACACCGCTCACGACGTCGACGTCTGGGCTCGGGTCATGGCCCGCGCGCTCGGTGGCGCGGGCGCCAGCCGCCGGAGCATCGTCCACAACGCCTACGGGTACGGCCTCTTCACCGGCGGCCTGGGCGTCCACCACGGCGGTCTGCGGCTCGGTGCCACCGTGATCCCCATGTCCGGCGGCATGACCGAGCGCCAGATCCGGATGCTCACCGACCTGCGCCCGGACATCCTGACCTGCACGCCCTCCTACGCGATCTACCTCGGCGAGGCCATGCGCGCCGGTGGCGTCACCGTGGACAGCCTGCGGGCCGGCCTCTTCGGCGCGGAGCCGTGGACCAACGAGATGCGCGGCCAGATCGAACGCCTGCTCGGCCTGCGGGCACTCGACATCTACGGCCTCTCCGAGATCATCGGGCCCGGCGTCGCCTGCGAGTCGCTCGACTCCGGCGGGATGTTGAACGTCGCCGAGGACCACTTCTACGTCGAGGCCGTCGACTCCGACGGCAACCCCGTCCCGGACGGCAAACCCGGCGAGCTCGTGTTCACCACGCTCACCAAGACCGGCATGCCGCTGCTGCGCTACCGCTCCGGCGACGTCGCCGTGCTCGCCGGCCCGGTCCCCGGCGCGCCGCGTACGTTGCGCCGGATGTCCAAGCTGCTCGGCCGCACCGACGACATGCTCGTGGTCCGCGGCGTCAACGTCTTCCCCACCGAGATCGAGGCCGTGCTGCTCGCCGACGAGCGCGTCAGCCCGCACTACCTCGTCGTCGAGGACCGCCGCGACACCGCGCGGCCGGAGCTGCGCGTGGCGGTCGAGCCGGCGGTCGAGGTCGACGGCGAGCGGCTCGCGGCCGACCTCGACGGCGCGCTGCGCGAGCGGCTCGGCATCACCTGCGTCGTCCGGGTGCTCGCCCATGGCAGCGTGCCGCGGACCGAGGTCGGCAAGGCGCGGCGCTTCGCCCGGTGGACCGAGGGCGAGGCGCCACTCGCCGGAATCGGCTGAGCGTCAGCTCGTACCGCCGACCACCTCGTCGAGCCACTTCGGATTCGACGTGTCGACGACCTTCTGTCCCTTTGCGACGGTCGGGGTGCCGAAGCCCTGCTGGCCACCGCCGAGATCCTGTTGCAGATACGGGGTGTTGCGCACCTGCTCGAAGTGCGACTGGATGATGCCGTTGTACTTGCTGCTCTCCACACAGGACTTGAACGCGTCGGACTTGATGCCGAGGTCCTGGCCGAGCTTGGCCAGCTGCTGCTTGTCCCAGCCGCGCGAACCCTCCTCGGGCTGCGCGTTGTACAACGCCTTGTGGAACTCCGGGAACTTCCCGGCATCCGCGGCGCAGAGACCGGCGTTGGCGGCGTCCAGGGAGTAGCCGGGCGGGTCGGAGCGTTCGTTGAGCAGCGGCAGCATGTGATAGCGGACCTTCAGGTCACCCGCGGCCATGTGGCGTTCCATGTCGGCGCCGTAGCTCGCCTCGAAGCCGCGACAGATGGGGCACAGAAAGTCCTCGTACACGTCGATGGTGGCCTTCGCGGTGTTCTTGCCGGCCACCACGACGGCGTCGTCGCGCTTGACGGGGAACGCCGTGTCGGCGCCGGCCGCGCTGGTGGCAGCCTCGTCGAGCTGGCTCGTCGCGATGCTCTCGCCCTCGGTGGTGTTCTTCCTGTTGTTGGTGTAGATCACCCCGCCGAGGACCGCACCGAGCAGCACGACCACGACGACGACGCCGATGATGATCGGCTTGCGGTCGGCCGACTTGTGCTGTGCGACGGCCGGCGCCCGGTTGCCCGCCGTCTGCGACTGGCGCCGTTTGCGCGCGCTGCGCTCTGCTCCACCCACCGATCAAGTCCTTCCGTGCGAGTCGACCGGTTCGACCGGCGCGTTCCTGGTGGTCAGCCAACCATCCAAGGCAAGCAGGGTGCGCGGCCGGACCAGGAGCCAGCCGGCGAGGACCAGGAAGCCGAGGTCCCTGGCGATCTCCTGCGGGTACTGCGTGTCGCCCGCCGCGACCTCGCCGCCGCCGCCGAAGCAGCCGCAGTCGATCGTCAGGCCGCGGGCCCAGGACTGGGCGACCGCGCCGATGAACGCCAGCAGCACGACCGCCGAGATCGCTGCCGTGAGGCGGGTGCCGAGCCCGAGCAGCAGCAGCACGCCGAGCGCGAGCTCGAGGAACGGGACGGCCCCGGCGACGATGCTGACCGTGCCAGTGGGCAGCAGGTCGTAAGCCTGCACCGCGATGTAGGTCTGGTTGAGATCGCTCACCTTGATCGAGCCGGAGATCAGCCACACCGCGGCCAGGCCGAGCCGGGCGACGGTGCCGATGATGTCGAGCACGCGCGCGGACGGTCGGACCACGTCCACGACGCTACCGAAGTCCCCTTAGCGAATCCTGAGAGCCTGTCGGCGCAGCTCAGCGATCGCGGCACCGGCGGTGATGCCGAACGTGACGTGGTCGGCGACCTGCGGTTTCATCCGGAGCTCGCGGATTCGGGCGGTGCGCCGGCCGGGCACGCGGAGATCCAGCGCGGCGATGGCCAACCCGGCGGCGGCACCCCATGCGGTGGTGTGCCGTCGCGGGAGCACGGCGGCGAGCACGACGCCCCAGCCGAGCGAAAGCGCGAGGTGGACAGGCACGGCCGCGGCGAGCAGCGGGATGGCACGTTGCTCGCGCGGGAGGAGCATGGCGCCGGCAGCCCGCGTGGCGGCGAGCGGATCCTGTCCGGTCACGAGCGCGTGCACGGTGGACGGCGCCCCGCTGAGGACGGCCGCGACCAGCCCGGCCTTGACCCCGATCCCGATGGTCGACACGACTACATCATGACGCGGCCAGAAAGGTCGCCACCCCGACGACGGACCCGCGACAAATTCCTTGACAAGAATATTCTGATAAGTGAATACTTCTGGGCATGGAGCAGATCGCATCCGCACTGGGGGACGGGGCGCGGTGGCGCATCGTCGAGCTGCTGGCCCTGCGGCCGCGCTCCGTCGGGGAATTGGCCGAGCTGACGGGGTTGCGGCAGCCGCAGACCACCAAGCACCTGCAGACCCTCGCCCGCGCCGGGCTCGTCACCGTCGCTCCGCTCGGGCAACGCCGGGTCTACGCCGTGGAGGCGGCGCCTCTCAGGAACTTCGCGCGGCGGCTCCACACGCTGGTCGAGTCCATCGAGGCGCACGCGGGCGAGCGGGACGTCATCGCGCGGTACCAGGCCGCTATCGAGGCCGAGACGGCCGCCGCGGACCGGGAGCGGTGGGCCGACGGGCGCACGTTCGCGTTCGAGCGGGTGCTCGCCGCTACCCCGGACGTCGTCTGGCGGCACTGGGTCGAGCCGGACCTGCTCACGTCGTGGTGGGCGCCGCCGTCGATGGCCGTCACCGAATGCGTGCTCGAGCCCCAGGCGGGTGGGCGCGTCGTCCTCGAGTACCGCGACGCCGAGGGGCGGTACCGCTCCGAGGGACGGGTCCGGACCGCGACGGAGAACGAGCGGCTCGGGTTCGACCTGTCGGTGCTGGACGCGAACGGCGCGGTCTCGTTCACCGGCCACTACGACCTCGCCCTCGCCGCGGCCTCGGAAGGCACGTCGCTGCGGCTCGGCCTGCGGATCACCGAGACGACCGTCGAGGCCGCCCCCTTCATCGCCGGCATCGAGACCGGGTGGGGACAGGTCCTCGACCACCTCGCCGACGCCGTCGGCACCGCTTCGCGCACCGACAAGGAAAAGGAAGCACAGTCATGACCGGACGCAAGGTCACCGCGAACATCAGCCTCACGCTCGACGGCCGCTACAACGGCCCCGGCGGGCCCGCCGACCTCGGCGCGATCGTCCCCTACGCGACCACCGAGGTCGGACGGAACCACCTCTCCCGCATCACCGACGGCGCGACCACAGCACTGCTGGGCCGGCTCAACGCCCAGGGGTTCATGGGGTTCTGGCCGTCGGTCGCCGAGGACGGAAACGCCGACCCGCGTGATCGCGGCTACGCGAAGTGGCTGGTGGACGCGGAGAAGGTAGTCCTGTCGACGACGCTGACCGAGGCGCCGTGGGACCGCACGAGAGTGGTGAACGCCCCGACCGCGGATGTCGTGGCCGGCCTGAAGACCGAGGCGGGCGGCGACATCCTGGTCAACAACAGCGCAAGCGTCATCAAGGCACTCCTGGCGGCAGACCTCCTGGACCGCCTGTACCTGATCCAGTGCCCCGAGATCGCGGGCGGCGGTGCCCGCCTCTTCGAGGACGGCCTGCCCGGTTCGAAGTGGACACTCACGCACCTGGAGACGGGCGAGCTGGGCGAGATCGCCATGATCTACGACCGCACCCGCTGACCGGTCA
>NZ_DATBKY010000158.1:0-3980 GCF_036555685.1 Actinophytocola sp. | reverse complement strand
GATGGCGCTGCGGACGGCCGGGTTCGAGGCCGTGATGGTCAACTGCAACCCGGAGACGGTCTCGACCGACTACGACACCTCTGATCGCCTGTACTTCGAGCCGCTGACGTTCGAGGACGTGCTCGAGGTGGTCCACGCCGAGCAGCGCTCCGGCACGGTCGCGGGCGTGATCGTGCAGCTGGGCGGCCAGACCCCGCTCGGCCTGGCGCGCCGGCTCGCGGACGCGGGCGTGCCGGTCGTCGGCACGCCACCGGGGGCCATCCACCTCGCCGAGGACCGGGGCGCGTTCGGCGAGGTGCTGACGTCCGCGGGGCTGCCCGCACCGCAGTACGGCACGGCGACCTCGTTCGCCGGCGCGAAGCGGATCGCGGACGAGATCGGCTACCCGGTACTCGTGCGACCGTCCTATGTGCTTGGTGGCCGCGGTATGGAGATCGTGTACGACGAGGACTCGCTGGCCGGCTACATCGCGCGCGCCACGGAGGTCACGCCGGAGCACCCGGTGCTCGTGGACCGGTTCCTGGACGACGCGATCGAGATCGACGTGGATGCCTTGTGCGACGGGCAGGACGTGTTCCTCGGCGGCGTCATGGAGCACATCGAGGAGGCGGGCATCCACTCCGGCGACTCCTCCTGCGCGCTGCCGCCGATCACGCTCGGCCGGACCGACCTCGGGGCGATCCGCCGGTCGACGGCCGCGATCGCGCACGGGATCGGCGTGCGTGGGCTGCTGAACGTGCAGTACGCGCTGAAGGACGACGTGCTGTACGTGCTCGAGGCGAACCCGCGCGCGTCGCGGACGGTGCCGTTCGTGTCGAAGGCGACCGCGTCGCCCCTGGCGAAGGCGGCCGCGCGGATCATGCTCGGAGCGTCCATTTCGGAGCTGCGCGCCGAGGGCCTGCTGCCGGCGGCCGGGGACGGGGCGGACCTGCCGCCGACCTCGCCGGTCGCCGTGAAGGAGGCGGTGCTGCCGTTCCACCGGTTCCGCACGCCGGAGGGACACGGCGTGGATTCGTTGCTGGGCCCGGAAATGAAGTCGACGGGCGAGGTGATGGGCATCGACGCCTCGTTCGGCAAGGCGTTCGCGAAGTCGCAGACGGCGTCCTACGGTTCGCTGCCGACGTCCGGCCGCGTGTTCGTCTCGGTGGCCAACCGCGACAAGCGGGCGATGGTGTTCCCGGTGAAACGCCTGGCGGACCTCGGTTTCGAGGTCCTGGCGACGGCCGGCACCGCGGAAGTGCTGCGGCGCAACGGAATCCCGTGCACCGAGGTGCGCAAGCACTTCGAGACCCCGCGGAACTCCGAGCCGAACATCGTGGAGATCATCCGCGACGGCGGGGTGGACATGGTGATCAACACTCCGTACGGCAACCCGGGCCCGCGCGTGGACGGGTACGAGATCCGCACGGCGGCCGTGTCCCGTGACATCCCGTGCGTGACGACGATCCAGGGCGCCGCGGCCGCGGTCCACGGCATCGAGGCGCTGATCCGGCAGGACATCGGCGTCGAGTCACTGCAGTCACTGCAGACGACTCTCCGGAGTACCCGATGACCGCCAAATGGCCTTCAGGCGACTACGCCGAATGGGCGTCGGTGGGTGAGGCCGTCCAGCCCAGATTTTGCCGGGGAGCGCGATGAACTCGGCTTTCGGTGCGCGGTTGACGGCCTCCGTCTCCCGTCGAGGACCACTCTGCGTAGGCATCGACCCGCATCCCTCGCTGCTGGAGGCGTGGGGGCTGCCGCTGTCCGCGGCGGGCGTCGAGCGGTTCGCGATGACGTGCGTCGACGCGTTCGGCGGCGACGTTGCGGTGCTCAAACCGCAGTCGGCTTTCTTCGAGGCCTACGGATCGGCCGGGATCGCGGTGCTGGAGCGGCTGACCGCAGCCACCCGCGAGGCCGGCGCGCTCGTCCTCCTCGACGTGAAGCGCGGCGACATCGGCTCGACGATGGCCGCCTACGCAGCCGCGTACCTGGCCGACGACGCGCCGCTCGCGGCCGACGCGGTGACCCTCTCGCCGTACCTGGGTTTCGGCTCACTCGACCCGGCGCTGGATCTCGCCGAACAGACCGGGCGCGGGGTGTTCGTACTGGCCCTGACCTCGAACAAGGAGGGCACGACCGTCCAGCGCGCCACGACCGCGGCGGGCCGCACGCTGGCCCAGGAGATCGTCGACCAGGCCGCGGAACGCAATGCTGGGGCCAGCCCGCTCGGGCGTGTCGGGCTCGTCATCGGGGCGACCGTCGGCGACACGGAGCTGGACCTGTCGGCGCTCAACGGGCCGATCCTCGCGCCCGGGTTCGGCGCCCAGGGCGGCACGGTGGACGATCTGCGGACGGTGTTCGGGCCGAACCTGCGGCACGTGCTGCCGAGCTCGTCACGGGAGATCCTGCGGCACGGTCCGGAGGTCCCCGCGCTGCGCGCCGCCGCCCTGCGCGTGCGGGACGCGGTGTCGGTCCGCCACCCGCGGTAGCCGCAGAGCGACATTCGGCGGACCGAATCCGCCATTCGCGGCCCCAACTTGTCCACAAGCCGCGCTCATACCCGTTGACCAGGCATTTCGTTGGTAGACTGGAGCCATGGGGTGCCCCCGGAGAGGGTGGGGGCTGCGTTCCCTACGCGCGCGAGAAACGGACAAAGTACGCGTGCAATATCGGAGGAATTTTCGCAGTAACCGACCGCCGGCGAGGCATTTGGCCTTCCGTCGGTTCGCAACATCGTCGCACGGTCCGAATTCGGCTCCCTTTTACCGCAGAGCACCGAGATGATCAAGGTCTGGCGTCTGGTTACCGCAGGTCCGGGCATTGGTCGCTACGCTCGGTATACCACTGCTCTGGTCAACGCTACGTTGTGCACTAAGGTGGACCCGCGTTGTCGTGACCGCCCCGACCTCGGTAACGTCGCGGCACCGATCCGCAGAAACACCCCACCCCCCGGAGGAAATCGTGGCCCTTCCCCAGCTGACCGAGGAGCAGCGGGCCGCAGCGCTGGAGAAGGCGGCTGCCGCCCGTCGCGCCCGAGCTGAGCTCAAGGAGCGCTTGAAGCGAGGCGGCACCACCCTCAAGGACGTGCTCGCCAAGGCTGACAACGATGAGGTCCTGGGCAAGATGAAGGTCACCGCACTGCTCGAGGCCCTGCCGGGCGTCGGCAAGGTGCGTGCCCAGCAGATCATCGAGCGTCTGGAGATCGCTCCGAGCCGCCGGCTGCGCGGCCTTGGTGAGCGCCAGCGCAAGGCGCTGCTCGCCGAGTTCAGCGGCGAGTGAGTCGCACGCAGAGTGAGACCCGGAGGGGCCGGCTGGTTGTTTTGGCCGGCCCCTCCGGCGTCGGTAAGTCCAGCGTGGTGCACGAGCTCCGCGCGCAGTACCCCGACCTGTGGTTCAGCGTCTCGGCGACGACACGCGAACAACGGCCGGGGGAGCAGGACGGCGTGGACTACAACTTCGTGACCCCCGCCGAGTTCGACCGCATGATCGCGGGTGGCGAGCTGCTGGAGTGGGCGAACATCCACCGCGGCACGCATCGTTCCGGCACCCCCCGCGCGCCCATCGAGGCCCGCCTCGCCGCCGGCAAGCCGGCACTGGTCGAGGTCGACCTGCAGGGCGCCCGGGCGCTGCGCCGGACGATGCCGGAGGCGTATCTGGTGTTCCTGTGCCCGCCCAGCTGGGAGGCGCTGGTCGAGCGCCTCGTCGGCCGCGGGACCGAGTCGCCGGAGATCGTCGAGCGCCGGCTGCGCACAGCTCGCGAGGAGCTGGCGGCCAAGGACGAGTTCGACGCGGTGGTCGTCAACACCGACGTGAAGAGCGCCGCCACCGAGTTGCTAACCTTGGTTGTCGACAATTCATCTGACCAGCTGGAGAAACACGAGTGATCACCCCCACCGAGTTGGGCGCACTGGGTGACCCGACGAGCCCGCAGCTCGAAGGCATCACGAACCCCCCGATCGACGACCTGCTCGACAAGGTCAGCTCGAAGTACGCCCTGG
>NZ_DATBKY010000157.1:0-3605 GCF_036555685.1 Actinophytocola sp. | reverse complement strand
CACCGGCTACTCGCTGCCCGACGACCTGCTGTCCGGCACGGGCCTGCGCATCGCGTCGGGCATCACGCTGTCGGTGCCGGTGATCGGCACCTGGACGCAGTGGGCGCTGTTCGGCAGCGAGTTCCCCGGCACCGAGATCCTCCCGCGGCTCTACATCATCCACGTGCTGCTCCTGCCGGGCATCCTGCTCGCGCTGATCGCGGTGCACGTCGGCCTGGTGTGGTACCAGAAGCACACCCAGTTCCCCGGTCCCGGCCGCACCGAGGGCAACGTCATCGGCGTGCGGATCCTCCCGGCCTTCGCGGCCAAGGGCGGCGCGTTCTTCGCCGTCACGGTCGGCATGATCGGGCTGCTGGGCGGGCTGTTCCAGATCAACCCGATCTGGAACTTCGGCCCGTTCAACCCGGCGCACGTCTCGGCCGGCACGGTGCCCGACTGGTACATGGGCTGGACCGACGGGCTGATCCGACTATGGCCGGCGTGGGAGGTCTATCTCGGGAACTACACGATTCCCGCGCCGTTCTTCCCGTTCATGGCCGGCCTGCCGATGCTGACCGCGATCGCGGCGGTCTACCCGTGGATCGAGCGGAAGTTCACAAAGGACTACGCCCACCACAACCTGCTGCAGCGGCCGCGGGACGTGCCGGTCCGTACGAGCCTCGGCGCCATGGCGATCACCTACTTCATGGTGGCGCTGCTGTCCGCGGCCAACGACGTGCTGGCCGACAAGTTCGACATCTCGCTGAACGCCACCACGTGGATCGGCCGCATCGGGTTGCTGATCCTGCCGCCGCTGGCCTACGCGGTCACCTACCGGCTGTGCCTCGGACTGCAGCGGTCCGACCGGCAGGTGCTGGAACACGGCGTGGAGACCGGCATCATCAGGCGGCTGCCGCACGGTGAGTTCATCGAGGTGCACCAGCCGCTCGGCCCGGTCGACGACCACGGCCACCCGATCCCGCTCGAGTACCAGGGCGCGCCGGTGCCGAAGAAGATGAACAAGCTCGGCTCGGCGGGCGAGCCGGTGGCCGGGTCCCTCCTGCGGGCCGACCCAGCGGAGGAGACCGCGGCGCTGGCCAAGGCCCGCGCGGCCCAACACGGGCACGAGCCGCGGCAGGTCGAGTCGGGCGAGTCGGAGACCGGGTCCACGATCGCGACCAGCCAGGAGGATCCGTCGAAGAAGATCTGAGGCGAGCGAGGGCAGCGAGGGCCGTCACGTTGTTCGTGGCGGCCCTGCTCGCCGTCTCCGCGTGCTCGTCGGCCGGCGGAGAGGCCCGGGCGGGGAACTTCCGCACACCGGCGCCGGCCACCTCCACGTCGTCGGCCGCCCCGTCGGCCGCGACGCCCTCGTCGTCGGCCAAGCCGAAGCCCAAGCCGCCCAAGCCGAAGAAGCCCGCGTGCCCGGACACCGGCTTCTCCTGCGACCTGCAGGCCCGCTTCGCGGCCGCGGACTCCTACGCGGACGGGCGGCCCGGCACGTCCGGCATCGTCGTCCACGACTTGCGGACCGGTGCGGTCTGGCAGAACGACCACGCGGGTGACCCGACATGGACCGCCTCGACGATCAAGCTGGCGATGGTCGTGGACCTGTTCACCCGCGAGCGCAACGGCGCGATCACGCTCACCGCCGACGACCGATCGCTGATCCGCGCGATGCTCCACACGTCGGACGACGAGGCGGCGGACAGCCTGTGGTTCAAGTACGCGGGCGCCGACCACATGACGTTCAACAACGACTTCCCGCGGTACGGGCTCACGGGGCTGCGGCCGCAGTCGGGGTACACGCAGTACTACCCGTACTGGGGCTTCCAGAAGTGCACCCCGCAGGACCTCGACCGGCTGATGACGTACGTGCTGACGAAGCTGCCGGCCGCGGAGCGGTCCTACATCGTGAACGAGCTGCGAGCCGTGGATCCGATCCAGCAGTGGGGCGTGTGGGGCGCCGGCCCGGCCGCGCGACCGGGCAACAAGGACGGGTGGTCGTCCGAGGACGGCGGCTGGGTCATGAACACGGTCGGCTTCGTCGGCGACGGCGAGCGCTACGTCGTCTCCGTGATGAACAACCTGCGCGGCGAGGGCGGCTACGACGAAGGCAGGGCCACCGTCACCCAGATCTCGAAGCTGATCTTCGGCGGCTACTTCTGACCGTTCAGCTCTCGTAGAACGGAAGCCTCGGGTCGACCTTCTCCTCGCTCCACGTCTGCCTGACCCAGGTGTGCGCCGGGTCGTCGGTGATCTGCCAGGTGCGTTCCCGGCCCGGGCCCGCCATGACGTTCAGGTAGTACATGTCATAGCCGGGCGCCGCCATCGACGGGCCGTGCCAGCCGTGCGGGATCAGCACCACGTCGTCCGTGCGGACCTCCGCCAGCACCTCGATCTCGCCCTGGCCGGACGAGTACACGCGCTGGTAGCCGACGCCCTCCCGCGCGATCTGGAAGTAGTAGATCTCCTCCAGCTCGCACTCGGTGTCCGTCTCCTCGTCGTGCTTGTGCGGCGGGTACGACGACCAGTTGCCGCCAGGGGTGAGGACCTCGCAGGCGATCAGCTTGTCGGTCTCGAACGCCTCGGGCGTGCAGAAGTTGTTGACCTGCCGGCTGCACTGCCCGGCCCCGCGCAGCTCGACCGGGACGTCCGACGCGGCCTGGTACCGCGCCGGCAGGCGGTGGCGGCACATCGCCGACGGCAGCGCGACCACCGCGCCGTCATCGGACTTCAGGACCGCGGACGCCTCACGCGGGACGTACACGAAGTCCGTGGTACCCGCGAACACGTCCTGGCGGCCCAGCAACTCGAACGTCTTGCCGTCGACCTCCACCACCACGCAGCCGCCGGACAGCGGCAGCACGAGCATCTCCGACACCTCGGTGAACACCTCGTACGGCGCCTCCGGCGACAGCGCGACCACGCGCAGCCCGGAGTAGAGCCAGTGCGCGGCGCCGGGGTTGACCATCACCCGGTGGCGGTCGTCGGAGAGCGAGCCGGCCGGGCGGTGGTAGACCGCGTCGGCCGGCTGGTGGAAGTGCTCGGTCATAGCAACCCCGCAGCGGTGTCGACGGCCCCGACGACGTTCCCGTCGGGCGGGTAGAGCAACGAGCGGCCGACGACGAGTCCCCGGACCGTCGGCAGGCGCAGCGCTCTCGCCCACCGGGCGTACGTCGCCTCCGGGTCCGCGGACACCTCACCGCCCAGCAGCAGCGTAGGCAACGTCGTCGCGCTGAGCACACGGGCCATGTCGTCCCCGCCGTCCCCGATCACCGGGACCTTCAGCCACGTGTACGCCGACGTGTGCCCGAGCGCGGCCGCGACGGTCAGCGCGGTGGTCGCGGCCTCGACGGACAGGTCGTTGCGCAGCCGCCCGTCCTCGCCGCGGCGGGACAGGAACGGTTCGACCATCGCGACGAGGCCCGCGTCGGCCAGTCCGCTGACCGCCCGCGCGCACGCCTCGAGGGTCGGCGCCGTGCGGTCGTCCTCGAGGTCGACGCGCAGCAGCATCTTGCCGCCGTCGTAGCCGAACTTCGCGATCGCGTCCACGTCGTAGCCGGTGAACCGGTCGTCGAGCTCGAACGCGGCGCCCGCTAGCCCGCCGCGGTTCATCGAGGCGAACA
>NZ_DATBKY010000156.1:0-1989 GCF_036555685.1 Actinophytocola sp. | reverse complement strand
AGGTTGTGCGCGGAGGACTCGCGGGCTCGTTCCTCCCAGGCGAAGACGCACACGGTGGCGATGCCGTCGAAGTTCACCTCGGCGAGGGTGCGGAAGAAGACGTCCCAGTCCACCTCGCCCTGACCGATGTCCAGGTGCTGGTGGATCCGGGCGGCCGAACCGGGCGGGTTGACGATGTACCGCAGCCCGGAGGAGGCGCGGTGGTCGAAGGAGTCGGCGATATGCAGGTGGGTGAGCAGCGGCCCGGCGTACTTCATGATGCCTTCGATGTCGCCGCCCTGGTGGAAGGTGTGCGGGGCGCAGTACAGGAACGAGACCCAGTCCTTGTCGATGCCGCGGATGAGGTCGACGGCCGCCCGTCCGTCCTCGATGAAGTCGTCCGGGTGCGGTTCGAGCACCAGGCGGACACCCTCGCGCTCGAAGACCGGCAGGAGTTCCTCCATCGACCGCCAGAACTGGGCCTCGCTGGCCGCGGCCGCCTCGGGCCGGCCGTTGAACTCCGAGTTCATCGTGTCCACGCCGAGATCCGCGGTGATCTGGATGGCCCGTTTCCAGTACCGGACCGCGGCCCGGCGCTCGTCCTCGTCCGGGCCGGACCACCGGTACAGCGGCAGCACCGACGCGACCTGCACGCCGGCCGCGTTCAGGGCCCGGGAGAACGCGGCGATCTGAGCCCGGTCCGCCCGCGGGTGCAGGAAGAACGGCATGAAGTCGTCCCGCGGCGACAGCTCGATCCAGGAGTAGCCGAGATCCGCGACCAGCGCGGGCAGATCGGCCAGCGGCACCCGGCGGAACATGTAGGGGTCGAGGGCGATTCTCATTTGGCGTAGAACTCCGGACGTTCGGGCAGGGAAACCGCGGTGCGCTGGCCGGTATGGAGCGCCTCGAGGGCGGCGTCCGTGACCACGGCGGCGGCGAAGCCGTCCCAGGAGGTCGGGCCGGTGCAGGTGCCCGCCGCCACCGCGTCGAGCCATTCCTGCAGTTCGGTGTCGTAGGCGCGGATGAACCGGTCGCGCCAGTCCACCGGGACGCGGCCGCTGTACCGGTTTGCGGTGCGCACGGTCACCTCGCTGACGTCGGCGAGGGCGACGGTGCCGGTCTCGCAGACGATCTCGCCGCGGACGTCGTAGCCGTACCGGGCGCTGACGAAGAGCTCGTCGTCGACGAGCGCGCCGCTGGCCGTCTCGAGCAGCAGGATCAGCGGATCCTGCAGGCCGTCGGGGGCGTGGCTGGTGCGGCGCGGCGTCAGCACGCTGGCCGCCACGATCTCCTCGCCGAACAGCCAGCGAACGATGTCTATCTCGTGCACGGCCGAGTCGCTGATGATCATGTCGGTGGTGAACCCGTAGTCCGGCACCGACGGGTTGCGGTGCGCGCAGTGCATCAGCAGCGGCGCGCCCAGGCCAACGTCATCCAGGGTGGCCTTCATGGCCCGGTAGCCGGCGTCGTAGCGGCGCATGAAGCCGACCTGGACCAGCCGGCGGCCCGTGGCCAGCTCGGCGTCCATGATCCGCTGGCAGGCGGCGCTGGACGGCGCGAGCGGCTTCTCGCAGAACACCGGCTTGCCCGCGGCGATCGCGGCGACGACCTGCTCCTCGTGGGCCGGGCCCCAGGACGCGACCAGCACCGCGTCGACCTCGTCGTCCGCGATCAGGGCGGCGGCCGTGTCGTGGGTATGCGCGCCAGGCAGGCCCGCCGCGACCTGCCCGGCGCGCGCCGCGTCGACGTCGTTGACGGCCGTAACCGACCCGCCGGTGAGCACCTGAGTGATCCGGCGGATGTGGTCCTGGCCGATCATCCCCACTCCGATGACGCCGACGCGGACATCCATGGTTACTCCTCTCCGATGCCGAGGCCGCGCAGGTAGGTGTAGGTGCGCTGGGCGATCGGCTTCGGCTGGCCGAAGTCGCACGGGTACATGTCCTGCTCGACCACGACGAACAGGTCCCGGTCGAGAGCACGCAGCGCCTTGGCCACGTCCTCGACGAC
>NZ_DATBKY010000155.1:0-15179 GCF_036555685.1 Actinophytocola sp. | reverse complement strand
GACCCACCGCGCGGTGGTCGTCGCCGGCGACCGCGCCGAGCTGGCGGCCGCCCTGGCCGCGCTCGCCGGGCGCGCCACCCATCCAGCCATTGTGGACGGTGTGGCCGGCGCCGACGTGCGGCCCGTGTTCGTCTTCCCCGGCCAGGGCTCGCAGTGGGCGGGCATGGCCGTGGACCTGCTCGACACCAACCCGGTGTTCGCCGCGCGGCTGCGTGAGTGCGCCGCCGCACTCGTGCCGCACACCGGCTGGTCTGCCGAGGACGTGCTGCGCGAGGCCGATGGCGCCCCGGAGCTGACCGGCTCCGCGGTCATCCAGCCGGTGCTGTTCGCGGTCATGGTCTCGCTCGCGGCGGTCTGGCGCTCCGTCGGCGTGGACCCGGCCGCGGTGATCGGGCACTCCCAGGGCGAGATCGCCGCCGCATACGTCGCCGGCGCGCTGTCCCTCGAGGACGCCGCGCGGATCGTGGCGCTGCGCAGCAAGGCGCTGACCCGCCTGCGCGGTACCGGCGGCATGGCAGCCGTGCCGCTGCCCGCCGACACGATCCGCGAGCGGCTGAGCCCGTGGGCGGGCCGGCTCTGGCTAGCGGTCCACAGTGGACCCGCCAAGGGCGTCGTGGCCGGCGACGTGGACGCGCTGGAGGAGTTCATCGCCGCCTGTGCCGACGTCGAGGTGCGGCGGATCGACGTGGACTACGCCTCGCACACCCCGCACGTGGAGACGCTGCGCGACGAGCTGCTCGACCTGCTCGGCGGCATCGCCCCGACCCCGACCGAGGTCGGCTTCTGCTCCTCGGTGGCCGGTGGGTTCGTCCCGGCCGCCGAGCTGACCACCGAGTACTGGTACGACAGCCTGCGCAACCCCGTCCGCTTCACGGACGCCGTCGGCTCGTTCACCGGCTCGTTCTCCGGCTCGTTCTCCGGCGCCGGCACGCCGCTGTTCGTCGAGGTGAGCCCGCACCCCGTGCTGTCCGGCGACATCGCCGACATCCTCGAGGCGGCCGGCATCGAGGGTGGCGCCTGCGGCTCGCTGCGCCGCGATTCCGGCGACTGGCGGCGGTTCCTCACCGCGGCGGCCGGCGCGTGGGTGCGCGGCGCCAAGGTCGACTGGCACGCCGTGCTCGGTCCCGTGGCGCACCACGTCGAGCTGCCGACCTACGCGTTCGACCGGCGGCGCTACTGGCTCGACCTCGCCGCCGCGCCCGCCGGCGCCGGGCTCGCGTCCTCGGCGCACCCGCTGCTGACCTCGGTGCTGCCGCAGGCGGACGGCGGCTTCGTGCTCAGCGGCCAGCTGTCCTGTGTGGACAAGCCGTGGCTCGCCGACCACGCGGTCGAGGGCACCGTGCTCTTGCCCGGCGCCGGTTTCGTCGAGCTCGCCCTCGAGGCCGCGGCCACCGCCGGCTGCGACCACCTCGAGGAGCTCACGCTGGAGAACCCGCTGGTGTTGCCGGAGACCGGCACGGTCGCCCTGCAGCTGGTCGTCACGCCGGCCGGGGACGACGAGCGGCGCACGCTGACCGTGTACTCCCGCTCGGACAGCGCGTGGGTGCGCCGCGCGTCCGGGGTCATCGGCGTGGACAGCACGGTCGGCACCGCCGGCGCGTCGTGCGAGTGGGCGGCGCAGTGGCCGCCCGCGGCCGGCACCGTGGGCAGTGTCGCGGAGACTGTCGCGGAGAACGGAGCCGAGCGGGGCTACGAGGAGCTGGCCCACCTGGGCTACGAGTACGGCCCGGCGTTCCGCGGTGTGGTCGCGGCCTGGCGGCAGGGCGGCGCGCTGTTCGCCGAGGTCACCGCGCCCGACGAGGTCGACGTCACCGGCTACGGGATCCACCCGGCCGTGCTCGACGCCGCGCTGCACCCGGTGGCGCTCTCCGGCGGGTTCGGCGAGCTGCGGCTGCCGTTCGCGTTCCGCGGCGTGCGCCTGCACGCCACCGGCGCGTCGGTGCTGCGGGTGCGGCTCGTGGTGGCCGGCGACGACCTCGAGGTCCAGGCGGCGGACGCCGACGGCCGGCTGGTGTTCGCGATCGACTCGCTGCGGGTGCGCGAGCTCGCGGCCGGCGCGCCGCGATCCGATGTGGCCGGCCTGCCCGACCGCACGCCGTTCGGGCTGAACTGGGTCGAGCTGCCCGTGACCCCGGCCACCGGTTCCGCCGGCGGCCCGGAGTGGGCCGCGATCGGCGCGGGGACCGGGCTGGACACCGTCGCCGACCTGGCCGGGCTCGCCGCGGCGGTCGACGCCGGACGGCCCGTGCCGGACTTCGTCGCGGTGCCGCTCACCGTGCCGGCCACCGTGGCGGGTGCTGTCGCCGGTGCCGCAGCCGGTGCCGCGGCCGGCGCGGTTGCCGGCGCCGTCCTGCCGGGCGCGGTCCGCGACCTGTCGGGCAACGCGCTGCGCCGGATCCAGGAGTGGCTCGCCGACGAGCGGTTCGCCGCGAGCCGGCTGGTGTTCCTCACCCACGGCGCGGCCGGCCCGGCCGCGGCCGCCGACCCCGCCCGTGTGGCGGGTGCGGCGGTGTGGGGCCTGGTGCGCTCGGCCCAGTCGGAGCACCCGGGCCGGTTCGTGCTGGCCGACGTGCCGTCCGGCTTCGCCGGCTGGGACGTGCTCGCCGGCGCGGTGGCGGCCGGGGAGTCGCAGGTCGTGCTCCACGACGGCGGTGGCGGCGGCGGCGGCGACGGCACGGTGCTCGTGCCACGGGTCGCCCGCCGTCCCGGCGAACCAACCGGGTCCGATGTGGACACGGTAAACACGGTGGCCACGGTGGACACTGTGGACACTGTGAACACGGCGGGCACGGTGCTGGTGACCGGCGGCATTGGCGGGCTGGGCGCGCTGGTGGCCCGCCGGCTGGTCACCGGACACGGCGTGCGCAGCCTGGTGCTGGTGTCCCGCCGCGGCGCGGACGCGCCGGGCACGGCGGCGCTGGTGTCCGAACTGGAGGGTGCGGGCGCGACGGTCACGGTGGCCGCGTGCGACGTGGCCGACCGCTCGGCGCTGGCCGAGGTCATCGCCGCGATCCCGGCGGACGCGCCGCTGACCGGTGTCGTGCACACCGCCGGCGTGCTCGACGACGCCACCGTCGACGGGCTCACCCCCGAACGGCTGGACAAGGTCTTCGCCCCGAAGGTGGACGCGGCCTGGCACCTGCACGAGCTGACGACCGGCCTGCCGCTGTCGATGTTCGTGCTGTTCTCCTCGCTCGCCGGCACGATCGGCAACGCGGGGCAGGGCAACTACGCGGCCGCCAACGCCGCACTGGACGGGCTCGCCGCGTACCGGCACGGCCTGGGGCTGCCGGCGGTGTCGGTGGCCTGGGGGCTGTGGGACACGGCTACCGGCATGACCGGCGCCATGAGCGACGCGGAGGTCGCCCGGCTGGCGCGCTCCGGGGTCGCCCCGCTCACGATCGAGCACGGCCTCGACCTTTTCGACGCCGCCCTCGCGGACACCGAACCCGTTGTGCTGGCAGCGAACTGGCACACCGGCGGGCTGCGCGCGCAGGCCGGGTCGGGCGCACTGCCCGGCGTGCTGCGCGGGCTGGTCCGCGGTGCCCGGCGTACCGCGGCCGGCGACCGGCCCGCGGCGGGCGGGCTCGCGGCGCGGCTGTCTGGGCTGGCCGCGGCCGACGCACTGACGGTGATCACCGACCTCGTCCGCGGCCACGTCGCGGCCGTGCTGGCCAAGTCCGGCCCGGACGCGGTCGACGTGGACCGGGCGTTCACCGAGCTCGGCTTCGACTCGCTGACCGCGGTCGAGCTGCGCAACCGGCTGGGCGCCGACACCGGCCTGCGGCTGCCGGCGACCCTGGCGTTCGACCATCCGACCGTGACCGCGATCGCCGCGCACGTGTACCGCACGCTCGCGCCGGCCGCATCGTCCCCAGAGGACACTCTGCGGGCGACCCTCGACCAAGTGCAGCGCATGCTGCCCGATCACGACGCGGCCATGCGGGCCAAGGTGATCGCCATTCTCAACAGCACCCTGGCTCGGCTCGGCGCCGCGCCGGCCGGTCCGAACGGGGTCGACGACAAGATCCGCTCCGCCTCGGACGACGAGATCTTCGAGTTCATCGACAACCAGCTCTGACCGCGGGCTACTGCACTTTTCGAAAGGCTCGACATGGCGACCGAGGACAAACTGCGCGACTACCTCAAGCGCGTGACCGTGGACCTCACCGAGGCACGGCGACGCCTGGCCGAGGTGGAGGATGGCCGAGACGAGCCCATCGCCGTCGTCGGCATGGCCTGCCGCTACCCGGGAGGCGGCGACACGGTCGACGGCTTCTGGGAGCTGCTGCGCGACGGCCGCAGCGCGGTCGTCGAGGTGCCGCCGCAGCGGTGGAACATCGACGACTACTACGACGCGGACCGCCGCGCGGTCGGCGCCATGTACACCCGCCACGGCGGCTTCCTGGACGACATCGCCGGCTGGGACGCGGAGTTCTTCGGCGCCTCGCCGCAGGAGGCGCTGCGGATGGACCCGCAGCAGCGGCTGCTGATGGAGCTGGTGTGGGAGGGCCTGGAGAACGCCGGCACCCCCGCACCACGCCTGGCCGGCAGCCGCACCGCGGTGATGGTCGGCTTCATGGACACCGTCCAGTACGGACGGCTGGAGACCGAGCGCTCCGGCCCGGGCGTGATCGCCGACCCGTACTTCGGTCAGGGCGTGTCCGCGAGCGTCGTCGCCGGCCGGCTGGCCTACCACTACGACCTGCGTGGCCCGGCGGTCACCCTGGACACGGCGTGCTCGTCCTCGCTTGTCGGCGTCCACCTGGCCGCCGAGGCGCTGCGCCGCGGCGAGTGCGACCTGGCGGTCGCGGCCGGCGCGTTCCTGATCATCCAGGCGGACACGTTCGTGCAGGCGTGTGCCACGTCGATGCTGTCGGCGGACGGGCGGTGCAAGACCTTCGACACCGCCGCCGACGGGTACGTGATGGGCGAGGGCGGCGGCCTGGTCGTGCTGGAGCGGCTGTCCTCGGCGATCGCCAACGGCCGGCGGATCCGGGCGGTGCTGCGCGGCTCGGCGGTCAACCAGGACGGCCGCAGCAACGGGCTCACCGCGCCCAGCCGCAGCGCCCAGGTCGACGTGATCCGCCGCGCGCTGGCCGCCGCCAAGGTCCGTCCGTCCGATGTGGACTACGTGGAGGCGCACGGCTCCGGCACCTCGCTCGGCGACGCGATCGAGCTCTCGGCTCTGCACGACGTGTTCGGCGCGCACCGCGCCGGCCGGCCGCTGCAAGTCGGCGCCGTGAAGACCAACATCGGCCACACGCAGTCCGCGGCCGGCGTCGCCGGGCTCATCAAGACCGTGCTCGTGCTGGAGAACGGGGAGCTGCCGCCGAACCTCAACATGGCCGAGCCGACCGGCGCGATCCCCGCGGACGGCACGGTCCGCCCGGTCACCGAGCCGCGCCCGCTGCCGGCGGACCGGAAGGCGATCGCCGGCGTGAGCTCGTTCGGCTGGTCGGGCACCAACGCCCACCTCGTGCTGGAGCAGGCGCCCGACGTCGAGCGGACCGCGGCGCAGCCCGAGCCGCGGGTGCTGCCGGTGTCCGCCGCGAGCCCGGCCGCGCTGGCCGACCAGCTCCGGCAGCTCGCCGCGTGGCTCGGCGAGCGGCCGGACACCGACCTCGCCGACGTCGCGCACACCTTGCGGGCCGGCCGCGCCGAGCACGACTTCCGCAGCGCGGTGATCTGCCCGGCCGGCGAGGACGTGGTGGCGCAGCTGACCGCCGCCGCGGCGGACGCGGGCCGCGCACGGCCGGCGTCGGCCCGGCCGAAGGTGGCGTTCCTGCTACCCGGCACCGGCGACCAGTACGTCGGCCTCGGCCGCGAGCTGTACCGGACCGAGCCCGCGTACGCGGCCGCGGTCGACGAGTGCGTCGCGCTGACGAGGGACCGCTGCGGCGTGGACCTGCTACCGGTGTTCTTCCCGCCGGACGACGGCGCCGAGAGCCCGGCCGGCGGCGACCTCGCCGCCCTGCTCGGCCGCGGTGGCGCGGCGGTCAACGGTGGCATAGGCGGGGACGATCCCTTGCGGCACGCGGAGATCGCCCACCCGTTCCTGTTCACCGTCGAGTACTCGCTCGCGAAGCTGCTCGAGCACTGGGGCGTCGCGCCGGACGTGCTGGTCGGCTACAGCCTCGGCGAGTACGTCGCGGCCTGCCTCGCCGGCGTGTTCACGCTGTCCGACGCGCTCTACGTGGTCGTCGAGCGGGCCCGGCTGATAGGCGCCGCGCCCGCCGGCCAGATGGTCGCGGTGGCCGCGGACGAGAACCGGATCCGGATCGCCATCGGCGACAACGGGATCGAGGTCGACATCGCGGCACTGAACGGGCCGGCCATGACCGTCCTCAGTGGAGTCGAGGACGCCATCGACGCGATCACCCGCGGGCTGTCCGGTGCCGGCATCGCCTGCCGCCCGCTGCGCACCTCGCACGCGTTCCACTCGTCGCTGCTCGAACCGGCCCGCGAGAAGCTGGCCGCGCTGCTGGACTCCGTCCCGCGCCACGAGCCGGCCACGCCGATCGTGTCCAACTGCACCGGCGTCACGCTCACCGCCGAGCAGGCGACCAGCCGCGAGTACTGGGCCGACCAGCTGGTGAACCCGGTCCGCTTCGCGGAGAGCGTGCGGCACTGCCTCGCCGAGCAGGTCGACGTGTTCGTCGAGCTCGGCCCCGGCCAGACGCTCGGCGGCCTGGTACGCCAGAACCAGCGTGTCGAGCACAGTGGCGGCCCCGCGGTCGCGGTGCTCGGCACGTTGCCGCCCGCGTGGACCGCGGCCGGGCGCCCGGACGAGCAGCTCGAGCTGCTGACCACGTGCGGGCGGCTGTGGGAGCTGGGAGTCGGCGTGGATCTGGCCGCCACGAGCGCGGCCGGCGGGCGCATCCTGAGCCTGCCGACCTACCCGTTCCAGCGCACCCGCTTCTGGCCGGAGGCCACGGCCGGCGCGCAGGCGGAGCTGCCGCCACGGCCCAGCGGCCCGACCGAGCTGTGCTACGCCCCGGCGTGGCGGCCCGACGTGCGCACCGCGCCCTCGCTGCCCTCGCACGTGCCGCTGCCCGGCACGGTCGTGATCTTCGCCGGCACGGACAACGAGCCCGACCCGGTGGGCGTGCGGCTGGCCGAGCTGGCCGCCGCGTCCGGCACCGCGGTCGTGGAGGTGGTCGCGGGCAGCGTCGCCGGAAGCGAGAAGCGCCGCGACGGCCGGCGGATCGTCATCGACCCGGCCGTGGCCGAGCACTACCGCGAGGTGAGCGCCGGCATCGACGGGCCGGTGCACCTCGTGCACCTGTGGAGCCAGTTGTCCACATCGGACACACCGGTCTACGCCACGGACGACGAGCTGCGCGGCGCGGTCCGGCACGGCTTCGACAGCCTGCTGCTCGCCGTGCAGGCGTTCGGCGAGCTGGCCGGCCGGGAGCCGGTCCGGCTGCTGACCGTGAGCCGCGGCGCCGCCGAGATCCTCGGCGCGGACACCCCGGCGCCCTACCGCGCCGCGGTCCACGGGCTCGCCCGCGTGGCCCAGCACGAGTACCCCAAGCTCACCTGGAGCGGTGTCGACCTCGACCCCGACGGCACGCACACCGGCAATGGCGACAACGATGGCGCCGGTGACGCGGCACAGCTCGGGCACGAGCTGCTGCACGGCGCCACGGCCGAGCAGGCGCACGGCACGCTGGCCGGCTGGCGCCGCGGCCGCCGCTGGGTCCAGGACTGGTCCGAGGTGCCCACCGAACCGTCCATCGTGGACGGGCAGCCGTGGCGCGCCGACGGCGTGTACCTGATCACCGGCGGCACCCGCGGCCTCGGGCTGGGGCTCGCGCGCCACCTGGTGCGGGCGGGCGTGCGGAAGCTCGCGCTCGTGGCGCGCGGCGTGGCGCCGGCCGACGTTGTCGGCGAGCTGACGGACGCCGGCGCCGAGGTGCTGGTGCTGACCGCCGACGCGGGCAAGCCCGACGAGCTGCGCGCCGCGGTTCGCGACTGCCGGGCGCACTTCGGTGCGCTGCACGGGGTCGTGCACGTCGCCGGCGTCGCGGCGAGCGGGATGGTGCAACGGCAGACGGTGGCCGGCGCGGGCGCGGTCCTGGCACCGAAGGTGCTCGCGATGGGCGCGCTGGCCGAGCTGGTCGGCCCGGGCACGCCCGCGGAGCTGCGGCCGGAGCTGCTCGTCATCTACTCGTCGGCGGTCACCGCGTTCGGCGGCATCGGCGAGGGCGACTACTGCGCCGCCAACGCCGTGCTGGACGCCTACGGCTCGGCGCTCGCCGCCACCGCCCCGGACACGAAGGTGCTGACCGTCGCATGGGGACCGTGGCGGCACGACGCCTGGCAGGCCACCGGTCCCGGGGCGGGCAGCGGGCTCGCCGAGCGGGCGCGCGCCTACCGGGAGCGCTACGGCTTCACCGACGAGGGCGGCACGGCGCTGCTGGACCGGATGATCGGGCGCGCCGCAGGCAGCGTGGTCGCGGTCCGCCAGCCGATGCAGGAGTCGCTGCGCGAGTGGTCGGCGATGGTCGACCTGGACGCGCTGCTCGACGCCAGCTCGGTCGCCCCGGCCGCGGAACGGTTCCCGCGCCCGCGGCTGCGCGTCGAGTACGCCGCGCCGCGCACCGACCTCGAACGCACGATCGCCGAGGTGTGGCAGGCCTACCTGGGCATCGACCAGGTCGGCATCCACGACCCGTTCTTCGACCTCGGCGGCAACTCGCTCGTCGGCATGGCCATGGTGCTGGCCGTCGAGAAGGAGCTCGACTCGGCCATCGCCCCGGCGGTGCTGTTCGAACACCCCACGGTGGCGGCGTTCGCCGCGGCACTCGACCGCGCGGGCGGTCAGGACAAGACCGCACAGGAACTGCTCACCACCAGCTCGGCTCGCGGGTCGCGGCGTCGCCGTGCCCGTACGGATTCGCGGAAATGAGGACGACGTGACAGACCACGCGGACAGCATCGACATCTCGGCCTCCGGCACCGACATCGCGATCGTCGGCATGTCGGGGCGGTTCCCCGGGGCGTCGGACGTCGCCGAGCTGTGGGCGAACATCCGCGCCGGCGCATCGGGCATCACCCGGTTCACCGACGAGGAGCTGCGTGCCGCGGGCGTGTCCGACGACATGCTCGCCGACCCCGGCTACGTCAAGGCGGGTGCCGTGATCGACGGCATCGAGCTCTTCGACGCCGGGTTCTTCGGGGTCAACCCGAAGGAGGCGCAGATCCTCGACCCGCAGCACCGGCTGTTCATGGAGCACTGCTGGTCGGCGCTGGAGGACGCGGGCTGCGACCCGACCCGGTTCGACGGCGCGATCGGCGTGATGGCCGGCTGCGGGTGGAGCTCCTACCTGCAGAACAACCTGGCGCCCAGCGGGATCGGCGCGGCCATGGGCGAGCTCGCGGTCGGGCTCGCCAACGACAAGGACTCGCTCACCACGCGGGTCGCGCACACGCTCGGCCTGTCCGGGCCCAGCTACGGCGTGCAGAGCTACTGCTCCACCTCGCTCGTCGCGGTGTGCGCGGCGGCGACCAGCCTCGCGAACTACGAGTCCGACCTCGCGCTCGCCGGCGGCGTCGCCGTCGCCGTGCCGCACCGCGTCGGCTACCTGTACCAGCAGGGCGGCATCGCGCCGCCGGACGGCGAGTGCCGCGCATTCGACGCGGCCGGGCTGGGCAGCCCGCTCGGCAACGGCGTCGGCGTCGTCGCGCTGCGCCGCCTCGCCGACGCGCTGGCGGACGGCGACCGCATCTACGCGGTGATCCGCGGCTGGGCGGTCAACAACGACGCCGGGCGCAAGGTCGGCTTCACCGCGCCGGGCGTGCAGGGCCAGGCCTCGGTCATCGCGGAGGCGCTCGCCGCGGCCGGCCTGGAGCCCGCCGACATCGACTACGTGGAGGCGCACGGCACCGGCACCGCGCTCGGCGACGCCGCCGAGCTGGCCGCGCTGCAGCAGGTCTTCACCGAGCAGTCCGTGCTGATCGGCTCGGTCAAGACCAACGTCGGCCACCTCGACCGGGCGGCGGGCGTCACGAACCTGATCAAGGCCGCGCTGGCACTGTCCAACGAGGAGATCCCGCCCACCCGCAACCTCAGCGAGCCCAACCCGCAGCTGGGGGCCGGCAACGCGAACCTCGAGGTGGTCACCGAGCTGACCGGCTGGCCCCGGCAGGACGGCCGCACGCGGCGCGCCGGCGTGAGCGCGTTCGGCATCGGCGGCACCAACGCGCACGTCGTGCTGGAGGAGGCGCCGCGGATCGCGCGCCGCGAGCCGGCGAAGCGCCCCGCGCTGCTGGTGTGGTCGGCGCGCTCCGCGGCCGCGGCCGACGCGCTCACCACGCGCCTGGCCGACGCGCTGGACGGCTCCGCCGAGCGGCTGGGCGACGTCGCGCACACGCTGCAGGCGGGCCGCCAGACCTTCGAGCACCGGCGGATCCTCGTCTCGTCCAGTGTGGACACCATGGACGAGGCGGCGGCGGCCCTGCGGGACAACGCCGTGCTGACGCGCGTGGAGAGCCGGTCCGACCGGGCCGTCGGGTTCCTGCTGTCCGGCACCGGCGAGCAGTACCCGGGCATGGCGGCCGACCTGTACGAGACCGAGCCCGTGTTCCGCGAGGTGCTCGACGAGTGCCGCGCGGAGCTCACCCGCCACCTCGGCGCCGACCCCCTCGAGGACATGCTGCGCCCGCGCGCGGCCGGGTCCGGCTCGGACCTGAGCAAGCTGCTCGGTCGCGACGCATCTGATGGGGCGGGCGAGGGCGAGCGGACCGACCGGCTGCAGCCCGCGCTGTTCGCGGTCGAGTACGCGCTGGCCAAGGTGCTCGAGTCGTGGGGCGTGCGGCCGACCGTGCTGGCCGGCTACAGCCTCGGCGAGTACGTGGCCGCCTGCCTGTCCGGCGTGCTGTCCCTGCCCGACGCCCTGGCTCTGGTCGCGCACCGCGCCACGCTCATCAACGCCCGCCCGGCCGGGTCGATGGCCGCCGTGCCGCTCGGCGAGGACGACGTGCGGGCGCGGATCGAGCGGTCCGGGATCGGGGGCGTGGATATCGCCGCGCTCAACGGGCCCGAGCTGACCGTGGTCGCCGGTGCGCCGGACGCCGTGGACGCGTTCGCGGCCGCGCTGGCGCAGGACTCGGTGCCGTGCCGCCCGCTCGCCACCACGCACGCCTTCCACTCGTCGATGCTGGAGCCGCTCAAGGCCGAGCTGACCGAGTGGGTCGCGGCGAACGTCACGCTGGGTGCCCCACAGATCCCGTACGTCTCCAACGTGACCGGCGAGCTCGCCACCGCCGAGCTCGTGACCGACCCCGGCTACTGGGCCGAGCACATGTGCGCCCCGGTCCGGTTCGACGACGTGCTCGCGACGCTGCTCGCCCAGGGTGACGCGGCCCTGCTCGAGCTCGGCCCCGGCCAGTCGCTCGGCGCGATGGTTCGCGGCCACCGCGACTGCACGCCGGACCGCTGGCCGCTCGTCGTGCCGGCCCTGCCGGCGGCCGGCGACCCGCGCGCGGCGAGCACCGTGCTCACCGAGGCGTTCGGCCGGCTGTGGCTCGCCGGCGTGCCGGTCGACTGGACCGGCTACCAGCAAGGCCGGCCCGTCGCGAAGGTCGGGCTGCCGGGTTACCCGTTCGAGCGGCAGCGCTACTGGATCGACCCGCCGGCCGGCGGCGTGCGGCCGGACGCGCCGGTGGTCATCGACGCCCCCGAGGCGGCGGCCGCCGACCACGTCCGGTTGATGACTCCCAAGTGGACGAGGGCGGCGATCTCCGGTGAGCCGGCCACCGCGGCACGGTGCGTCCTGCTCGCCGGTGCCGATGAGGTGGCCGGGGGAGTGGCCGACGCGCTCGCCGAGCGGCTGACCGGCCTCGACGTCGAAGTGGTCCGCGACGGCCACGGCACCCCGGGCGACGCCGAGACCACGGTCGTCGACCTGCGCCTGCTCGACCACACGGGGTCCAGTGTGGACGGAGCGGTCGACGGTACCCAGGTCGTCCTGCCCATCGCGGGACTGCTCGACGCCTGGGGCAGCGCGCCCGGCAACGCACGGATCATCGTGGCCACCCGCGGCGGCCAGGTCGTGACCGCCGGCGAGCGGCCGTCCCCGGCGCACGCCGCGGCGGCCGGCCTGCCCGTGGTCGCGAACCAGGAGTACCTGAACCTGGACTGCCGCTCGGTCGACCTGGACCCGGCCGGTGACGCGACCGCCGCCGCCGAGGCCCTGGCCGCCGAGGTCCGGCAGACCACCGACGACGTGCTCGCCGCCTACCGCGGCGGCGCACGCCACGTGCGCGAGTACGTCCCGGCCGAGGGCACGGGCAAGAACACGGACGGGGGTCCGGTGGTCCGCGAGGGCGGCAGCTACCTGATCACCGGTGGCCTGGGTGACGTCGGCCTGCTCGTGGCCGAGCACCTGGTCGCCTCCGGCGCGCACCGGCTCGTGCTGACCAGTCGCGGCGGCGCCCCGGCCGGCGACCGGCGGGCGGACGCCGTGGCCCGGCTGCGCGACTCGGGCGTCGAGGTGCTGACCCCGGCGGTCGACGTCACCGACGCCGGCGCGATGCGGGCGCTGCTCGCGGAGGCCGGCCCGCTGCACGGCGTGGTCCACGCCGCCGCGGTGACCGGTCCGGAGACGTTCCGCGCCCTGCGCGACGTGGACGCCGACGCCGTGCGCACGCACTTCGGCGCGAAGGTCGCCGGCGCGCAGGTCCTCGAGACCGTGCTCGCCGAGCTGCCGGTCGAGCACGCGCCCGACTTCTGCGTGCTGTTCTCCTCGACGTCGTCGATCCTCGGCGGCATCACGTTCGGCAGCTACGCGGCCGCGAACGCCGCGCTGACCGCGATCGGCTACCGCAACGCCGACCGAGCCGAGAGCCCGACCCGCTGGGTCGCCGCGAGCTGGGACACGTGGGCCTGCACCCTGGAACGCATCCAGGGCGGCGTCGGCGCCGCGATGGTCAAGCACTCGATGAGCACCGAGGAAGGCCTCGCCGCGTTCGACCGGCTGCTCGCCGACTCCCGGCCGAGCCTGGTGATCGCCGCCGGCGGGCTGGCCGACCGGCTGCCGCGTGCCGCGGCCGCGCTGGACGTGCCGGCCGCGGGGGAGCGGTTCCCGCGCCCGGACCTGCCCGAGCCGTACGCCCCGCCGCTCACGGCGACCGAGCGGGCGCTGGCCGAGCTGTGGTCCGACGTGCTCGGCGTCGAGCCGGTCGGCACCCGCGACGCGTTCTTCGACCTGGGCGGCAACTCGCTGCTGGCGCTGCAGATGCTGGCCCTGGTCAAGAAGAAGTTCGGCATCTCGGTGCCGTCGGTGACGCTGTTCGAGGCGCCGACCGTGCACACGCTCGCCGCCATCCTCGACGAGCAGGGCGCAGCCCCGGTCGCCCAGGCGCGCACCGTGGTGACCCCGCGGGCCGAGGCCGGCTCGACCGGGGCGGACGACGACCGGCGGATCGCGATCATCGGCATGGCCGGCCGGTTCCCCGGAGCGTCCGATGTGGACAAGTTCTGGTCGAACATCCGCGAGGGCGTGGAGTCGATCAGCTTCTTCACCGAGGACGAGCTGCGTGCGTCGGGCGTCGACCCCGAGGTGTTCGGCGACCCCGCGTACGTCCCGGCGCGGCCGGTGCTGGACGAGGTCACCACGTTCGACGCGGCCTTCTTCGGCATGAACCCGCGCATGGCCGCGCTCACCGACCCCCAGCAGCGCATGTTCCTCGAGGTGTGCTGGGAGGCCCTGGAGCAGGCCGGCTACGTCGTGCCCGAGGGCCGCGGCCGCGTCGGCGTCTACGGCGGCGCCAACATCAGCACCTACCTGCTGCGCACGCCGGAGATGCTCTCCGGGGACGAGTACAGCATCTACGAAGTGATCATGGGCAACGACAAGGACGCCCTGACCACGACGGTGTCCTACTTGCTCGACCTGTACGGGCCCAGCGTCGCGGTGCAGACGTTCTGCTCCACGTCGCTCGTCGCCACGCACATGGCCGTGCAGAGCCTGCGGCTCGGCGAGTGCGAGATGGCGCTCGCGGGCGGCGTGTCGATCCGGGTGCCGGACAAGATCGGGCACGAGTACGAGCCGGGCGGCATGGCCTCGCCGGACGGGCACGTGCGCACGTTCGACGCCAAGGCCGAGGGCAGCATGTTCGGCGACGGCGCGGCGGCCGTGCTGCTGAAGCGGCTGTCCGACGCCCGCCGCGACGGCGACTACATCCACGCGGTCATCCGTGGCACGGCCATGAACAACGACGGCTCGCTCAAGGTCGGCTACACCGCGCCGAGCGTCGTCGGGCAGAGCCGGGTCATCACCGACGCGCTCGCGGACGCGGGCGTCACCGGCGACGACATCTCCTACATCGAGGCACACGGCACGGCGACCCCGCTGGGCGACCCGATCGAGGTCGCGGCGCTGACCCGCGCGTTCGGCGACACCGCGGAGAAGCAGTACTGCCCGATCGGCTCGGTGAAGACCAACGTCGGCCACCTCGACCGCGCCGCGGGCGCCACCGGGCTGATCAAGACCGCGCTGTCGCTGCGCGACAACGTGATCCCGCCGAGCCTGCACTACACGGCCCCGAACCCGAAGATCGACTTCGAGAACAGCCCGTTCTACGTGAACACCGAGCTGTCCCCGTGGCCGCGGCGGGACGGCAAGCCGCCGATCGCCGGGCTGAACTCGCTCGGCATGGGTGGCACGAACGTCCACGTGGTCGTCGAGCAGGCACCCGAGCGGCCCGCCCCAGCGCCGGCCGACCCGGACGCCTGCCGCCGCTACCAGGTGCTGCCGGTGTCCGCCCGCAACGCGGCCGCGGTCGAGCAGGCCTGTGCCCGGCTGGGCGAGTTCGTCAAGTCCACTCCGGACACCCGGCTCGTCGACCTGGCCTACACCCTGCAGGCCGGCCGCAAGTCCTTCGAGCACCGGCGCGCGCTGGTCACCGACACGCTCGCCGAGGCGGGCACGGTGCTGTCCGGCGAGTCGGACACCGACCCGCTGAGCCGGGTCGAGGCGACCAAGGGCCGGCCGGTGGCGTTCCTGTTCTCCGGTGTCGGTGAGCAGTACCCGGGTCTGGTGCGGGAGCTGTACCGGCGGGAGCCGGTGTTCGCCGGGGTGCTGGACGAGTGCCTGGGTGTGCTGGCCGGTTTGGTGTCCGATGTGGATCTGGCGGACCTGCTCGCGGGTGAGCGGGGTGGCGGGGCCGGT
>NZ_DATBKY010000154.1:0-60239 GCF_036555685.1 Actinophytocola sp. | reverse complement strand
GCCGTGCCGTGGTTGGAGTTCCTCGCCGCGCCGGTCAGCTGGCTCTACGACTTCTATCCCGCTGCCCTGATCGTCGTCGGCGTGCTGTTCGTACGGTTCGCGCAGGCCGGCCGGGCGCAGCGGGCCCGGATGCGGTTGATGGTCTACGTCACGGCGTCGCTCATCGTCACCACCGTGCTCACGTACTCGGTCGCGTCCGGGTACGGGGCTGACCCGCCGCTGTGGGTCCGCCTGCTCAGCGGGCTGTACGTCCTGCAGCAGCTGATGGTGCAGGTGACGATCGTGATCGGGATCGTGCGGCACCGGGTGTTCGACATCAACCCCGTGGCGCGCCGCTCCACGATCTTCACCGTGCTGTCGCTGGTGATCGCGGGCGCGTACCTCGTCGTGGCGGCCGCGCCGGGGTTCACCCTGCGCAACGAGATCCCGGTCCAGGTCGCGGTGGTGCTGACGATCGTCGCCGCGGTCGCGTTCCAGCCGCTGCGGGCCCGGCTGGAACGGCTCGCCGACCGGTTCGCGTTCGGCGAGCGGGTGAACCGCTACGAGCTGCTGACCACGTTCGGCGCGCGGCTCGAGCAGACCGTCGACCTCGCCGACCTGCTCCCCCGGCTAGCCGACACCGTCCAGAAGGGACTCGCGGCGCGGTGGGTGCGGGTGACGCTGCCGGAGGCGAACGCGGCGGTCGGCGAGCCGGCCGGCGAACCCGCGCTGCGGGTGGCGCTGGAGCGTGGCGGCGAGGTCGCCGGCCACATCGAGTGCGGCCCGAAGGACGGCGGCTACGAACCCGGCGACCGCGAGCTGCTCGACACGCTCGCCCGGCAGGCGGCGACCGCGATCGCCAACGTCCGGCTCACCGCCCGGCTGGCCGAGCAGGTCGACGAGCTCGCCCGCTCGCGCGCCCGCATCGTCGCCGCGCAGGACATCGAGCGGCGGCGCATCGAGCGCAACATCCACGACGGCGCGCAGCAGCACGTCGTCGCCCTGATCATGAAGCTGCGGCTGGCACGCAACCAGGTCGGCCGCGGCGACCGGGCCGCCGACGAGGTCCTCGACGAGCTGCAGGGCGACGCCCGCGACCTGCTCGCCGACCTGCGCGAGCTCGCGCGCGGCATCCACCCGCCGGTCCTGTCCGACCAGGGGCTCGTCGTCGCCGTGCAGGCCCGCGCGGACCGGCTGCCGCTCGACGTGCGCGTACACGCCGACGCCGCGCTGCGCGACGGGCGCCTGGACGCCGACGTCGAGGGCGCGGCGTACTTCGTGATCTGCGAGGCGCTCACCAATGTCGTCAAGCACGCCGCCGCGAACACCGCGGGCGTCGATCTGTCCACAAGAGACGGACAGCTTTCCGTGCTGGTACGCGACGACGGCGTGGGGCTCGGCACGGCCAACGGCGACGGCGGCCACGGACTGACCAACCTGCGTGACCGGGTCGAGGCGCTCGGCGGGCGGCTGACCGTCCACAGTGAGCCCGGCGGCGGCACCAGCGTGCGCGCCGAGCTGCCCGCCGGAGCCGGCCATGACTGAGCGGCCGGCGGACCGGCTCCGCGTCGTCATCGCCGAGGACAACTACCTCGTCCGCGAGGGCACCCGGCGCCTGCTGGAAGACTCCGGCGAGGTCGACGTCCTCGCCTCCGTCGGCAACGCCGAGGAGCTGCGCGACGCGGTGCGGCGCCTGTCCCCCGACGCCGTGCTCACCGACATCCGCATGCCACCCGGCCACCACATGGAGGGCATCGACGCGGCCCACGCGATCCAGGCCGAGCATCCCGGCATCGGGGTGGCCGTGCTGTCGCAGCACACCGACGAGAGCTACGCGTTCGCCTTGCTGCGCAACGGAACCGCCGGTCTCGCCTACCTGCTCAAGGACCGGCTCGGCGACCTCGAGGACCTCATCCGCGCGCTGCGCGAGGTGGCCCGCGGCGGCTCGGTCATCGACCCGCTCGTCGTCGACGCGCTCGTCGCGCGCCGCACCCGCAACGCCAGCTCCCCGCTCGCGACACTCACCGCGCGCGAGCTGGACGTGCTGCGGGAGATGGCGCAGGGTAAGACCAACGCCGGCGTCGAGCAGGCGCTCAACCTGTCGGCATCGACCGTGGAGAAGCACGTCAACTCGATCTTCGGCAAGCTCGGGCTGGCCGACGGACCGGTACACCGCCGGGTCGCGGCCGTGCTCGCGTTCCTGCGCGAGCGGCCCGCCGGCGACGCGTTCGCCTCGGATGTGGAGGTTCGGTGAGACTCGTCGGGGTCCTGGCCGTCGTCGTGCTGGCCGGCACGCTGGTATCCGGCTGCGACAAGCGGGCCGGGCTGCTCGCCGAACAACGCGGCGCCGCCGAGCAACCCGGCGCCCGCCGGCCCGGCGCCACCACGTCGAAGGAGCCACCGCCGCAGGCCTGGCGGATCGCCGGCAGCGCGGAGACGAAGCCGACCAGCGTGCTGTGGGACGTCGTCGCGGTCGACGCCACGCACGCGTGGGCCGTCGGCCACGACAGCTACGACCCGGAACGGTCCGACACCACCGGCGTGCCGATCGTCGAGCGGTGGGACGGCACGACGTGGACGCGCGCGGAGCTGCCCCGCGTCACGTGGCACGGCGGGCTCTCCCTCGTCGCGGCGGACGCGCCGGACAACGTGTGGGCGCTCGGCGGCCGGGGCGGCAGCGACCCGGCCCAGACCGAGACCCACCTGTTCCGCTACGACGGCACCACGTGGGCCGAGGTGCCGTTCCCGCCGGCGAAGGGCACCACGATCACCGACATCGCGGTCTCCGGCGGGCACACCTGGCTCGTCGGGTACCACGGCGGCGACGTGGTGATCCAGGAGTGGGACGGCTCGGCCTGGCAGCAGCACCAGCCGCCGGCCGAGTGCACGCGGGGCGGCACCTCGTTCGGCGGCATGCCGACGTTCTGCAACTTCACCGGGATGGTCGCGTTCGGACCGTCCGACGTGTGGGTGGCGGGCAACGCGGCGTGGCCGGGGTTCAAGGGCCCGCTGCTGTTCCACTGGGACGGTGCGGTGTGGAAACCCGTGCAGGTCGGCGTCAACGACGACGACACCGCGTTCAGCGAGATCGCCGGCACGCCCGGCGACCTGTGGGCGGTCGGCAACACGTCCGGCTACGGCGGTCCCGTCGCCGCGCACGGCGACGGGAAGAAGTGGCGGATGGTCGAGGGCCTGGCGACGGCACGGATCACCGACGTCGCCGTCGACGACGCGGGGTGTCCGTGGGTGCTGGAGAACTCCCCCGCGCCCGCCGCCACGTTCGCCACCTACCGCGACCGCCGCTGGACCCGCACCGACGCGCCACGCCCCGACGAGACCGTCGGCATCAGCCTGCACGGGATCACGGCGATCCCGGGGACACCGAACATGCTCGCGGTCGGGGACGTCGACCTGCCCGGCGAGCCGAGGATGCTCCAGTCGGTCGTGCTGGAGTACCGGAGCTAGCCGGACCCGGCACGACGAGCCACGAGACGGGTGCTGCTCAGGCCTCCTCGTCTTGGCCGGCCTGCTCCTTGGCGATCGCCTCGCGCACCTCGTCCATGTCGACGGCGCGGACCTTACCGATCAGCTCCTCCAGCGCCGCGGACGGCAGCGCGCCGGGCTGGGCGTAGAGCACGACACCGTCGCGGACGGCCATGAGCGTGGGGATCGACGAGATGTTGAACGCCTGCGCGAGCTCCACCTGGGCCTCGGTGTCGACCTTGCCGAACACGATGTCGTCGTGCGTCTCGGCGGCCTTCTCGAAGACCGGCGCGAAGTTGCGGCAGGGGCCACACCAGGACGCCCAGAAGTCGACGAGCACGGTCCCGGGCGCGCCCACGACCTCGTTGAAGTTCTCGGTTGTCAGTTCGACGGTCGCCACGTACGGCTCTCCTCTGTTTCGTCGGTTACCGCCGTCAACACCGAAGCCGGCCGAATTGTTCCGGGCAGGTGCCGGTGGGCACCTGCCCGGAACGGTCGGTCAGCACATCGTGGTCGCCATCACGTCGTACGGGCTCGCCCACGAGGCGCAGCCGTTGTAGGAATGGCCGTACCAGTTGTGCCCGAATTCATGGGCGGCAAGGAGGGCGGGGTCATTGACCGCGCCCGGGAACAGCTTGATGAGCTGGCCCATTCCGTAGTTGCAGCCGACGACGATCATCCGGCCGTCCTTGGTGACCATCTCGATCGGCTCGAAGCCGCAATCCGTGATGGCGGAATTCTGGCACTCGACCGGCGTGCCGCCGCCCTCGGAGGCGCCGCCCCAGTAGTTCGCACCGGTGCGGATCGGTGACGCCCAGCCCGAGCAGGACGGCTGGATGGTGTAAGACCAGGCTGGAGCCGCCTGTTCAGCGGCGATCCGCTCGGTCGCCGTGGTTTTCGCCGTGTCCGCCGCGGCGGGTGTCGCCGCCCCGGTCGCCGCCCCGGTCGCCGCTCCGGCGACCGGCGCCCCCAGGACGCCGAGGGCCACCGCGGCCGAAACAGAGATGGCCAATTTCATGACCAGCCGATACATCGCACGTCTCCTGTCGACATTGACTGGATGGTGGACAGCACTTCAGTAGCAGGGTGGAACTGGTGAATCCGAATGCGATGAAAATGCCCCGGGTAAGCGCTTTCCGTCCCCGGTGATATCGAAGTTACTGATGCCCGATTTAGCCTGCAACCTACGAAAGTAGGGTCGGTCCCGTTCGCAAATACCGGTTATCCGTGCGTGCGGAGTCGGAGCCGGCACGTGTCGCGATCCGACCCGGCCGGGCTACGGTTTTCCGGTGGAGCCCACGATCTCGATCAGCACGGAGGTGGCCGCCGACCCGCTCACCGTGTGGTCGATGGTCACCGACCTGCCGCGGATGGGACGGTTCAGCCCGGAGAACGTCGGCGGGCACTGGGTCGGCGGGGCGACCGGGCCCGCGCTGGGCGCGGAGTTCCGCGGCACCAACCGCAACGGCGATCTCGAGTGGTGGACCAAGGTGCGGGTCGTCGCGTGCGAGCCCGGGCGGCGGTTCACCTTCGACGTCCGCACCCCGATCGGCATGCGGGTGTCACGCTGGTCCTACGAACTCGTCCCGACCGAGGCCGGCTGCCTGCTCACCGAGCAGTGGTTCCGGGTCGGCAACTGGTTCATCCGCCGGTTCATGGGCCCGCGATTCACCGGCCGCGCCGACCGCCCCGGCTACAACGTCGTATCGATCGAACACACCCTCGCCGCCGTGAAGGCCGCCGCCGAGGCGGCCCAGGCCGCGTAGCTCACCGCTGGATCACCTCGGCGGCCCGCTCGTGCAGCTTCGCCCGGATCTCCTCCGGCGTGTACCCGCGACGCTTGCGCTCCGCCCGCGCGATCACCGCTCCGGTGGCGGCCACGCCCACGAAACCCGCCACTCCCAAGACCTTCCACCAGCGCATTGGCCTACGCTACCGCGATGGCGGACAGCAAGCTCGCGCTCGACCAGGCCGTCGAACTCACGCGCACCGGCGACGTCTGGCTCTTCCGCGGCAGCACCGCCGCCGACCGGACCATCCGGATCACCACGAACAGCCCGATCAACCACGTCGGCATGGCCGTGGTGCTCGACGACCTGCCGCCGCTGATGTGGCACGCCGAGCTCGGCCGCTCCCTCACCGACATGTGGACCGGTACCCGCCACCGCGGCGTGCAGCTGCACGACCTGCGCGAGGCCGTCGTGCTGTGGACGACCAGGTACAAGCAGCGCGCGTGGCTGCGCCAGCTCGAACCCTCGGTGACGCGCGAGATGGAGGACGCGGTCCTCAAGACGATCGCCCGCCTCGACGGCACGCCGTTCCCGTCGACCGCGAAGCTGCTGTCCCGCTGGGTCTACGGCCGGGTACCCCGGCTGACCAGGCGTGTGGCGGAGGGGCAGCTGGAGACGGCGTACTGCGCGGAGGTCGTCGCGATCACCTACCAGGCGATGGGGCTCCTGCCGGCCTCGCGCAAGCCGAACTGGTACGACCCCGGCCGGTTCTGGAGCGGCGACGAGACGCGCCTCGGCGAAGGCCGCCGGCTCGGCGACGAGATCGCCGTCTCCCAGGGCTAGACACGCCCAGGCGGCGAGGTTCGCAGGGTCGGGACCGCGTTCGCGTGCAGCCACTTGTGACCTGCCCGCGCCGCACGCTTCAGCGCCGACCGCTCGCCGAAGTAGTCGCCCGCCATGCCGACGAGCGGCAGCTTGCCCATCGCGCGGTGGTAGAACCGGCCGTGCGGCCGCTTGCCCAGCTCGTCGGAGACCGACAGCAGCAGCCGGCCCTGCCGCCAAAGCCACTTCGCCGCGGCCTTCACGCCGAACCGCCGGCCCCTGGCGGGGTCCGGCACGGACGTCGCGGCCGGCAGCTCGTGGGTGAGCTGCGCGACGACCGCGTCGTCGGCCGCGTCGTCGCCCCGGCCCGCGGCCACCAGCGGGTCGATGTCCCGCTCGAACAGCACCATGGCCAGCATGCGCACCCGCGTGCCGCGGTCGTCCACCCCGTGCTCGCTCGCGATCGCGCACAGCAGCAGGCCCTGGCCGGCGGAGCCGAGCATGTCCTGCAGCGGCAGGCGGTCGCCGAGCGCACCGGCGAGACCGGTCACCGACGCGGCGAGCGCGGTGAACCGGCCGACGCGGTTGACCCACCAGTCGGTTCGCTCGTCCACGGTCAGCTGCGCCCACGACTCGGAGCCCGGGTACCGCAGCTGCCCGAGCCTGCTCTTGATCCGGTCGAGCACCTTCCGGTCGACGTCACCTGCCCGGTCCTCGTCCGGCAGTTCGATCTCGGCGTCGTCCCTGCGCAACCGGGCCAGCATCGGACCGCAGGACCGCACGAAGGTACGCAACACCGCCGCGACGCGCTCATCGGTGATCGGATCGGCCACCGCCACCACCTCCGGGTCAGGAGTACCACGCCCCTCGAAGGCATATGCGCCCGCAGGTAGCGTGGGCCCGGGAGGTCGGATGGCCGAGACTGAACAGCGGATCGAACAGCAGGACCGGGTCGCGCGGCCACGCAGCCGCCGGGTGTTCCTCGGCTTCGTGTTCGCCGCGCTGGTGCTGCTGTTCGGCGTGCCGTGGTGGGCGCTGGTGCTGTCGGGTCCACAGTGGCCCGTCCCGGTGTTCGTCGCCGGCACCGTACTGATCATCGGTGCCGCGCTGGTGCTGCCCTACCTGATGATCATCGGGCACGGGCCCCGCACGCTCGACTGGGCGGCGCGCATCGGCGACACGACGATCGGCGTCGCGTGGATCCTGTTCACCTGGACCGTTCTCGGCACCGTGCCGCGGGTCGTCCTCGCCATCGCGGACGTGGAGAACCCGCTGCGGTCGCGGCTCGTGGCCGCGTTCGCCGTGGGCGCCACGCTGGTACTCGTCTGCTGGGGCGCCTTCGAGGCGATGCGGGTGCCGCGGGTGCGGGTCACCGAGGTCGTGCTGCCGCGGCTCGGCCCGGGCTTGGACGGCACGAAGGTGGTGCTGCTCGCCGACACGCACTTCGGCCCGATCGAGCGGTCCCGGTGGTCGGCCCGCACGGCGGCCGCGGTCAACGCGCTCGAGCCGGACGTCGTCGCGCACGCGGGCGACATCGCGGACGGCACCGTGGCGCGGCGCCGCGCGCAGGCGGCCCCGCTGGGCGACATCCGGGCGCGGCTCGCGCGCGTGTACGTGACGGGCAACCACGAGTACTTCGGCGAGGCGCAGGCGTGGCTCGACCACATGGCCGAGCTGGGCTGGACGCCACTGCACAACCGGCACGTGGTCGTCGAGCGCGGCGGGGACCGGCTGGTGCTCGCCGGCATCGACGACGCCACCGCCGTCGGCTCGGGCCTGCCCGGCCACGGCGCGAACCTGGCCGACGCGCTGGCGGGCGCCGGAGAAGGCCTGCCGGTGCTGCTGCTCGCCCACCAGCCCCAGCAGGTGCGCCACGCGGTCGCCGCGGGCGTCGACCTGCAGGTGTCCGGCCACACGCACGGTGGGCAGATCTGGCCGTTCCACTACCTCGTGCGGGTCGACCAGCCGTCCGTGCACGGCCTCACCCGCCACGGCGAGCGGACCCAGCTGTACACCACGCGCGGCGCCGGTTTCTGGGGCCCGCCGCTGCGGGTCTTCGCCCCGAGCGAGATCAGCCTGCTCATCCTCCGCGCGCCGGGCTGACGCCCCGGGCGGCTCAGCCCGCGCGGTTCCACGCGGAGGTGAACTCCTCCAGCGAGATGCGGCCGTCCTTGTCCGTGTCCGCGTCGGCGAAGATCGATGCGATCTCCTCCTCGCTGATGGTCTCGCCGCGGTTGGTCATCGCGGAGGCGAACTCCTGCATGGTGATCTGCCCGTCGTCGTTCATGTCCAGCTCGTGGAACGTACGGGTGAGCTCCTCGCTCGTGGACATGCGAATCGCCTCCTGGATCTCGGACCGGGCGGAAGCATAGTGTCCAGCCAGCCACCGACCCCCGAGGAGCCCACGATGCCGCTGCTGGCCGACCTGCTCGAAGCGATCTCCACGAACCGGGTCGAGATCGTCGACCTCACCGCGCCCCTGTCGCCGGAGACGCCGATCCTGCAGCTGCCCCCGCCGTTCGCGAACACGATCAACTTCTCCCTCGAGCAGATCAGCCGCTACGACGAGAACGGCCCGCACTGGTACTGGAACAACATCCACACCGGCGAGCACACCGGCACCCACGTCGACGCGCCCGTGCACTGGTCGTCCGGCAAGGACGGGCTCGACGTCTCCCAGCTGGCACTGCGCACGCTCGTCGCGCCCGCGGTCGTGATCGACGTGTCCGACCGGGTCGCCGCCGACCCCGACTACCTGCTGCAGATCGACGACGTCCGCCTCTGGGAGGCCGAGAACGGCGAGCTGCCGACCGGCGGCTGGCTGCTGCTGCGCACCGGCTGGGACCGCCGCTCCCACGACGCCGAGCAGTTCCTCAACGCCGACGAGACCGGCTCGCACACGCCGGGCATCGCACCCGACTGCGCCCGCTGGCTCGCCGAGGACACGAACCTCGTCGGCATCGGCGTGGAGACCGTCGGCACCGACGCCGGCGCCGCGCACGGCTTCGACCCGGCCTTCCCGTGCCACCACTTCTTCCTCGGCGCCGGCAAGATGGGCCTCACGCAGCTGCAGAACGTCGCGAGCCTGCCGACGACCGGCGCGCTGCTCGTCGTCTCGCCGCTGCCGATCGTCGGCGGGTCGGGCAGCCCGGCCCGCGTGTACGCGCTGGTCGAACGGTGAGCACCACCGCCGAGCTGGTCGGCCACACGCTCGCCGGGCTCGGCGTCGACCACGCGTTCGGCGTCGTCGGCAGCGGTAACTTCGTGGTGACCAACGCGCTGCGCGCGGGCGGCGTGCCGTTCGTCGCCGCCCGCCACGAGTGCGGTGCCGCCACGATGGCCGACGCGTACGCGCGGATGAGCGACCGGCCGGCGGTCGTCACCACCCACCAGGGCTGCGGGCTCACCAACGCGCTCACCGGCATCACCGAGGCCGCCAAGAGCCGCACCCCGCTGCTCGTGCTGACCGCCGACACGCCCGGCGCGGCCGTGCGGAACAACTTCCGCATCGACCAGGACGCGGCCGTCGCGGCGGTCGGCGCCGTGCCGGAACGGATCCACTCGCCGGGCTCGGCGGTGGCCGACACCGTGCGTGCCTACCGCACGGCCGTCCACGAGCGACGGACCGTCGTGCTGAGCATGCCGCTCGACGTCCAGGCCGCGCCGGCCGAACCCGCGCAGCCCGCGCCAGCCGCCGCAGCACCCGCCGCACCGGCCACCGTCCGGCCCGCCGCGGACGCCGCCGCCGAGCTCGCGGGCGCCCTCCGCGCGGCGGACCGGCCCGTGTTCATCGCCGGCCGCGGCGCGCGCGGCGCCGGGCCGGAGCTGCGCCTGCTCGCCGAGGCGACGGGCGCGCTGCTCGCCACGTCGGCGGTGGCCAACGGCCTGTTCGCCGGCGACGTGTGGTCGCTCGGCATCTCCGGCGGCTTCGCCACACCGCTTGCCGCCGAACTGATCGGGAACGCCGACCTCGTCGTCGGGTGGGGCTGCGCGCTCAACCAGTGGACCACCCGGCACGGCAGGCTCATCGGGCCGGACGCCCGCCTCGCCCAGGTCGACATCGAGCAGACCGCGCTGGGCGCGCACCGGCCCGTGCACCTCGGCGTGCTCGGCGATGTCGCGGAGACCGCGCGGGACGTGCTGTCCCTCCTTGGCTCCACTCAGGACGGTTACCGCACCGCCGAGGTCCGCGCACGGATCGGGGAGCAGGGCCGCTGGCGGTACGTGCCGGTCACCGATGAGTCCACAGTGGACCGGATCGACCCGAGGGTGCTGAGCCGCCGGCTCGACGAGCTGCTGCCCGCCGAGCGGATCGTGTCGGTCGACTCGGGCAACTTCATGGGCTACCCGAGCGCCTACCTCGAGGTGCCGGACCAGTACGGGTTCTGCTTCACCCAGGCATACCAGTCGATCGGGCTCGGCCTCGCCACCGCGATCGGCGCGGCGCTCGCCCGGCCCGACCGGCTTCCCGTCGCCGCGCTCGGTGACGGCGGCTGCCTGATGAGCATCGCCGAGCTCGACACCGTGGTGCGGCTCGGCCTGCCGATGGTGATCGTGGTCTACAACGACGAGGCCTACGGCGCCGAGGTGCACCACTTCACCGGCCAGGACCACGCCACCGTCCGCTTCCCGGAGACCGACATCGCCGCCATCGGCACCGGCTTCGGCTGCGCCGGGCTCACCGTGCGCACCGCGGCCGACCTCGACGGGGTGACCGCGTGGCTCGACAGCCCGCGCGACCGCCCGCTGCTGGTCGACGCCAAGATCACCAGCGACGGCGGGTCCTGGTGGCTCGCCGAGGCGTTCCGCTAGCCGATTTCCGGATCCGCGCGAACATCGCGCGCCTTTCGGTGTGGACGGTCGTCGACGACGTGTCCTCCGCGGTCGCCGGCGTGTACCGGCGCACCGAGCCGCGGCAGCGCCGGCTCGGCGAGTACCGCCGGCTCACGGTGTCCCCCGTCCCGCTTCGGGGTCAGCCCGCGGGCACGTGCTCGGCGGGTCTGGCACCGCTATCACTGTGCGGCTCGACGACCGGCTGCCCGCGGCGTTGCCCGTCCGTCCGCACCCCCGACGTCGTCGACCGGCTCGTGGTCCTCCTCGGGCCGCTGCCGCGGCTGCCCGGCGGCGAGCGCCAGCGACTGCGCGCGATGCTCTCCGCCTGGCTGCGCGCGAACCGGTCCCCCGCCGCGGCGGGCCGAACGGCTGACGGTCTCCTGCGCGCTGATGGCCCGCGAGCTCCCCGACGGCACCTGCGCGCACCGCGAGTAGACGGATTGAAAATAGCCTCGGAATTGGTCCGGAAATTCCTGCGATTGATAAGCTAATTCTATCCTCGAACCCGCTCGCGCGAGAACTTTCCAGCGACCCGCCGAGATCTGACGGTAATTTTCGAACCGCTCACCGTGGCCGTCCGGTCACGGGCCGCGACGGCCCCGCACATACCCGTCGATTCGCTGGTCGCCCGCACGATCGGTACCCGCCCGGCACCCGAAGAATGATCTCCGAAGGTTGTAGTGCGTTTGGAGTAACCGGGCGGGACCAAAGTCCTTAGTTGAACATCGAACGGGCGCCACACCTGGCCCGGTCTTGACATTGTCGAACGGTTCGGCTTGCATCGCGAAGTCGCCAGTGCGTCCGATTTTCGCGGAGCTTCTGGGGCTCGCCAGAAACTAGCCGGGGGGCACCGGCACAGCCGACGTTCAGATGGGACATGTGGTGCCGGAGCCAGGTCAGCAGGATGCGGCGAAGTGGCGGGTCAACAGCTGGAGCCTGCGCACGAAGGTCGCCGTCGTGCTCGTGGTTCCCGCAATCGTCGCGCTGATTCTCGGTGGCTTGCGTGTCCAGCAACAGTTGGACGACGCCAACAGGTTGAGCACCGTCCGCGACCAGCTCGACGTCGTCGGCGAGGCGGTGAAGCTCGCCGACCTCGCCGCGCTCGAGATGGTCGCCGCCGTGCCGCCCGACGAGAACACCCGCGCGCGCCGCGAGGACGCGGTCGACAAGCAGGTGACCGAGCTGCGCAACGCGGCCGACTTCGCGCAGCTGCCGAGCGACGTGAACCGCAAGCTCGGCGACGCGCTCGAGCAGCTCGCCGAGGCGCGCAAGCAGGCCGCGACCGGCAAGACCGACCCGGTCACCGAGGCGTTCTCCTACCGCGCGGTCATCGCGGGCCTCGGCGAGCTGCTGCCGCGCGTCGTGTCGTTCACCCGCACCGAGGACCTCGACGACCGCGCGTCCAACCTGCTGTCGATGCTGCTGCTGCGCGCCGCGCTCGCCAGCGAGGAGGCACTGATCGCCTCCGCCACCGGCAAGCCGGTCAGCAACGACGTCGCCGCCTCCGTGCAGCACAACGCCGCCGAGGAAGCCGTGCTCGGCCAGCAGCTCTCGCTCGACATCCCGGCCGCCGACCTGCCCGAGTTCGTCTCCGCGACCCGCACGTGGTCCGCCCGCCGGGACGCGATCCAGTCCGCGATCGCGCGCAACAAGACCGCGGAGCTGCAGCGGCTGCTGCCCGACCTGCAGACCGAGCAGACCTCGCTGCGCGGGCTGATCGACCAGAAGTACACCGAGCTCGTCGACACCGTCGGCCAGCGCACCAACCAGGCCCGCTCGGACGCCCTGCGCGATGCCGCGATCGTGCTCGGCGCGCTGCTCGCCGCCCTCGCGGTCGCCCTGACCGTCGCCCGCTCCCTGCTGCTGCCCGTCCGCAGGCTGCGTGCCGCCGCCCTGTCGGTCGCACACGACAAGCTGCCGAAGACCGTCGACCGGGTGCGCGCGGGCGACCACGTCGACTGGAAGGCGGTCGAGCCGGTCGCCGTGCGCACCGACGAGGAGATCGGCCAGCTGGCCCGCGCCTTCGACGACATGCACCAGCAGGCCGTCCGGCTCGCCGGCGAGCAGGCCGAGCTGCGCCACCAGGTGAGCGAGATGTTCATGACGCTCTCCCGGCGCAGCCAGTCCCTCGTCGAGCTGCAGCTCGGCGTGATCGAGAGCCTCGAGGCCGACGAGCACGACCCGCGCCGGCTCGATGGCCTGTTCCGCCTCGATCACCTCGCCACCCGGCTGCGCCGCAACGGCGAGAACCTCCAGGTGCTCGCCGGCGGCACCCCGCCCAAGCGCGGCAACCGGCCCGTGTCGGTCGTGGAGGTGCTGCGAGCGGCGACCTCGGAGGTCAAGGACTACAAGCGGGTCAGCCTCGGCCACGCCCCCAACGCGGCCGTGCGCGCGACCGCCGCCACCGACGTCGTGCACATCCTCGCCGAGCTGCTCGAGAACGCCACCCGGTACTCCCCGCCGGACCGCAAGGTCGTCCTCACCGCCGACCGCGGCACCGACGGCGGCCTGCTGTTCGAGGTCATCGACGGCGGGCTCGGCATGGCCGAGGAGGACCTCGAGACGGCCAACCACCGGCTCGCGGCCGCCGACGCCATCGGCCCGGAGACCACCCGGCGGATGGGCCTGTTCGTGGTCAGCCTGCTCGCCGCGCGGCACGACCTGACGGTCCGGTTGCGACCGACCCACGACCGCGCCAAGCAGGCCGGCATCACCGCGAGCGTGCACGTGCCCGGCACGCTGGTGCTGTCCGAGGGCGCCCCGGAAACCGTTGCGGCACAAGGACAGGCGACCCCGATGGCGACCCCTGCAGCGGTCCGGGAGACGGAGCCGGCCGAGCCCGAGGCCGCCGCGCCGGCACCGGAGGCGGCGTCCGCGGCAGCCTCGGCATCGACCTCCGCGCCCGCCGAGAGGACGACCGGAGCCCTCCAGCCGGTGCCGGTCGTGCCGCCGCTGCCGCCGGAGCTGCCGAACGGCAGCAAGATCGGCTGGTTCACCCCGGTCGTCGCCGTCGAGGAAGCGGCCAACGGGACCAGCGGTACCAACCACGCGACCACCAAGGCGCCCGACACCTCGGGACGCGGCTGGCTCACCCCGGCCACCCCGCTCGGGGACGCGAAGCCGGACAAGAAGCCGGACAAGAAGCCGGACGCGGTGTCGTCCGAGTCGGCTGTGACCAAATCCGCCGCAACGAACGGCACCGCCGGAACGAATCACATGTCGGACATCGACCCGCCGACCATCCGCACCACCGCGGCGGGTCTGCCGGTGCGGACGCCGGGCAACACCTCGACGACCGCGGGCCTGCCGGTACGCAAGCCGGGCAGCGCGTCGCCGCCCAAGCGTTCCGGTCAGCATGCTGGCCAGACCGGCACCGGCTTCCGGGACCCAGAAGCCATCCGCAACAACCTGTCCAGGCACTACGGCGGCGTTCAGGCGGCACGCCGCGCTCGAAAGGAGCCGGATCCCGAGTCCGCAACAGAGCGGGAGAACTGACGTGGCGTCACGGGAAGACCCCGTGAACGAACCGGTCGACACGAGCCGGCGGCTGGGGAGAGCCGCCGACTCCGATCCGAGGGAGGGGTCGATGACCACCGACAGCACCACCACGACCGAGCCCACACTGGGCTGGCTGGTCTCCGCCTTCACCCAGGACGTACCCGGCGTCACGCACGCCGTGCTGGTGTCCGCCGACGGCCTGCTCGTCGCCGCGAGCGAGGGACTGCCGCGCGACCGCGCCGACCAGATGTCCGCGCTGACCGCCGGGCTCACGAGCCTCACGGTCGGCGCCGCACAGCTGTTCACGGCGGGCCGCGTCGTGCAGTCGGTGATCGAGATGGAAGGCGGCTTCCTGCTGCTGATGAGCGTGGGCGACGGTTCCCACCTCGCCGTGCTGGCGGCCTCCGGCTGCGACATCGGGCTCGTCGGCTACGAGATGACGTTGCTGGTCGACCGCGTCGGGCGGATGGTCGACACCCCGGTCCGTGGGGCCGAGGACAGACCCTGAACGGAAGACCCGTGACCGACGCTCCCGCAGACGCCCTGGCGCACGCGCCTGCCGACCCGCTGGCGGAGGGGCCGGCGGACGCGCCCGCCGCGCTGGCGCGGCCCTACTCGTGGACCGAGGGCCGCACCCAGCCGAGCGTCGAGCTCGCCGTCGAGGCGCGGGTGCGCACGACACCGCTCGGCCAGGCGCTGCCGCAACGCCGGGCGAGTGCCATGTGGACGGTGACGCAGCTGTGCCTGCAGCCGCGTTCGGTCGCGGAGATCGCCGCGCACCTGTCGGTGCCGCTGGGAGTGGCGCGGGTCCTCGTCGCGGACCTGCTCGGTGAGGAGCTGGTGGTGGTCGAGGCGACGCTCACCGCCGACTCCGGCATCGACGAACGACGCCGGCTGATCGAGAGGGTGCTCAGTGGACTTCGTGCCAAGTAGCGCGACACGTGCGCGGATCACCTCCGCGAAGATCGTGGTCGCGGGCGGCTTCGGCGTCGGCAAGACGACGTTCGTCGGTGCCATGTCCGAGATCGCGCCGGTGCGCACCGAGGCGCTGATGACCAGTGCCGGCGTCGGTGTCGACGAGATGGTGGTGACGTCGGCCAAGATGTCGACGACCGTAGCAATGGACTTCGGCCGCATCACGCTGGCCGACGACCTCGTCCTCTACGTCTTCGGCACGCCCGGCCAGCACCGCTTCTGGTTCATGTGGGACGACATCGTCCTGGGGGCGATCGTCGCCATCGTGCTGGTGGACACGCGCCGGCTGGCGGACGGCTTCGCGTCCATCGACTACTTCGAGGCCCGCGGGCTTCCCTTCGTCGTGGCCGTCAACCAGTTCGAAGGCGCCCAACGCTTCTCCACCGAGGATGTCCGGGAGGCACTCACGCTCCCGGACGACGTCGTGATCATGAACTGCGACGCCCGCTCCCGCGACTCGGCCAAGGAGGTCCTGATCGCGGCGAGCGAGTACGCATTGGCCAAGCTGGCGCCCACCCCGGCCCCACTCCCCAAGAGACCGGTGCGAGCGCGCGGCGCACACTGAGGAGCACCCCCGCACATGTCCCTCGCCGTCGACCATGTCCACCACTTCGATCTCGGCAGCTGGCTCGTCGTCTTCGCCTACATCACCTCGGTCGTCGGATCCACCGTCGGCCTCGCCTGCACGGCACTCGCCGGCACCGCGCGCACCGAGGCGCTACGCGTCGGCTGGCTCGCCGCCGCCGCGCTGTCCATCGGCGGCGTCGGCATCTGGCTCATGCACTTCATCGCGATGCTCGGCTTCACCACCCCGGGCCTGCCCGTGCGCTTCGACGTCGCCCGCACCGCGATCTCCGCGCTGCTCGCGATCACCGCGGTGTTCGTCGGCCTGCTCGTGTTCGGTGCCCGGCGGACGTACTCGCTGTGGCGCCTGCTCGCGGGCGGCGTGATCATGGGCGTCGCCGTGGCCCTGATGCACTACACCGGCATGTGGGCGGTCAACCTCAAGGGCACGATCTCCTACGACCCGGGCCTGGTCGCCCTGTCCGTCGGGATCGCGGTGTTCGCCGCGACCGCCGCGCTCTGGTTCACGGTGGCGACCGGCCGGCTGTCGCTGCGCGTCCTCGCCGGCCTCGTGATGGGCGTGGCGGTCACCGGCATGCACTACACCGGCATGGCCGCGGTCCGCGTTGATCTCGAGCCCACCGCGCCCGCCCCGGCCGGCGTCGAGGTGTTCACGTTCCTGCTGCCGGTGTTCGTCGTGGGCGCGCTCGCGCTGGCCGGCACGATCACCGCGGTCCTGATGGCGGTCCCCGGCGAGCCCGCCGGCGAGGACATTCCGCGGCGCGCGGAGACCGTGCCGGCCGAGCCCAAGACGGCATCGAAGGAGGAGGTCGCGGCCTCCGGCGAGCCGCTTGGTTCCGCCGGCTGACCTGCGGCATGATCGTGCCGCACCAACGACCCGAGGAGTGTCCATGGCCGGTCAGTTCGAGGCCACCATCGAGATCGACCGTCCCGTCGCGGAGGTCTTCGCCTTCCTCGCCGACGGCGAGAACGATCCGAAGTTCAGCCCGCGCGTGCAGAAGATCGAGAAGACCACCGACGGCCCGACCGCGGTCGGCACGGTCTACAGGAGCACGGTGAAGGACGCGGGCATGACGACCCACCGCGAGTTCAAGATCACCGAGTTCGTGCCGGACGCCAAGATCCGCTGGGCCGAGCAGTCGAAGAACGCCGTCACCGCGGCCGAGGGCGGCTACGACTTCGAGCCCGTCTCGGCCACCCGCACGAAGCTGCGCATCTTCAACGTCCTCGAAGGACACGGTTTCGGCAAGGTCATCGCGGGCTTCGCGCTGTCCGCCGCCCGCAAGGACGCGCCGCACTTCGCCGAGCGCATCAAGAAGGCCGTCGAGGCCTCCTAGCTCGCATTGACCTTCGTCACGGTCGTGGTCGTGCCCGACGGGTCCGGGCCGGCCACGATCGCGACGTTGCGGGTGCGGGACAGCCGCTCGTGCGGCGCCGCCTCCTTGCCGAAGAACACCGCGAGCGGCGTCCAGATGCCGACCAGGAACAGCGATACCAGCATGCCGAGCGGGATCAGCAGCTGCCCGGGGTCGGCGAACACGTCCCAGTCGTCGACCGACAGCGCGAGCCAGAGCAGCCACAGCGGGGAGAAGAGAATCCCGTTGCGCACGAGCAGCGACACCGGGCCGGCCCGCCGGCCGTTGGTCCGCTCCACCTTCAACAGCATCGCCCGCTTGCCGACCGTGGCGCCGGTCAGCACCGGCACGAGCAGGAACCAGACCGCCGCGAGCACCGCGATGATCGGCCCGCGCCCCTCGGCCGGCCCGCCGAACAGCACGACGAGCCCGACGACCAGACCGGTCAGCACGACGAACCCGACCGCGTCCGCGAGCAGCGCGAACAGCCGGCGGCTCACGGTGACCTTTGTGGCGTAGCGGCGGCGTTCCCGCTCCGGCTCGACCGGCGGCAGCACCCGGCCGAGCGGCCCGGCGACGAGCCAGCCGAGCACGGCGCCGACCGTGTTGAGCATGATGTCGTCGACGCTGAACAGCCGGTACGCGCAGGGGTAGACGAACCACAGCCCGGTCAGCTGGGTCAGCTCGAAGAGCAGCGAGACCCCGAACGCGAGCGCGGTGGCCGCGACGAACCGCACGCCCGCGAGGTAGCGCAGGAAGAACCCGAGCGGCGCGAGCAGGGCGACGTTGAGCGCGGTGCTCCAGACCGAGCCGTAGTGGATCAGCGCACCGGGGCTCCAGTCGCCCTGCGCGCGCTCCCGCAGGACCTGCACGAAGTAGAACGGCCGCAGCTGGGGCGTGCTCGCGTAGTTGTTGGCGGCACAGTAGCCGGCGGGATCGCTCGGGAGCGGGATGACCGTCTGCAGCGCGGCGGCGAGCAGGTAGAAGAGGAACGCGTAGAAGACCAGCGTGGTCCAGCCGCCCGCCCGGCCGCGGCGGCGGTAGCTGACCACCGCCACCGGCAGCATCACGATCAGCACGATGAGGGGGAACATCGAGAGCGCGGTGGTGACCGGCAGCAGGAAGGTCTCGAACACGGGCGGCTAGTACCCCGTTTCCAAGATCATCAAGCGTTTTTGTCCACTATGGACTTGTCGGCCGGCGCCGACACGTCCGGGGCGTACGGTCGGACGGGTGAGCGCACGGGACACTCGCGTACTGCTGGTCACCATGTGCGTGGGGTACTTCCTCGTCCTGCTGGACGTCACCGCGATGAACGTGGCCGTGCCGCGGATCGCCGCTGAGTTCGGGGTCGGCGGTGGGCCGCTCGCGTGGGTGGTGACCGGGTACTCGGTGCCGTTCGCGGCGTTGTTGCTGGTCGCGGGGGCCACCGGGGACCGCATCGGGCACCGGCCGATGGTGCTCGCCGGGCTGGTCGTCTTCGGCCTGGCGTCGCTCGGCTGCGCGCTCGCGCCCGGCATCGGCTGGCTGATCGCGGCGCGCGCGGTGCAGGGCGCCGGCGCGGCGCTGCTGCTGCCGGGCACGCTCGCGGTCGTCACCGCCGCCTATCCCTCGCCGCGGGCGCGGGCCCGGGCCATCGGCGTGTGGGCGGCGATCGGCGGGATCGCGCTGCCGGCCGGACCGGTGCTGTGCGGCCTGCTCGTCACGGCCGTCGGCTGGCGGGCGGTGTTCTGGCTGAACGTGCCGCTCGTGGTGGCCGGCCTGGTGGCGGCGTTCGTGGTGCTGCCGCGCGACACCGGCGACCGGTCGCGCCGGCCGGACGTCGTCGGCGCTGTACTGGGCACCGCCGCGCTGGGGCTGCTCGTCGCCGGGGTGGCCGGGCGGTCGTGGACGCTCACCGCGGCTGCCGTCTCGGTGGGCGCGCTGTTCGTGGCCGCGCAGCGCCGGGGCGACCCGATGCTGCCCCTGGGCCTGTTCCGGGACCGATCGTTCGTGCTACCCAACCTCGGCGCGGTCGTGATGAACGGCGCCACCCTCGGAATGATGTTCCTGATGACCCAGTTCCTGCAGGACGTCCGGGGCCTGGATCCGCTGCACGCCGGCCTGGCCATGCTGCCGGTGTGCCTGCCGCTGGTGCTGCTGCCGCCGTACGCGGGCCGGGTGATCGGCCGGCTCGGCCCGGGACCGGTCGCGGTGGTCGGCCTCGGGACGACCGCGTGCGGCATCGCGCTGCTGGCCCTCGCCGCGCCGGAGACGCCCTACCCGGTGCTGCTCGGGGCGATGGCGATCTGGGGCATCGGCCTCGGCATCCTGACCCCGGCCCTGGTGAGCGGCGCGGTCGCGGCGGTCCCGGCCGACCGGTCGGGCCTCGCGAGCGCGGTGAACAACACGGCCCGCCAGTCCGGTGGCGCGCTGGGCACCGCGGCGTTCGCGGCGATCGCCGGCCCGGTGGCGGGCGCGGGCTTCCTCGCCGGCTTCCGGATCTCGGCCCTGGCCGCGGCGGCCATCTGCGCCGCCACCGCCGCCACGACGGCCGCCCTCGGCGCCGGCCGCCGCGCCCCGGCCACCGCCGGCGGCCGCTGACCACTCACCGGGCAGCCGGAACCGTCGCCCACGGCGGGGCGGGCGGCCGGCGTTCTCGAGCGGCCATGATGGGCACATGACCGACGACTACCTCCTCCCCCTCAGCACGGCGACCGAGGAACGCGAGCGCGACGCCGACGTGGCGCTGCTGCCTGTCGGCAGCTTCGAGCAGCACGGCGACTTCCTGCCGCTCGCCACCGACACCGTCATCGCGGTCACCGTCGCCCGCGCCGTCGGCGCCGCGTACCGGGTGCTGCAGCTGCCGCCGGTCACGATCTCCTGCTCGCACGAGCACGCCGGCTGGCGCGGCACGGTCAGCGTCTCCGCGGCGACCCTCTACGCCACGGTCACCGACATCGCGGAGTCGTTGCGCCGCGGCGGGATCGGCAAGCTCGTGCTGATCAGCGGCCACGGCGGCAACTACGTGCTGGGCAACGTCGTGCAGGAGGCGAGCGCCCGCGGCGAGCGGATGGCGCTCTTCCCCACCGAGGTCGACTGGCTCAACGCGCGCGCGGCCGGCGGCGTGGAGCTGGGCCCGGAGAGCGACATGCACGCCGGTGAGCTCGAGACCTCGCTGCTGCTGCACGCCCACCCGCAGGTCGTACGCGCGGACTACGCCGACCACGACGAGCTGGCCGACGAGCGCAACCGGATGCTGACGCGCGGGCTCGCCGCCTACACCGCGTCCGGCGTCGTGGGCCGGCCCTCGCTCGCCTCGGCCGCCAAGGGCAAGGCCGCGCTCGCCAACTTGGTGGAGTCGTTCGCCGACGTGCTGGCCGCGCTCGGCAGCCCCTCGAGGTGAGGCAGGTAGTGGTCCAGCCGCTCGCGTTTGGTGCGCAGGTACGGCAGGTTGTCGTCGGTCGGCGTGGCCAGCAGCGGCACGCGCTCGGTGATGCGGATCCCGTTGTGCGACAACGAGTCCAGCTTCTTCGGGTTGTTCGACAGCAGCCGGATCGAGCGCACGCCGAGATCGTGGAGGATCTCGGCGGCCATGTGGTACTCGCGGGCGTCCACGGGTAGGCCCAGCGCGAGGTTCGCCTCGACGGTGTCCAGCCCCTCCTCCTGCAGCCGCATCGCGCGCAGCTTCGCGAGCAGGCCGATCCCCCGGCCCTCGTGGCCCTTGAGGTAGATCAGGATGCCCGCGCCCTCGGCGACGATCTGCCGCATGGCCGCGGACAGCTGGTCGCCGCACTCGCAGCGGGTGGACCCGAACGCGTCTCCGGTGAGGCACTCCGAGTGCACCCGGGTCAGCGGCGTGCGGCCGGTGACGTCACCGTGGACCAGCGCCACGTGCTCGTGCCCGCCCCAGCGGTCGTAGTAGCCCACGGCGTGGAACTCGCCGTACACGGTGGGCAGGCGGGTGTCGACCACGCGCTCCACCGCTGCGTTGCGCCCGATGTCGGCCAGGTTCGTCATGCGGTCACTTCCTGTCGGCGTCCCTGTCCACGCTGTTCCCGTCGGCGGACGAGCATCAACGCGCCCGGCAGGCTCGCGACGAGCCCGAGGAGTCCGTACACCACGGCGGTGGTGAGTCCCTGCGCGGCACCGAGGCCGGCGGCCGCGAACATCAGCACTGTCGCACCCTCCCTTGGTCCCCAACCTCCCACGTTCACCGGCAGCCCCATCGCCAGCAAAGCGACGATCACCAGTGGAACCAGCTCGCCGGCGGGCAGGTTCGCGCCCGCCGCGTGGGCAGCGATCACGAACAGCGTGACGTGCCCCGCCAGGACCGCGGCGGACAGTACGGCCACCGCGGGCCACGCGTCGCGGGCGAGCAACCCGTGGCGGACATCATCGAGCGTACGACGCCAGCGCGAGTCCGGCCCGGTCCAGCGGCGCATGGCCAGGTAGGCGAACACGACCACGGAGGCCACGATCAGCACGGCCAGCCCGATGTCGCGGGCCGGTGCGATCGTCGGACCGGCCAGCAGCACCACGACCCCGGCCACCACCACGACAGCCTGCCCGGCGGTCCGCTCGAGGACCACGGCCCGCACGCCGGCGCCGACGTCGCCCTCGTCGCGGCCGTGCTGGACCGCGCGGTGGACGTCGCCGAGCACGCCCGCGGGCAGCACCGCGTTGAGGAACAGCGCCCGGTAGTAGTCCGCGACGGCCCGGCGCAGCGGCAGCCGCAGCCCGAGCCGGTGGGCGACGAGGCACCAGCGCCACGCGCTGAGCACCGTCGTCACGAGGCCGATGCCGAGCGCCGCGGCGACCTCGCCGACGTCGATGACCCGGAAGCCGTCGAGGAAGCCGTTCGCGCCGACCTTCCAGACCAGCGCGACGACGATGCCCACGCCGATGAGCAGCTTCGCCCAGGCCCACAACTTGCCCTTGTTCAGGCCCCGCTTCGCGCGGGCCGGCCCGGAGGTCTCCGTCGTGGCCGGCTCGACCCGCACGGGGAGCAGGACCTGGCCGGTCCGTTCCCCGTCGGCGGTCTCCCGTTCGGTCGGTTCCTGCAATGTCATGCCGCGCATGAGGGTTCTCCCTGCAGCCGGTCGAGTAGGGCGGCCAGCCGCAGCGCCGCCTGGTTCCAGTCCTCGAGGTGACGCCTGCGCTGGCGCGCGGACTCGCGAAGGCGGCCGCGCAGCGAGGCGTCGGTCAGGTAGCGGCGTAGCGCCTCGGACAGCGCGGCCACGTCCCCGGGTGGCACGAGCAGTCCGGGCACGCCGCCGTCCGGCGCCTGCCCGAGCGTGTCGGGTAGCGCGTCGACATCGGAGGTCAGCACCGGGATCCCGCGAGCCAGCGCCTCGGTCACGACCATGCCGTACGTCTCGCCCCGGGAGGGCAGGACGAGCAGGTCGGCGCGGCCGAATCGGCCCTCCAGCTCGGCGTCGGGCAGCGGGCCGGTGATCGACATGCGGTTCGCGAGCCCGTGCCGGGTGATCAGCGCGTGCACCCTGTCCACGAACCGCGGGTCGCGGCGCACGGAGCCGACGCACTCGCAGGTCCAGCCGAGGTCGGCGACGCCCGCGAGGGCCTCGGCGAGCACGTCCTGGCCCTTGCGCGGGGTGATCGACGCCAGGCAGAGCAGCCGGCCGTCGGTACCGGTGGCGAGCGGCGCGGGCTTGACCCCGGGGGTCGCCACGTGCACGCGGCCCGGGTCGAGCTCGTGATGCTCGACCGCGCGGCGCGCGGCCCACGCGCTGGTCGCGATCACCGCGGACGCCGCGTGCAGGGTCTCGCGCTCGAGGGCGTCGAGCGCGACCGCGCGGTCGGCCGGCAACCCGTACTCGTCGGCGAGCGGGAGGTGCAGCAGGATCGCGATGCGCAACCGACGCGCGTGCGGCACCACGAACTCGGGCACCCCACACGCGACGAGTCCGTCCAGCAGTGCGACGGACCCGTCCGGGAGCTCGCCGAGCACTCTGGCCAGGTGGATGCGGTCGGCCTGGTCGGGAGTCGGCCAGCGGCCCGGCACCGTGACCTCACGCAGGCCGAGGACCTCGCACATGCGGCGGTCGTAGGCGTTGCCGCCGCTCGCGAGCGTCACGTCGTCGACGTCCGCCGGCAACACGAACGTGGTCTCGGCCGCACTCACAGCGCGCGCCTGTAGTCGGCCCACGCGACGTGGGACTCGCGCAGCAGCACCGAGAGCTCCGCGAGACCCTTGGCGCCCGCACCCAGCGCGCCCGCGTGCACACGCTCGGCGAGCCGGTCGGCGACGACCTTGGCCAGGAACTCGGTGGAGGTGTTGATGCCGGCGAACTCGGGCACCTCGTCGAGGTTGCGGTAGTTGAGGTCGCCGAGGACGTTGTTCAGCTCGCGGGTGGCGAGCCCGATGTCCACGACGATGTTGTCCGCGTCCAGCTCTTCGCGGGAGAAGGTGGCGTCCACGATGAACGTCGCACCGTGCAGCCGCTGCGCCGGGCCGAACACCTCGCCGTTGAAGCTGTGCGCGACCATCACGTGATCGCGGACGGTGAGGCTGAACACCCCGGCCTCCTGCTGTCGACTAAGTGCTGTCGTACATAACACGCAGGCAGAGGGCAGAGGGTTCATCGCTGATCAATCTGGGCAGCGCAACCGGAAGGTCGTCAAACCGACATTCGCTGGTCACGAGCGCGTCGTACGCCGGATCGGCGAGCAGTTCGAGCGCCACGGCCAGCCGTTCGGCGTAACCCTTTCGGGTGCCGCGAGCCGGTGCGACGGTCCCGACCTGGCTCGATCGCAAGGTCAACCGTCGCGAGTGGAACCACTCGCCGAGCGGCACGCTGACCCGCCGGTCTCCGTACCAGCTCAGCTCGACGACCGTGCCCTCCCGCGCGAGCAGCTCCAGGCTGCGGGCCAGGCCCGCGTCGGTGGCGCTCGCGTGCACGACCAGGTCGAGGTCGCCGCCGGCGGCGGCGGGCGTGGCGAACTCGACGCCGAGGGCGGCGGCGAGCGTCGCCTTGCTCTCGTCGACGTCGACCAGCTGCACGTGGGCGGCGGGGATCCCCGCGAGCACCCGGGCGACGCTGGCCCCGACCATGCCGGCGCCGACCACGGCGATGCGGTCGCCGACGTGCGGGGCGGCGTCCCAGACGGCGTTGACCGCGGTCTCGACGGTGCCGGCGAGGATCGCGCGCGCGGGCGGGACGTCGTCGGGCACCGGGGTCACGGCCGAGGCGGGCACGACGTAGCGCGTCTGGTGGGGGTAGAGGCAGAACACCGTCCGGCCGGTGAGCGGGCCCTGCTCCACCACGCCGACGTTGAGGTAGCCGTACTTGACCGGCCCGGGGAACTCGCCCTCCTGGAACGGCGCGCGCATCACGGCGTGCTGGCTGGCCGGGACGCCACCGCGGAAGACGAGCGACTCGGTCCCGCGGCTGACCCCGGAGTAGAGCGTGCGCACGACGACGTCGTCGGGGCCGGGCGCCGGCAGCGCCACCGGTCGCAGCTCGCACTCCCCCGGTGCGCGCAGCCAGAACGCGCGCTCCATCCTCTGCCGCCTTCCGCCGGTTATGCTCATGATCACCATACGTGCTTTCCGGAGGTGCCGTGCTGCCGCTGCGGGCCGTGCTGGTCGGCCTGGCCGCGCAGGCGGTCGTGCTGGCGGTGCTGCGGGCGGGCGCGTGGGGCTGGTTCACCGGCGTGGCGTTCGCGGCCGTGACGTGCGGGACGCTCGCGGTGGGGCTCGCCAGGACCGGCACCCGGTCGCTCGGAGCGGCCAACCTCGTGACGCTCGTGCGGGCGGCGCTCGTCGGCGGGGTCACCGCGCTCGTCGTCGAGGCACGCTCGCCGGCGTGGGTGGTGGCGGTGGCGGCGCTCGCGCTGGCGATGGACTTCGCGGACGGCCAGGTCGCGCGCCGCACGGGTACCGCGACGCCGCTGGGCGCCCGGTTCGACATGGAGATCGACGCGTTCCTGCTGCTGGTGCTGTCGGTGTACGTGGCGCTGTCGCAGGGCTGGTGGGACGTGGCGATCGGCGCGTGGCGATACCTCTATATAGGCGCGGGGGTGCTCGTGGGGTGGCTTCGCCTGCCGCTGCCGCCGAGCCTCGCCCGCAAGACGGTCGCGGCGGTGCAGGGCGTGGCGCTGGTGGTCGCCGCGTCGGGCCTGCTGCCGTCCGGGCTGGCGGTGGCGAGCACGGCGACGGCCCTGGCAGCGCTCACGCTGTCCTTCCTCCGCGACATCGGCTGGCAGTACCGCCACCGCTAGGTACGGAAATGTCGGGGCCGCGTGCTCTACTCGCGGCATGGATCAGGTCGTGCGTGACGTGCTCGACGCCCTCGAGCGGCGGGACTGGCCCGCGGTCCGTCCCCTGCTGCACCCCTACCTGCACTGGTCCGACCCCGCGGCGACGCTGCGCGGCCGCACCAAGGTCCTGGCACACCTCGCCCACCATCCGCCCGGCCGGCCACCCCGCGAGTACGAGTTACGCGACGGGCAGATCTACCGCTGGACGGGCTGAAAGTCCCTGTGGCACAGGGACTTTCTGCCCTGAGCGCCCGGGCCGATGGACGGCGGCGTATACGAGACAGAGCGGTCTACCGTGTGCCTGCGAACCGCAGGGAGGCCACGGTGGGGATTCGGATCCTGCTCGTCGACGACCACGAGCTCGTCCGGCAGGGCATCGCGGACCTGCTGGCCGCGGAGGCGGACCTCGAGGTCGTCGGCCAGGCGGCGACCGTCGCGGAGGCGCTCGCCCGCGCCGACCAGATCGAGGCCGACGTCGCCGTGCTCGACGTCCGCATGCCCGACGGCAACGGGCTCGACCTGTGCCGCGAGCTGCGGGCCCGCCGGCCGCGGCTGCGCTGCCTCGTACTCACCTCCGACGACGGCTCGCGCGCGGACGCGATCACCGCCGGCGCGTCGGGGTTCGTGCTCAAGCAGGTGCTCGGCATGACCCTGGTCGACGCGGTGCGCACGGTCGGCGCAGGCGGCAGCTTCATGGACGAGGTGCACCACTGACAAGCGCGGCCCGGGACAGGTTACGAGACAGGTATTCCCGGCAAGATCACCGCTAACGGCGCAAGCAGTACCGTCGACACAGTGAGTGACGCCCGCTCACCCTGGGCCCAAGGAGGTGCCGTGCCGAGCAGAGCCCTGCACTGGGCAACCGAGGCCGACCACCTACAGCGCTTCCTCTCGGCACTGCACCGCACCCCTATCCCCACCGCACCGCCGCCCCACGACGGCTACCAGGAGGCGCTCGGGCTGAACCTCCTCGCGCTGGCGCTGCGCCTCGAGCACATCGACCGCATGACCGAGGCGCTCACGCTCGCCGACTCCACCCACATGGCCCGCTCGGTCAGCGTCGACATCGACACGAACGTCCTTACGCCCGAACAGAAGTGGGCGCTGCGCACCGATCCCGGCGGCGTCGGCGGCCGGCCGAGCGGCGTGTGGCTGCCGGTCTCCCGCCAGGCCCGCACCGACATGGCCCCGGTCGTCGTGCGGGACGCGGCCGGCAACGTCGTGCCGCGGATGCCACAGGTCGAGACCGCACAGGCGCTGATCCACGGCATGTGCAAGGCATTCCGGATGTTCCTGACCTCCGACCGGCGCACCGAGCACCCGAACGCGTTGCTGCACACCGTGAAGCACAACTCGAACCGGTCGCGCTGGCTCATCGAGGCGACCATCGCCGACCTGATCACCGGCGGCGGCCGCGGCGGCCACCCGGTCCCGCCGCCCGGCGCCCGCGGCCGCGCGACCGACTCGGACACCATCCGCGACAAGGCGGCGCTCGCCGTCGAACAGCTCTTCCAGCGCGACAGCCCGTTCCTGCGGCTGCTCGACGTCGCCTCGCAGGAGTACCTGCTCGTGGTCGAGGTGCCGACCTACAAGGCGCAGAGCTTCCTGCGCTACGACGCCCCAGTGATCCCCGCGCGGTCGCACAACCTGCGTACCCGCAACACGTTCGCGCGGTCGGCCACGTTCCGCCACGAGTTCACCGTCCGGTACTCCACGCTCATCCCGCGCGCGGTGAAGTCCTACCACGTGACGCTCGAGGTGCCGCCGGAGATCCAGGTCCGCCGGTTCTTCATGACGAGCGACGTCGACTCCCCCGCGCTGCGCTCGCTCGTCGACGACATGCGCACGGTCTCCGAGAGCTACGACCGGCTCCGCGCGGTCACGCCCAAGCTGCTCGAGCTCGAGCTGCAGGGCATCGCCTCCCGGCTCGCCGAGTTCGGCCGCCGCCGCTACCGCGACCTGGAGTCGTTCCGGACCTACATCGAGGAACGCTACGCGACGTTCTCCGCCCGCTCGCCCCGCTTCCCGGCCTGGCGCGAGGCGAGCTCGCCCGAGTCCAGCCTGCTGCCCGACCGGCCCGTGGTCACCCGGCTCGCCCAGTTCGCGCACCTCTACGAGACCGACCACTACCGCAAGCTCGCCGACGGGATGATCACCCGCGACACCCTCGACAGGCTCGCCGACGAGCTCGTCGAGTCCCAGGTGGACAAGGACATCCACGTCGACAACGACCCGCGCGAGAACGCCGGGCACGCGCAGTGGCAGCGGCGCCCGTTCGGCATCGACCCGCAGCCGGTCGAGCCCGTCGCGTCCACTGTGTACGCCGTGCTCGTCGACGACCCGCCGTCGCTCGCGTCGAACGTGGGCAAGCTGCTGCTCGCCGTGCTGCTGCTGGTCGTCGGCTTCGGTGTCGTGCTGGAGCCGACGCTGTTCACCGGCGTCCCGCTGCTCGGCGATCTCAACGCGCGGTTCCGGCCCAGCGCCGAGGGCGGCGACTCCCCGATCTCGTCGGCGGACGCCATCGTCACCATGCTCCTGCTCGTGCCCGGCCTCCTGCTGTCCCGATTGGACATTCCGTCCAACAAGACCGTGCTCGGCCAGCTGCGCCTGTTCTCCCGCTACGTCGCCTACACCGCGGTGATCATCGCCGGCGTGCTGGCGCTGCTCGTCGCGTCCGGCCGCAAGGACGCGCTCGACGGCCCGTTCGTGTTCGGCATGGTCGCGCTGCTCGGACTGTTCCTGCTCGTCGGCGCGGACTCCGTGGGCAAGGCCGTCAAGCGCAGGCGGCGCGTGCCGGTCAACCGGACCAGCCCGATGTGGCTCATCGGCGAGATCCGCCGCCGGCCCGTCCGGCACTGGAAGCGGCCGCGCGCGGAGTTCTCCACGATCGAGAGCGAGGACCATGCCTAGCACCGGCCTGCAACACCCCGCGCTCGCCGCGGTCGCCGCACGGGCGGCGAGCGCGGGCAGCCCGGCCGTGCTCTTCGACGTCACGCACTTCGGCGCCGGCGGCGCCGACACCCCACGCACGCCACCGACCGACGTCACCCCGCCGACCGCGAAGGACCGCGTCGCCACCGAGACCCTCGCGTTCCACCTCGCCGGCATGGGCTTCCAGCTGCACACGTGGTCGCCGCTGACGCCGAGCAAGCAGATGGACATGGTCACCGACAACCGCATCTCGGTGTGCCGGCACGAGTCCGACACCTCCGGCACGGCCCACCGGCTCTACAGCGGCAGCGTCGCGATCAACCCGGACTTCCTCTACGACACCGCGCACAGCACCGAGTTGCTGCTGACCCTCGACTACGCCGCCTGGCGGCCGGACTACGCCGACTCGCTGATGATCGCGCTCGCCTACCACGGCATGCTCGACGCCACCACGCCCAACGCCGACGGCATCGGCATGCCGGTGCTGTTCCTGCAGTCGCCGGTCGCCCCGTTCCGCGACCCGCCGCGTCGCTTCCGCGAGGACGGCTCCGGCGAGGCACCGCGGCTGCCGAACGGGATGGCGCTGCGCATGATCGTCGGCTTCGACGTCTCCAACCGGCACAAGCGGATCGAGCTCGTCTGCGACATCGCCGCGTTCGCCGCCGAGCACGGGTTCGGCCTGCAGGTGACCGACCGCCGGTTCGGCCGGGTGCGCGGCGAGTGGTGGTCGGTGCTGCCGCCGGACCACGACCGCTACGTCGAGCGCAAGACCGAGCTGTTCGGCTGGGCGCCCGACGGCGTGCCCGCCGCGGCTCAGCTGGTCACGTTCGTCGGCCCCGCCCGCATCGGCTCGTCGGCCGCGATCGCCGCCGACCTGCTCGCGCGCCACGTCGGCATCCTCGCCGTCTCCGAGGCGTCCATGCAGGAGATCGCGTTCCTCAACCTCGCGGTGCCGATCGCGCCCGCCCGCATCGGCAAGACCCCGTCCGACGGCTCCTGCCTGCCGATCACCGACGGGATCGGCCAGCTGGCCAGCTCGTGCGGGCTGACCCGGCGCCAAGGAGTGCGCGAGCGCAGCACGATCGGCGACTCGGCGGCCGCGGACTACCGCGTCCTCGCCACCGGCCCGGTCCGCCCGCGGATCGAGGAGTCCGTCAAAGAGACCGACCACCCCGTCTGGCTGTCGTGGGGCATCCCGCTCGAGCCGGACCCGGCGCTGCGCCCGGACGTCGCCGAGCTCGTCCTCGCCCAGCTGAGGGAGGCGACCGACCGCGTCACCGACGGCCAGATCGACTACTACCGGGTACACGTGGGCGCCGGCGGGCGGCTGACGGGCCGCGCGAAGATCACCGTCTCTCTCGTGCCGGGCGTCCACCGCGGTGACGTTCCGTCATTGCTGAGCGAGCTCTGCCCGTGGGCCCAGCGCGAGGTCGCCGCCCGCCTGGTCCGCGACGACGTGCCGCTGAGCGCCATCCGGCTGCGGATCGCATGGCGCGAACGCTGGCTCGGGCGCTCCAGCACGATCGCCTGACCTGCGCAAACACGACTCAGTCTGACATTACTCCGAATGCCGACACATTCGGACGTCCGATTGTGAAACGTCTGCCTCTCGCTCACCGAAAGGGTCTGGTGCGAGACAAGTACACACGCGCGCGCGTACGTGGACACCCCTTCGCCGCGAGCGCGTAGAGCGAAAGGGATTCCATGCGACGTAGCCGATTACTCTCGGCGGCAGCCGCGCTGCTACTCGTTCCCCTGCTGCAGGTTCTCCCGGCTTCGTCGGTCGGTGCGGCGCCGAGCGACGACTCCACCCCGGCAAGCGACGTGCGGGAGCTCGTCCGCAAGGACTTCAAGCTCGACGGCAAGAAGGTCCAGGCGCCGGCGAAGTACACGCCCAACGCCCAGACCAGGGCCAAGGCGCTGGCCGCGGCCGACCCGACCCCCACCGTCGGCACGGTCCGGCAGTGGCTCGGTCTGGACGACTTCAACGGCATCCTCTACCGCAAGGACTACACCCTGCGGGCGGTGGGCGAGAAGATCGAGGTCTGGGTCGCGAACGACACCGCCTTCCCGGCCGGTGACTGCCGCACGCAGATCCCGAACACCACGACGGTGACCGACGCCCAGGCGCAGGAGCTGGTCGACGAGTTCGACAACAACATGTTCCCGAAGGAGACGGCGACCTTCAGCACCCCGCCGGACCGCGACGGAACGAACTCGCAGATCGCCCCGGACGCCAACGGCAACGGCGGCGTCTACACCGGTGACGGCGACAAGACGGTCGCGCTGATCGACAACGTCCGGGACGACAACTTCTACGACTTCCCGGCCGCGCCGACCTACATCGCCGGCTTCTTCTCGGCGCAGTTGAACTTCCTGTTCGACCGCAACGTCATGACGATCGACGCGTTCGACTGGGCGCACCGCAGCGGCGCCAACCCGCCGGACGAGCCGACCGCCGACCCGTGCACCAGCCGCCCCGGACGCCCGCACCTCTACGAGGGCACGTTCGCGCACGAGTGGCAGCACCTGCTGCACAACTACACCGACCCGTTCGAGGGGAACTGGATCAACGAGGGTCTCTCCGACTTCGCCCAGACCCTGGTCGGCTATGTGGACGGCACCAAGACGGTGTTCGACAAGGGCGGTGACAGCCACATCTACTGCTTCCAGGGCTTCGGCTCGGTGCAGACACCGTTCAACCCGAACCCGAGGGACTGCGGTGGACCGGAGAACTCGCTGAACATCTGGGACGAAGGCACCCCGAGCCAGGTGCTCGCCGACTACGGCAACGCCTACTCGCTGATGCTCTTCCTCTACGACAGGTACGGCGAGGCCTTCATGTCCACGCTCCACCGCGACGGCGAGCGCCAGGGGCTGGCCAGCCTCGACGCCACGCTCGAGTCGGTCGGCGTGCACGACATGTACCGCGTGCTCCACGACTTCCAGACGATGGTCCTCATGGACAAGATCGTCGGGGACTCGGCCCGCGGCATCATGCTCGGCGTCCCGAAGAAGCGGGTGACGACCCCGAGCCTGCGCTCGACGGTCAACTTCGCCAACCCGAACGTCAACGACGACCCCGGGGCGGCACCCAACGGCGCGGACTTCGTCCAGCTCCAGCGGGCCAACGGGACACCGTTGCGTGGCATCGACCTGAGGTCGCTGAACTTCCAGGGCGCCACCACGCTGCCGTCACTGCCGCTGACGTGGTCGGTCGTGAACGACGACCCGGACCGGCCGGGCAACCCGGTGCTGTGGTCGGGCAACGGCAACAGCATCAACGCCACCGCGGTCACGTCCGTCGCCGTGCCGACGGCCGACCCGACGCTGCGCTTCAACGCGAAGTACGGCGCCGAGCTCGGCTTCGACTACGGCTACGTCGTGGTCTCGACCGACGGCGGCGCGACGTTCACGCCGATCGCCGGTGACAAGACCGTCACCGCGCCGCTCGGGCCGGGCCTGAACGGCACGACGAACGGATTCGAGCCGCACTCGTTCGACCTGTCCGCGTTCGCGGGCCAGACGGTACTGCTCGGCTTCCAGTACGTCAGCGACGGCGGCGTGAACGAGGGTGGCCTCAAGGTCGACGACGTGACCGTCGGCGGCACGCTGGTCAGCGACGGGTCGAGCCTTGACCCGTTCGACTCGCCCACCGAGATCCACCCGACCCCGGTGAACAACTGGAACGTCCGCGTCATCGGCTACGACGAGCGGAACCAGATCGGCCTGCAGGCCGAGTTCAACGGGAAGAACCAGGTCCGCCTGGGCACGCTGCAGCTGCTGGTGTTCGCGCTGTTCCCGAAGGTCGTCGTCGAGGTCGCCTACGACGAGCCGACCGAGCAGGTCCAGCAGTACGCGCCGTACACGCTCACGGTGAACGGCGTCGTGCAGCCCGGCGGTGGAGGCGCCTGACCCGCTGCTGAACTGATCCGGCAACCAGGAACCCCGGTGCGTGGCTTCGGCCGCGTACCGGGGTTCTCCCGTTGAGCACCGGTTTTCCTACTTTCTACCGTTGAGTAACAACACCGGTACGCCTTAACGTGAGTTTCACCACGGGCCCTGCCCCTGCACCCGTTGGAGGGACTCGATGAAGCGTCTCCGTCCGGCCACCCTGCGCTCACTACTCACCGGAGTCGTCTGCGCACTCCTCGCAGTGTTCTTCTGGCCCGGCGAGTCCGCGGCCGCCGACAAGCCCGATCCGGTCGTCGTCGTCAACGGCACGTTCGGCCCGGCGTTCTTCTACGAGCCGCTCGCGAGACGGCTGCGCGATGACGGCCACGAGGCCTTCGTCTTCGAGCTCACCAACCTCGGCACCGGCGACATCGCCGGCACCGCGCGCGACCTGGCGGCGTTCGTCGACGACGTGCTGGCCCGCACCGGCGCGGCGAAGGTCGACCTGGTCGGGCACTCGCAGGGCGGGCTGGTCGCCCGGCAGTACGTGAAGTACCTCGGCGGCGACGCCAAGGTGGACAGCCTGATCAGCCTGGGCGCACCGCACTACGGCACCGCGGTCGCCAACATCGCGGACTTCTTCGGCGGCGGCAACTGCCTCGGCATCGTTGCCTGCCAGCAGATGGCCGTCGGCTCGGACTTCGTCAACGCCCTCAACGACGGCGACGACACGATCGGCTCGGTCCGGTACACGAACTTCTACACCTCGCTGGACGAGCTCGTCCGCCCGGTGGCGAACGCCGCGCTGCAGGACGGCGCGACGAACGTGCGGATCCAGTCGCAGTGCCCGCTGCGCGTGGTGGAGCACGTGGGCCTCGCCCTGGACGGCACCGTGTACTCCGGCATCCACGACGCCCTCGCCGGCCAGCCGATCAGGCTGAACTGCTTCGCCGTCTGACGCATCCGGCGGTGTGACGCCGACCCTCCGGCCCCATCCGGCCACCGCCGGGCCACGCCGGATCCGGCGCCCTCCGCGCGGATCCGACTGCCGATCGTTTGCCGGAAACCGTTGGTACGGCAGCGCGTAGGGTGAGCGCGGTGAAGATCAGCGTGGTCGCCGCGGCACGGGAGGACGAGCAGCCACCCACCGAGGCCATCGAGGTCGCCGTGGCGGCCGACCGCCTCGGCTACGGCGAGGTGTGGCTCGGCGAGGGACCGACGTGGGACGCGTTCGCGCTCGCCGCCGCCGTCGGCACGGCCACCACGCGGATCGCGCTGACCGCCGGGCCCGTACCGGTGTCGGTGCGCGACCCGCTGACGATCGTGCGGGGCGCCGCGTCCGTCGAGGCGGCCGTCGGGCGGCCGGTCGGCGTCGCGCTCGGCACGTCCAGCACGCGCGTCGTCGAGGGCGTGCACGGCCGATCGCGCGCGAAGCCGGTCGGCGACCTGCGCGACAGTGCCGCCGCGTACGTGGCGCACCGGCGCGGCGAGTGGTTCGGCGCCACCGGTACGCACGGCTTCCGGCGCCGCCTGCCGCCCGCCACGGGACCGCTGACGATCGCCGCCTTCGGCGACCGGGCCATCCGCATCGCCGCGCGCCACGCCGACCGGATGCTGCTCGACCTGGTGACCCCGGCACAGGTCCGCGACCTGCGCGCCAGGCTCCACGCGGCGACCGGCGAGCCGCCACCGCTCGCGGCGTGGCTGCCGGCCGCCGTCGACCCGGACGAGGCGTCGGACGCGCAGCTGACGCGTTCGCTGGCCGGGTACCTCCCGGTCCGCGGCTACCGGGAGATGTTCGTGGCCGCCGGGTTCGGCGCGGCCGTCGACCTGGCCGACCGGGGCGCCCCGCACGGCGAGCTGCTGGCCGCGCTCCCCGTCGAGGCCGCCCGTGTCGTGGGCCTGGTGGGCGATGCGGGCACGGTTCGCGCCCGCATCGCCGAGTACGCCGAGGCCGGCCTCGACGAGGTGGCCGTCGTCCCCGCCACGGCCGGCGACCCCGCCGGCGAACGCACGCTGAGCGCGCTGGCCGGTCCTCTGTAGACCATCCAGGTGGTCATGCGGGAGGACACCGCATCAGGCACCTTTGGTAGGTGGTGCGCATCCGCGTCACCTTCCTAGGATCGGCCGACTCGATTCTTGTCTGGAAAGGAACCTCGTGCGGTTAACACGCCTTCACCGGAGAAGTGTGCTGTTAGGGGCGCTGGCGGCCGTCGTGGCGACGGTGAGCGCCGCGGTGCCGGCAGGAGCGACCGGCGGCGAGGCGCCGGGCGGGCCCGGCGCCGAAGCCGTGTACCAACCAGCCGACAAGCAGGCGTTCGGCACCGCCCACGGCGGCGCGAAGAGCCCGGTCTGGTTCACGCTCGGCGGGGGCCGGATGACCGAGGTCTTCTACCCCGACCTCAGCACGCCCGCGGTGCGTGACCTGCAGCTGATGGTCACCGACGGCAAGACCTTCACCGAGCGCGCCCAGGACGTGGACGTGCGCACCGAGCCCGTGGCCGGCAAGGGGCTGACGTTCCGCCAGCTCGCGCGCGGCACCGGCTGGACCGCCGAGCTCACCTACGTCACCGACCCCGACCGCGCGAGCATGCTCGTCGACGTCGACCTGCACGCCCACCGGCCGCTGCAGGCCTACGTCCTCTACGACCCGGCGCTGTCCCGCGAGGGCAACGACGACAACGGCACCAGCGGTGCCGAGCTCGTCGCCTCCGACAAGGCCACCACCAGCGCGCTGGTCGCGGGCCGCGGGTTCGCCGCCACCTCGACCGGCTACCTCGGCACCAGCGACGGCTGGACCGACCTCGCCGACGACCACACGATGGACTGGACCTACGGCCAGGCCGGCCCGGGCAACGTCGTGCAGACCGGCCGGCTCAAGATCGACGGGGTCAAGCACGGCCACGACACCCTCGTCCTCGGCTTCGGCAAGGACCGCGACCAGGCCGTGCGGACTGCGCACCAGTCGCTCGACACCGGCTTCCGCTCCGCCGCCCGCGACTACGCGAAGGGCTGGCGGGACTACGTGGCCGGCCTCAACAAGCCGCCGAAGAGCATCACCACCCGCCACGAGCAGGAGGTCTACCGCAGCTCGCTGATGGTCCTCGCCGCGTCCGAGGACAAGGCCCACCCCGGCGCGTACATCGCCTCGCCGACCTTCCCGTGGGCGTTCGGTTTCGACCGGCAGATCTCCCCGGAGTTCGGCTCCTACGCGCTGGTGTGGCCGCGTGACCTGTACCAGATCGCGACCGGCCTGCTCGCGGCCGGCGACGACGACGGCGCCAACCGCGCGCTGGACTACATGCTCGGCGTCCAGCAGCAGGCCGACGGTCACCTGTCGCAGAACACGCGGGTGAACGGCGAGCCGTACTGGACGAGCATCCAGCTCGACGAGACGGCCGCGCCGATGCTGCTCGCCTGGCTGCTCCACCGCACCGACGCGTCCACTCTGGACGGTCTGCGCAAGGCGGCCGAGTTCATGGTCAACTACACGAAGGACGGCAACAAGGCGCCGTGGACCGAGCAGGAGCGCTGGGAGAACCAGAGCGGCTACTCCCCCGCGACCATCGCCTCCGAGATCGCCGGCCTGGTCTGCCTCGCGGACCTGCTCGACCGTGCCGGGGACGCCGACGGAGCCGCGCACTACCTGGCGATCGCCGACGACTGGGCGTCCAAGGTGGACGGCTGGACACGCACCAGCACCGGCCCGCTGTCCACGGATCCGTACTACCTGCGGCTGACCAAGGACGGCAAGCCGGACCAGGGCACGAAGTACAACCTGGGTGACAACAACCCGGGCGAGGTCGACCAGCGCACGGTCGTCGACCCGAGCTTCCTCGAGCTGGTGCGCCTCGGCGTACGGCCCGCGGACGACCCGGGGATCGTGAACACGCTGGGCGTGGTGGACGCCGAGCTCGGCGACGACACCCCGGCCGGGCAGCTCTGGCACCGGTTCACCAGCGACGGCTACGGCGAGCAGGCCACCGGGGAGCCGTGGAACGTCATCTGGCCGACGCCGGAGCCGACCCGCACCTACGGCCGGCTGTGGCCGATCTTCGCGGGCGAGCGCGGCGAGTACGACCTGCTCGCCGGCGACGCGGCGAGCGCGCGCGACCGCCTCGCGACGATCGCGGCCACCGCGAACGACGGCCTCATGCTGCCCGAACAGGTGTGGGACAACCGGCCGCCGGCACCGGCGAAGGAGCCGGGTACCGGCACCACGTCGGCGACGCCGCTCGCCTGGACGCACGCCCAGTTCGTCCGGCTGGCCTGGTCGATCCAGCAGGGCTCTCCGGTGGAGCGCCCGACCGTCGTGGCGTGCCGCTACGCCGAGACCTGCTGAGGCGAGTAACGCCGCATACCGGGAGCCCGGCACCGCCACGGTGCCGGGCTCCTGTGCGATGGTCCAGGTCGGACAAGTTACCCTTGCCGACCTGAAGCACGTCTGAAAGCACGTCCGCCGCTCATCGGTGACGAAAACGCGACCGAAGTGAGGAAGTACACAGGTGCCTGTCGAGGCGGAGGAAGCCATCTCGCCGGAAGCCGTCCTGGACATGCTGGAGGCGGAGGCGATCCACGTCATGCGCGAGGTGGCCGGGGCGTTCCGGCGGCCCGTGCTGCTCTACTCCATCGGTAAGGACTCCTCGGTCCTGCTGCACCTGGCGGTGAAGGCGTTCGCACCCGGTCCCGTGCCCTTCCCGGTGCTGCACATCGACACCGGCTGGAAGTTCCGCGAGATGATCGAGTTCCGGAACGACACGGCCCGCCGGCTCGGTCTCGACCTGCGGGTACACACCAACGAGGAGGGGCGGGCCGACGGCGTCACGCCGTTCACCCACGGCTCGCACGAGTACACGCGCATCATGAAGACCGTCGCGCTGCGCCAGGCGCTCGACGCCGCCGGGTTCGACGCCGCCATCGGCGGCGCGCGCCGCGACGAGGAGCGCTCACGCGCGAAGGAGCGGATCTTCTCGCTGCGCGAGCCCGGCCACCGCTGGGAGCCGCGCAAGCAGCGCCCGGAGTTCTGGCACAGCGCGAACACCGAGCTCGCCGACGGCCAGACGATGCGTGTCTTCCCGCTGTCCAACTGGACCGAGCTCGACATCTGGCGCTACATCCGCCGCGAGTCGATTCCCGTCGTCCCGCTGTACTTCGCCAAGCCGCGCCCGGTCGTCGAGCGCGACGGCCAGCTCATCATGATCGACGACGACCGCTACCCGCTGCGCGACGGCGAGGCCCCCGAGGAGCGGCTGGTCCGCTTCCGCACGCTGGGCTGCTACCCGCTGACCGCGGCTGTCGAGTCGAAGGCCGAGACGCTCGACGAGCTCATCGACGAGATGCAGGCCGACCGCCGCTCCGAGCGCGCGGGCCGGCTCATCGACGGCGAAGGCGGCAAGTCCATGGAGAGCAAGAAGGCGGAGGGCTACTTCTGATGACTCTCGTCGATGAGGCTGTCGCCCGCCCGCGGCACCGGCCCGTCTCCGTCCTGCGCCTGATCGCCTGCGGCTCGGTCGACGACGGCAAGTCCACGCTCATCGGCCGGCTGCTCGCGGAGACCGGCAGCGTGCCCGACGACCAGCTCGACTACGCCCGGCGGACCCGCCGCGGCGGGTCGATCGTGCCCGTCGGCGAGGTCGACTACTCGCTGCTGACCGACGGGCTCGAGGCCGAGCACGAGCAGGGCATCACGATCGACGTCGCTTATCGCCACCTCGACCTGCCGTCCGGTCGGCGGGTCATCATCGCCGACGCACCGGGCCACGAGCAGTACACGCGGAACATGGCGGTCGCGACCTCCACCGCGGACGTGGCGCTGCTGCTCGTCGACGCCACCAAGGGCATCCGCGCGCAGACGCGCAGGCACCTCGCGGTTTGCGCCCTGATGGGCGTCCGCACGGTCATCGCCGCGGTCAACAAGCTCGACGCGCGCGGCTACGACCACGTCCTGTTCGAGGAGCTCGCCGGCGGGGTGCGCGCGGCCGCGGCCCGCTTCGACGTCGAGGACGTCGAGGTCATCCCGGTGAGCGCGCTCACCGGCGACAACGTGATCACCGCGTCGGACCGGATGCCCTGGTACCACGGGCCGACCGTGCTCGGTGCGCTGTCGGCGTGGCGGCCACCCGAGCCGAAGGAGACCGGCGCGCAGGCGTTCCGGCTGCCGGTGCAGTACATCGTCCGGGCGGACGACTTCCGCGGGTTCGCCGGCACCGTCGTCGGCGGGCCGGTGCGGCCGGGCGACAGGGTGGTCGTCGCCGGCAGCGGCGCCGCCACGACGATCGACAAGGTCCTCGGCCCGAACGGTGAGCTCGACCGCGCCGAGCCGGACCTGCCGGCGACCGTCACGCTGACCGACGAGATCGACGTGCGGCGCGGCGACCTGCTCACCTCCCCGGCCGCCCGGGTCGACTCGCTGCAGCCGGCGACCGCGTTCTCCGCGCATCTCGTGTGGACGGCCGAGGAGCCGCTCGCCCACGGCCGGTCGTACCTGCTGCTCGCCGGCCCGCTGACGGTGCCGGCCGTCGTGACCACGATCCGCGGCAAGCTCGACGTCACCTCCGGCGACCAGCTCGCGGCCCGCACGCTCGGCATCAACGACATCGGCACCGTCGAGCTGTCCACCGACCGGCCGGTCTCGCTGGACAGGTACGACACGAGCCGTGACACCGGCAGCTTCCTGCTCGTCGACCGGGTCACCAAGGACACCGTCGCGGCCGGCATGGTCCGCTACGCGCTGCGCCGCGGCACCAACATCGTGCCGCACGCGTACGCGGTCGACCGCGAGGCCCGGGCGCGGCTCAAGGGCCAGCGGCCGCGGGTGCTGTGGCTGACCGGCCTGCCCGGCGCCGGCAAGTCCACGATCGCCGACGCGCTGGAGCGGCGGCTGCACGGCATGGGCCTGCACACCTACGTCCTCGACGGCGACAACGTCCGGAGTGGACTGAACAAGGACCTCGGGTTCACCCCGGAGGACCGCGCGGAGAACGTGCGCCGGGTCGCCGAGACCGCGCGCCTGCTGCTCGACGCCGGGCTGATCGTGATCGTCGCGCTGGTGTCGCCGTTCCGGGCCGACCGCCGGGTCGCGAAAGGACTGTTCGCCGAGGGCGACTTCGTCGAGTGCTGGGTCGACACGCCGGCCGAGATCTGCGCGGAGCGGGACCCGAAGGGCTTGTACGCCAAGGCGAAGGCCGGGAACCTGCCGAACATGACCGGCGTCGGGCAGGGCTACGAGGCACCCGAACAGCCCGACGTCGTGGTCGACGGCGCCGGTGCGCTCGACGAGACGGTCGAACGGCTCGTCTCGCTCCTCGTCTAGGAAGGGTGGCAATGGCGCGGCAGCGCGTGTTCCTGCACATCGGTTCGCCGAAGACGGGCACCACCTACCTGCAGGAGGTGCTCTGGTCCAACCGGGACGCGCTGCGCGAGGCCGGCGTGCTGTACCCGGGCGACCGGCACGACGCGCACTTCCTCGCCACGCAGGACCTGCGCGAGCTCGTCTGGCACGGACACGTCGACCCCGCGGTCCCGGGCGCGTGGGACCGGCTCGTCACCGAGGTCCGCAACTGGCCGGGCACGTCGATCATCTCGCACGAGATGCTGGGCAGCGCCTCGCCCGCCGCGATCAAGCGCGCCCTCCAGTCGCTCGCCGGCCTCGAGGTGCACGTCCTGCTGACCACCCGTGACCTCGCCCGGCAGGTGCCCGCGGTGTGGCAGGAGGACGTCAAGAACTGCGGCATGCTGACGTTCGGCGAGTTCACCCGCTCGCTGCGCGGGCTCGACGACTCGATCGACCCCTTCTTCGCCAGGACGTTCTGGAGCTACCAGGACCTGCCCGTGGTCCTGCGCAACTGGGCGGGCGACCTGCCGGCCGAGCGGGTGCACGTGGTGACGGTCCCCCGCGGTGCCGCCCGTGACGAGCTGTGGCAGCGGTTCGCGAAGACGGTCGGCGCCGACCCGGCGAACCGGCCGGTCGAGGTCGACGTCCGGAACCCGTCGATGGGCGTCGTGGAGACGAACGTCGTGCGGCGGGTGAACGAGCTCGTCGTCAAGGACCTGCCCTGGCCGGTGTACCAGCGGCTGGTGAAGAACCTGCTCGCGGTAAACGTGCTCGCCGCCCGGCCCGGCGCGGTACCGCTGCGGCTGCCGGCCGAGGACCAGGACTGGGTGCTGCAGAAGAGCAAGGAGATGGCCCAGGCCCTGCGCGAGGCCGGCTACGAGGTCACCGGCGACCTCGACGACCTGCTGCCCGCGACCGGTGGGCCGGAGCCGCGGCACCCCGACGACGTGGGCGACGCCGAGACCCTGGACGCCGCGATCTACGCGCTGGCCGGGCTGCTGCACGAGCTCGAGGCCGAGCGCGAGCGGGCGGCCGAGGAGCGCGAGGCGCTGGTCACGCAGCTGGTGCCCAGGCCGTTCCGCTGGGCGATCGACCGCTACCGCGACGCCCGCGTGCGGATCCACGAGCTCAGGACGCGCTGAACGGTCGCAAACGGCGACTGACGACCCCACCGGACGATCGTTCGGTCCCTGCCCGCCCGTTCGTCAGCGCGCCCCGGCGCCCACGACCCGCCGCTGGACCTGGAGCAGGTACTCCTTGCGGTCCAACGGGTTGTGGTCGGTGCGCGGGCGGCTCGGCACCGCGCCGGCGACCGGCTGGTAGTGGTCGAACTCGTACTCCAGCATGCCCTCGCCCCGGGTCCACGACGGCAGCATCTGCTGCAGCTCGTGCACCGCGCCCGCCGGGACGTCGCCGGTCACGACGTAGGCCGCGCCCGCGGGCCGCGGCGCCGCCGGAACGGCCCGCAGCCGGGTCAGGGCCGGCAGGACCACGCCCAGCGTGTCCGCCGGGATCTCCAGCCGGAAGCGGTGCATCGGCTCCTCGACCACCGTGCCCGCCCGCCGCAGCGCGGTCATCAGCACCAGCGGCGTGAGGTTGCGGAAGTCGCCGGCCGTGCTCGACATGCTCTTGTCGAACTTCTGGTGCGCGTGACTCTGCCGCGGGTAGTAACCCGAGTGCGTCATCGTCACCACGCAGTCCGGCACCTGCCAGCCGCGCAGCCCCTGCCGCAACACCTCGTGCACGGTCTCCTCCACCGCCTTGAAGAAGGCGTACGGCATCGAGCCGAGCTCCACCCCGAGCCGGAACTCCACGCCGCTGCCCCGCGGCGCCGGGTCGACCCGCAGGCCCACCTGGGCGAGGAACGGGTTGGTGTCCTTGCCGATCAGCTCGTAGGCCGCACCCGTGCCGGCCGGCCGCTCCACGCAGATCGTGGTCGTCTCGCGGAACGACACGGCCAGGCCGAACTCGTCGGCGAGCGTCGCACCGATGACCTCCTTCTGCACCTCGCCGTACAGCGACACCGAGATCTCCTGCCGCACCTCGTCGAGCCGCAGGTTGATGAGCGGGTCCTGCTCGGCGAGTTGCGTCAGCGCCACGTGCAGCGGCGCGCGGTCGGCCGATCGGGTGGGCACGACGACGGTCTCCAGTGTCGGCGGCGCGAAGTGGTGCCCGGCACCCTCTCGTGGGCAGCCGATCGCGTCCCCGATCCGGATGTCCGCGAGCCCCCACAGCTTGCCGATCTCCCCCGCCACGACGGCATCGCGAACCTCCGTCGTGCCGTCGGCGAACACGGCGACCGCGGTGACCTTGCCTTCCTTCCCGGCCGCGAACCGCACGCGGTCCCGCAGCCGGATCGTGCCGGCGAACATGCGGACGTAGGCGATCTTCTCCCCCGCCGGCCCACGCTCCACTTTGAACACCGTGCCCGACACGGGCGCGTCCGGCTCGCCCGCGGCGGCGGGCAGCAGCGACGCGATGCCGTCGCTCAGCTCGCCGACACCCGCACCGGTGATCGCCGAGCCCAGGTACACCGGGTGCACCCACGCGTGCGCGGTCTGCGCGGCCAGCTCGGCGCGGAGCCGGCCGGGCGACAGCGCTGGCTCGTCGTCGACGTACGCGGCGAGCAGGGCGTCGTCGTGCTCGGCCAGGACCTCGGCGAGCCCTGGGGGCGGCCCGGGGTGCGGCACGTACCCGGCGGCACGGGTGCCGGGCGCGGTGACCGTCCCCATCGGAACGATCGTCGGGACGAGCTTGTCCGCGATCGCGCGCAGCACTCGATCCGGGTCCGCGCCGCCTCGGTCGATCTTGTTGACGAAGATCAGCGTCGGGATCCGCAGCCGGCGCAGCGTGCGCATGAGCACGCGCGTCTGCGCCTGGACGCCCTCGACGGCGGAGATCACGAGGACCGCGCCGTCGAGCACGCTCAGGACCCGCTCCACCTCGGCGATGAAGTCCGGGTGGCCGGGCGTGTCGATGAGGTTGACCGTGTTGTCCCCGAGGTGGAACGACACGACGGCGGACTTGATCGTGATACCGCGCCGGCGTTCCAGGGCGAGGGAGTCGGTCTGGGTGCTGCCGTCGTCGACGCTGCCGACGTGGTCGATGACCCCGGCCGCGTGCAGCAGCCGCTCGGTCAGGCTCGTCTTGCCGGCGTCAACGTGGGCGAGGATCCCCAAGTTCAGGGTGCGACTCAAGCGTCATGTCCTCTGGGTAGACGGAAAGGCCAGATGGGGTGGACACGACAGCTGCTCGCATGTTCCTCTCCTCGGTCGCCTGCGGTGCCGGATCAGGAGACCAGACGACCGGCGAGCGGGCAACCGAATTAGCTACGGCGCGGAGGGACCGCCATCGGCATCCGACGCCCGCACGGTGCGCCCGCGCAGGACGTCGCCTACCTCCGACACCGCCGCCCACATCTCCTTGCCCGCCAGCCGAACGGCCTTGCCGGCCTCCGCCAGCTCGCGCGACTTCGTCGCGAGCCGGTCGGCCTCGGCCATGTCGCCCTTGGCCTGGCTGCACCTCGCCAGCGCACCCACCACGCCGGCGAGCCACTCCAGCTGCCCGGGGATCAGCCTGTCGCGCCGGCGCATTCGTCTGGCGGCGTCGAACGCCCGCCACAGCATCGGCTCGGCGGCGGCCACGTCGCCCGCCCCGAGCTCGGCATGCCCGCGCGCTCCGTACGCGGTGGCCACCAGCCGGGCACGTGCCGGCGGCGGGTTTTCCAGCCACGGCCGCAACAGGTCGATCGCCTCGCCGGTCAGCAGGCGAACCTCGCCGGCCGACTCCGGTATGTCCGGCACGAGCGTGTCCGCCTGGGTGACGAGGCACTGTGCCAGAAAGGCGCGGAATCGGCCCGGCGAGCGAGCGTCGAGCGCCCGGGCCACGTCGAGCGCCTCAGTGCCGGCCCGGATCGCCTCCGCCCGCCTGCCCGCCAGGCGCAGCTCCGTCATGAAGAGCTGCAGGGTCGCGGCGTACCGGACCTCCTCTGCCTTCGAGCGCGACGGTTTGTCCCGCAGCTCGGCGACGGCCTCGGCGAGCCGGGGCAGGCGTTCCGTCGACGTCCTGCCGTACATCCGCGCCAGCGTCCGCCACCTCATCGCGACCTCCCCCACACGGCGTTCATGGGAGGAGTTCGCCGCGGGTCAGCGAACCGTAACGGCTCCGTCCGGCTGGCGGGCGCAGGCCACCGCACGGCTCGCGGTCGTCGCCGCGCCGGCCAGGCACTGGCCGAGCACCGCGTACCCGTTCACGTTGGGATGCCAGGACTCCTGGCAGGTCTGGAAGTGGTCGACGCAGGTCTGCGCGATCCGCTGGACGGCGATCTTGTCCTTGCCGGCCAGGCTCGTCACCGGCACGCCGGTGGGCCCGTCCTGCAGCCGGATCGGCGTGGCGAGCGCGTTGTCCGGGCTGCCGTCCTGCTCGCAGAGCCGCGCGCCGTCGAACGCGTGCTGGACGTCGAGGAACACGAGGTCGGCACCGGGGAACTCGGCGGAGAGCGTCGAGTGGGTGGCGGCGACCAGGCGGCCGAGGCCCTCGGAGAACAGGTGACCGGCCGCGAGGCTCGCGCGGTGGGCCGGGCAGCCGGCCGCGTACCTCTCGGCGCCGAGCGCGCGGAACTTGTCCCGGTCGTCGGCGCGGCCGTCCTCGGTGAAGTACCGCTCGGCGTAGTCCTGCGGCAGCGGGTTCGTGTAGTCCTGGAACACGATGCGGTGCCGGCCGTCCGCGTCGACCTCGTCGAGCGTGGTCAGCAGGCCGCGCAGCGCGTCGGTCGTCTCGGCGGTGCCCGCGGCGAACTCCGCGTCGGTGGCCAGGTCGGAGATGACGCACGGCTCCTGCGGCGGGTCGCCGGCCCAGAACTCCCACCAGCCGACCCACGCGTCGGCGATGAACCGGTTGGCGCACACGGACGCCGCGTCGCCGAACGTGAACGAGGCGTTGTTCGACCCGAGCCCGACGAGCACCAGGTCGATGTCGTGCGTCTGCGCCACGGCGCGGAGCTGGTCGAGCTGCGCCGTGACCAGCCGGCCCTTGTCCCGGCTCGCGGAGGGGTTCGCCATGTCGTGCGGCTGGCCGCCGGAGCAGGCGAGGTTGAAGCGGTCCTGGATGCCGGCGAGGTTCGCCTGCAGGAGCGAGGAATGGGCGGAGCGGTGGCAGAAGAAGGCGTTGTCGTTGGGGGCGTCCCAGCCCGGGAACCCTTGCGAGACCCCGTTCAGGTCGGTCACCGGCTGGTAGTCACCCCCGCCCTCGCCACTGATGAAGCTGTCACCGAGCGCGACGGCGGCCGTCGGCAGTGCGGCGGCCTCCGAGTCGGGCGCGGCCACCGCGGTGAGCACGCCGGCGGCGGTGAGCGTGACGGCCACTCCAGCCGCCAACAGGGAACGCTTGAGCAGGGACATCACGGCCTCCCGAATGGCCACGACCGAAACGTGAACAAGTTTCACGTCGATCAGACCACTCCGTCCGGCGACCGTCAAGATCCGATCGTCGCGTTCCGCCCGGGCGAGCCCGAGCGGCTCAGCCGTGGCCGGGCTGGGCGCCGTGGGAGAAGGAGGCGCCCTCGGTGCCCCGCACCGGTGCGGTCTGGGCACGCAGCCGGCACGAGCCGGCCGCGTTCGCGCAGGGCCGCGGACACGTCGAAGGCCGAGAACCCGTCCCCCGGCACGGTGAACGCGAACACCGGCAGCTCGCTCCCGTCGGTCAGCAGGCGGGACGGGCCCAGGTCGGCTATCCGTGCCGCGAGGGGGGCGATCATCGCGCCCGCCGCACCGTCCACATGCACCGGGATGTCCAGGCCGCGTTCGGCGTGCAGCAGGTCCAGCGCCGCGCACCCGAACTTTCAGTGGCCGTGGCGCGGGTGCGGCGCCAGCGCGGCGCGGAACGCCGCCACCGCGCCGGATATCTGGCCCAGCAGCGCGCCGGCGAGGGGCGAGAGGGACGAGCCGGTGTTGCTGCGGACGAGCAGCGCCGTGCCGAGCGTCTCCTCCAGCCTGCGTACCCGGCGGGACAGGGCGGGCTGGCTGACGAGCAGCACCCGGGCCGCGCGGTTGAGGCTGCCGGTGGCCGCGATCGCGTGCAGCAGGTGCACGTCGTCGAGGGTGAGGCGGCCGGCGGGGATCGGGCGGCCGGTCACACGGAGCCCGGCGAGCAGGGCCGGGTCGGCGGTCAGCGACGCGGCCGGGTCGTCGGCGTCCGGCCGCGGGACCGGGAAGCCCGGGCCCGTGCGGTAGGCCGGGTTGCGGCGGGCCGCGGCGGTCGCGTACTGGCGGCGCAGCCGGTGCACGACGAGGCGGGCGACCCGGTCGTCGACGAGGTCCGGGTCGAAGAGCAGCACGTGGTGGCGCAGTGGCGGGTCGGTCAGCGGCCGGTGCACGATGCGCGCGCCGGGCCCGGGCAGCGTGGCCAGCGGCGACACGAGCGTGACGCCGAGGCCCTGGGCGACCATGCTGCGGGCCGCGGGTGCCGAGCAGACCGGCTCGCCGACCCGGGGCACGAAGCCGGCGCCGGCGCCGGCCGCGCGGACGAGCCGGCCGGCGAGATCGGTGGTGCCGGTGAGCCAGCGGTCGGCGACCAGGTGCCCCAGCGGGACGGCGGCGTCCGCGGCGCTCGGGTGCGTCGCCGGCAGCGCCACCCACAGCGGCTCGTCGAGGACCGCGAGGCTGTGCGCGGGGCGCGCCAACGGAAGCGGCTCACCCACCTGCCAGGCATAGACGAGGTCGACCAGCCGGCGGTCGTAGAGCTCCGCGGCCTCGGCCGGCTCGGCGACGGTCAGCTCGAGCAGGACCCCGGGCAGGCCGGCGGCCAGGTCGTCGGCGAACGTGTCCCAGTTCGTGCCGAACCCGGCGAGCCGCAGGCCGGGCAGGCCGGGCCGGACGCCCGCCGCGACGTCGATGGTGGTCTGCGCGGCGGCGGCGATCGCGGCGAGCAGCGACGCGCCCGCGGCGAGCACGCGGCGGCCGGCCGGGCTGACCGCGACCCGGTCGTCGTGGCGGTGCAGGAGCACGAGATGCAGCCGGTGCTCGAGCCGGTCGAGCCGGCGGCTGGCGACCTTCGGCGGGAGGCCGACCGTGCGGGCCGCCTCGGCGACCGACGGCGAGCTGGCGGCGGCACGCAACAGGACGAGGTCGGTCTCGTCCACTGGCAACCCGACCTCGACCGCTTCCGACGGACGTGCCGCCTCGCTGGTCACGCTGCGCCTCGCTCATCCGACGGCGTCCCCGACATAGCCGTCCGGGAGCACGGTACGAGGCGCGAGCGCGGCCGGGCCACCGACTCGGCACAGGTTGGGCCGTCAGACGGGCGTGCACTGGTCGTGCAGGAGCAGCCACTCATCGTCCACGCGCGTGAACACGAGCCCGAGCAGGAACCGCTGGCGGACGGGCGCGCCGTCGCCGTCGACGTCGCGGTAGTCCGCCTCGAACAACGCGCGGGCCACGTCCTCGCGGACGGTCGTCGTCTTCTCCGTGAGGTCCTGGGACCAGTCCGGATCGGCGAAGAACTCACGGTGGAAGCCGACGACCGCGGCCTTGCCGGCGAACGTCGTCCCGGTCGGCAACACCAGCACGACGTCGTCGTGCAGCGTCGCCGCGTAGCCGTCCAGATCCCGGTCCGTGATCGTCTCGAGGTGCCGGTCGATGGCCTCGCGCGCGTCGGTCATGCGCGGATCCTGCCCATCCGCCGCCCGGACGCCAAGCGGTTTCCCGGCGGTCACGCCCTGATCCACTTCTGTGAATTTCACACCGACATTCGTCGGTATCGGACATCTGGCGCCCAATCGACACTGAGCGTGACCACCTGCAGTCAGTACGTAGCGAGGGATCACCGATGACCATGTTCACTCCCGCACGCCGGCTCGCGCTCGCGCTGGCCGCGGCCGTCGCGACCGCGGGGCTGGTCGCCACTGCCGCGCTCGCGAGCCCGGAAACCGAGCCGGCCAACCCGGCCGCGGCAGTCCCGGGCGGGCACGTGCCGGCCAAGATCGGCCCGCTCGACTGCCCGAGCATCCCGGCGGACCGCGACCTCGCCGTCACCCAGACCGTCCACCAGGTCGGGATGGACATGGGCGCGTCGCCGAAGGTCATGCTCGCCGCCTTCGAGGCCGGCTGGGTGGAGTCGCACATGAACAACCTGCCGTGCGGCGACGCGGACTCGCTCGGCGTCTTCCAGCAGCGGCCGAGCCAGGGCTGGGGCACGCCGGAACAGATCATGGACGTCAACTACGCGTCGACCCAGTTCTTCGCCCAGGCCATCCACAACGAGCCGCTCTACCCCGACCTGTCCGCGGGCCTGCTGGCACAGACCGTGCAGCGCTCGTGCTGCCCGGAGCGCTACGACCAGGCCGAGGGCAAGGCACAGGAGATGCTCGCCGAGGTCGGCGGCTTCCAGGCCGGCCGGGAACAGTAGGGGCCGACGATGCGCAAGACGATGAAGATCGGCGGCGTCGCGGCGATCGCCGGGGCCGTCGTGGCGGCCGCGGTAGTCACCGGCGGGCCCGCGACCGGACAGCAGGACCCGCACTCGGGCGGTGCGCTGAACGACGCGTTCGCCTCCGCCGCGGCGGAGTTCGACGTGCCGCGCGACCTGGTCGTCGCGGTCGGCTACGGTGAGTCCCACCTGGACGGTCACGACGGGAAACCCAGCCAGGACAACGGGTTCGGCGTCATGCACCTGGTGAGCAACCCGGCGCGGCACACGCTGGAACAGGCCGCCGAGCTCACCGAGCTGCCGGCCGCCGCGTTGCGGTCCGAGACCGCGGCGAACGTCCGCGGCGGCGCGGCCGTGCTCCGGGCGCTGGCCGACGAGCAGGGCCTGGACGGTGCCGCGCGCGACCGGCTGGGCGCCTGGTATCCCGTCGTCGCCGCGTACGGCGGGGCGCGCGACGACCGGGTGGCGAGAATGTACGCCGACACCGTCTACGACCTGCTCGCGTCCGGCGTCACGGCGAAGCCGGGCGGCGAGCGGGTGGTCGTCGCGTCCCAGGCGGTCGAGCCGGAGCTCGGCCGGTTCGCGAACGTCCGCGCGCTGGACGACGTCTCCGGTGACGTCCACGCGCAGGACTACCCGAACGCGATCTGGACCCCGGCCAGCCCGGCCAACTACTCCGCCGGTCGCAGCCAGGCGATCACCACGGTGGTCATCCACGTGACCGAAGGCTCGTACGCGGGGACCATCAGCTGGTTCCAGAACCCGGACGCACAGGTGAGCGCGCACTACGTGGTGCGCTCGGCCGACGGCGAGATCACACACATGGTCGCCGACGGGGACACCGCGTGGCACGCGCGCAGCGGCAACCCGTACTCGATCGGCATCGAGCACGAGGGCTTCATCGACGACCCGTCGTGGTTCACCGACGCGATGTACCGCTCGTCGGCGGCGCTGACGTCGTGGCTGTGCGACACCTACGGCATCCCGAAGGACCGCACCGGGATCGTCGGCCACAGCGAGGTGCCGGGCAACGACCACACCGACCCGGGCCCCAACTGGAACTGGGACTACTACATCCAGCTGGTCAACGGCGGCTGACCCGCGGACGGCTCCGAGCGGCCCCAGAATGGGTAGCCGCCGATCGACGGTCCCGCGTTCGAGGAGGAGCCATGTCCGACGTCGTGCTGACCGAGTTCGCCGACCGGGTCGCGGTGATCACGATCAACCGCCCGGAGGCGCGCAACGCCATCGACCGCGCGGTGACCGTCGGCGTCGCCAAGGCCGTCGACGAGCTGGAGGCTCGCGACGACATCACGCTCGGCATCATCACCGGCGCGGGCGACACGTTCAGCGCGGGCATGGACCTCAAGGCGTTCCTGCGCGGCGAGGACGCGACCCTGCCCGGGCGCGGCCTGGCCGGGATCTGCCTGACACCGCCGCGCAAGCCGATGATCGCGGCGGTCGAGGGCTGGGCGCTGGCGGGCGGGTGCGAGGTCGTGCTCGCGTGCGACCTGGTCGTCGCCGCCGAGGACGCGAGGTTCGGCATTCCGGAGGTCAAGCGTGGCCTGGCGGCGGCCGCGGGCGGGCTGCTGCGGCTGCCGCAACGGATCCCACGGCAGATCGCGATGGAGCTCGCGCTGACCGGCGACCCGCTCTCCGCGGTCGACGCGCACCGGTACGGGCTGGTCAACCGGCTCACCCCGCCCGGAGGTGCGCTCGCCGGTGCACGCGAGCTGGCCGCGCGCATCGTGTGCAACGGCCCGCTCGCGATCGCCGCCAGCAAGCAGATCATCGCCTCGTCGGGCGGCTGGCCGCCCGACGAGGCGTTCGACATGCAGTGGGAGCTGTTGCGTCCGGTGTTCGCCTCGGCGGACGCCAAGGAGGGTGCCCGCGCGTTCGCCGAGAAGCGGCCACCGGTGTGGGAGGGCCGCTAGCCCTGGACGCGGGCGAGCTCCCGCCGGTAGATGCCCTTGCCGACGACGCGCCACAGCACGCGGGCCGGCAGCGGGATGCCGGCGAGGAAGCGGGTGCGCTCCTGCGGCGTGGCGTCCTCGAGGATGCCGCCGAGGGCCACGAACGCCTTGGCGCCCTTGGGCAGCCCCTCCTGCCCGCGCTTGCCGAGCGACTCCCACTCGGCCTGGGTCAGGTACTTCGAGCACAGCGGGAGGATCTCGGTCTCCTCGTCGGTCAGGTGCTCGTTCAGCGCGACCGACATCTTCTCGAAGACGTTGGCGAGCTCCTCGCCGGTCGTCTTGTCGGCCCGCGCGCGCCACCGCGGGAGCAGCTCGTTCGCGCGCGCGATCAGCGTCCCGACGGTCTCGTGCTGTGTCTCCATCCGGTGCACGAGCTCGCCGTCCAGCTCGCCGACGCGGTCCAGCAGCATCGGCCAGAGCACCTCGTCCTCCGCGGTGTGGTGATGGTGCAGCCCGTCGGTGAGGAACGCGATGTGATCGGCCACGATCTCCGCCCGCCGGCGGTCGCCGTCGGCCACCTGCCTGATCAACCCGGCCACGCGGCCGAACTCCCGTCGGAAGGCCTTGTGCACGACGACCATCTCCCACGTGTCGACGGCACCGTTGGTCTGCGACATGTAATGACTCCTCCTGCTCTCCCGACCAATTCGACAGTCGCCGACCCGCGGGCGACCGTTAGGGCTGCTCACAGGAGGTCAGTGGTGTCTCGCGTCACGTGGTCGGACCGCGAGCGGTAGGTTGGCGCGGATGCACAAGCCACTTCTGCTTCGCGACGTCTCCATCGGGCTCACCGGGCGGCGGGCGAACGTGCGCGTCGAGGGCGGGCGCGTGACCGCGATCGACCCCGTCGAGGCGCTGCCCGAAGGCGTCGAGGTGATCGAAGGACGGGGCGGCACGCTGCTGCCCGGCCTCGTCGACGCGCACGCGCACATGCTGCAGTGGGCCGGCATCCGGCAGCGGATCTCCGTCGCCGGCGCGCGGTCCGCCGTGCACGCCGTCGAGCTGCTCGTCGCCGCGCAGGGCCCGCCCGGCGACACCGGCCTGCTCGCCGGCGCGCACTACAACGAGACGTTCTGGCGCGTCCCGCCGCACAAGGACCTGCTCGACCGCGCGTTCCCGAACCGGCCCGTGGCGGTGTTCAGCAACGACTTACACGCCGTGTGGCTCAACTCCGAGGCGCTCACGCTCGTCGGCCGCGAGCACCCGACCGGTGTGCTCATCGAGGACGACGCCATGGCGGCCACCGCCGCCCTGCCGACCCCCGACCCGGCCGAGTCCGACAAGTGGGTACTCGACGCGACCGACGCGGCCGCCGCCCGCGGGGTCACCGCGATCGCCGACTACGAGTACGCCGACACGGTCACCGACTGGACACGCCGGCTCGCGATCCGGCCGCCGTCGACCCGGATCCGCTGCGTCATCGCGCGGTTCGTGCTCGACAAGGCCATCGAGCGCGGCCACCGCACCGGCGCGGAGGTCCCCGGCTCGGACGGGCTGCTGACCGTCGGCCCGCTCAAGATCTTCATCGACGGCTCGCTCAACACCCGCACGGCGCTGTGCCACGATCCCTACCCCGGCGACTTCCCCGACGACGAGTACCCGGGCGAGCAGCTCGTGACCGAGGAGGAGCTGGCGGCCCTGCTGGAGCGCGCCGCGGCGGCCGGCATCTCCCCCGCCCTGCACGCGATCGGCGACGCGGCCAACCGCATCGCGCTCGACGCGCTCGCCGGCGTCGACGTCGCCGACCGACGTATCGAGCACGCCCAGCTGATCGCGTCCCAAGACGTGCCCCGCTTCGCCGAGCTCGGCGTCACCGTCGGCGTCCAGCCCGCCCACGCGCCGGACGACCGCGACGTCGCCGAGCGGCTCTGGCCCGGTCGCACCGCCCGCGCGTTCGCCTACTCCGACCTGCTCAAGGCCGGAACCCGGCTGGAGTTCGGCTCCGACGCGCCGGTCGCCCCGCTCGACCCGTGGGACGGCATCGCGTCCGCGGTGACCCGCACCGACGACGGCCGCGAGCCCTGGCACCCCGAGCAGAGCCTGCCGCTGCCGGCCGCGCTCGCGGCGAGCGCCGGCGGCCGGACGACGGTGGCGGTCGGCGACCGCGCGGATCTCGTCATCACCGGGCGTGACCTGCGGGATCTGCCGCCGGACGAGCTGCGCGACATGCCGATCGTCGCCACGGTTCTCGGCGGAAGGATCACCCATGCGGGCTAGGAACGGAAATGAACCGTTCGCACCGTCTGCTCGTGTGGATGGTCGTGACGGCATCCCTGTCCAGTACCCTGCTCGTCGATCGAGGCCCGGCCTGGTTCGCACGGGCTGCTGCGGCGCACCCTCGTGAACTGACCTCCGGGCAGGTGATGGCAAGCGTGGCGATCCCAAGCAGGAAGGCGCGGCGTGCTCGTGCGGAACAGGTTCCCGGTGAGGACCTGATACGCACCCTCTACGAGGAGCACGGGCGCAGCCTGCTCGCCTACGCGATCCGGTTGACGAACGACCGGGCGGCCGCCGAGGACGTGGTGCAGGAGACCCTGCTGCGCGCCTGGAAGCACGCCGACGACCTCGAGCACGGCATCGGCTCGGTGCGGGGCTGGCTGCTCACGGTGGCCCGCAACATCATCACCGACCGGGCACGGGCCCGCGCGGTGCGGCCGACCGAGGTCAACCAGACCGTGGACATCCCGACGCCGGCACGCGACCACGCCGACGAGGTGGTCGACACGATCACCGTGCTCGGCGCCATCGAACAGCTGACCCCGGAGCACCGTGCGGTGATCGTCGAGCTGTACTACAGAGGCCACACGGTCAACGAAACGGCGGCTGCGCTGCAGATCGCCCCGGGTACCGTGAAATCCAGGACATATCACGCGGTCCGCGCGTTGCGCACGGCACTGGGCGCGAAGGCCAAGGGAGCCAAGGGAGGTGCGCGATGAACCACCCCGTCGAGCACGATCCCTCGCTGCTGGCCGCGTACGCCCTCGGCGGGCTGGATCCGGCGGAGCAGGACGCGGTGCAGGCCCACGTGGCCGGCTGCCCGGACTGCCAGCTCGAGGTCCGCGAGTACACCAACCTGCGGCTGGCTCTCGACGAGGTGCCGCCGGAGGCATTCCTCGACGGCCCGCCCGCGGGCGGCGACCTGTTGCTGCAGAAGACGTTGCGGCGCGCCCGCGCCGAGTCGCCCGGACCGGAGCGGCGCAGCCGCCTGGGCCCGGCGATGATCACGGTCGCGGCGGCGGTGGCGCTCGCGGTGGCGCTCGGCGGCGGCGTCCTGATCGGCCGGCAGACCGCGCCGCAGCAGGTGGCCGGCGGCCCCACGACGACCGTGCCCGAGAACGCCAGGCAGGCGCGGGCGACCGACTCGGGCACCGGCGCGACGATGGCGGTGACGCTCGTCCCGAAGATGGGCTGGGTCTCGCTGCACGCGGACGTCAGCGGCATCCAGGCCGGCCTGAACTGCGAGCTGCGGGTCGTCCCGAAGGTCGGCGAGCCGGTGCTGGCCGGCAGCTGGCGCGTGTCGAAGGTCGGCGAGGCCGAGGGCACGGCGCTGGACGGCACGGCGCTGGTGGACCCGTCGACGGTCAAGTCCGTCGAGGTGGTCACCACCGACGGCAAGACGATGGTGACCGTTCCGGTCTGAGCCGACACGCCCTCCCCGCCTCCCCCGGCGTGGCGGATTCCGGTGCCAAAATCAAGTGCGCGATCACCTGACGGGCCCGGCGATCAAGAGGAGCGGCACGTGTCGAACGATCCGCGGGACGTGGAGCGGCTCACGACGCTGCTCCACCCGCTGCCGGCGACCGACTTCGTCGCGACGATCAGCGCCTGGCTGCAGGACGCGCACGACGCGGCCGCGAGCTTCCAGCCGGGGCGCACCGGTCCGCGCGGCAGCTGGCGCAACAACACCAGCTTCGGCACGGACCGCTACCAGTTCCTGCGGGGCACGGCCGGCTCGCTCACCGGCGAGCTGCCGGGCCTCGAGGTCGACGCCGCGTTCCAGTCGGTGCTCCTCAAACTGCCGCGGGTCGGCATGTACCAGCTGCTGATGCCGGCCGGACCGGACGGCTCCCTGGGCGACGCGAGCGACCTGCGTCGCGAGCTGTTCGGCGCGGGCGACCACGAGGGGCTGATCAGCAGGCGCGAGGCCTGGCTGTCCGGGCGCGAGCTGCTCTTCCTGCCGTGGCACGGCACGGAGGCGCTCGGCCTCACCGGACTGTGGGCCGGTCAGGGCATGCTCTCCGACGACAACCACATCGAGTGGGACTGGTGCGTGAACCTGCGCGAGCTGCTGGCCGGTACCGCGGTACCGGTACCGCGTGCGGAGGACGCGTTCGGTCCCGCCACCCAGCCGACGTTGCCCCTGCGACCACGGAGCGAGGCGCCGGCCGCCTCGGAGTAGTCGCAGATCACCCGGTTCGCGCCACGCTGAGTGCTCGGCGACGATGGCGCATGTTCGCTTCCAGTCCATGCGGGAGGGTCGTCGTGTCGTCGAGTGCCGCCGCCGTCGCGCGAGCATTCGCTCCCGCGCGGCTGACGATGGCCCGGGAGCTGGCGGGGCTGCGCAAGCGCGAGCTGGCGTCGCTGATCGAGCGGACGGCGGCCGCGGTGTCGCAGTACGAGCTTGGCCAGTCCCGGCCGAGCGCGGCGACCCTCGCCCGGTGCGCGGTCGCGCTGGACATGCCGGTGGGGTTCTTCGGCGTGGGGCGGCCGCAGCTGCGGCTGGACACGACGCAGGCACACTTCCGCTCCCTGCGCGCGACGACCGCCGTCCAGCGGCAGCAGGCGCTCGCGCACGTGGAGCTGCTGTGGGAGATCACCGACGCGCTGGACCAGGTGATCGAGCTGCCGCCGGTCGACCTCGGCCTGCCGCTGGGGATCCCGCACGGCTCGGTCGCGCGGACGGCGCAGACGGTGCGCAAGGCGTGGGACCTCGGTCCGGGGCCGGTCGCGCACCTGGTACGGAACCTGGAGGCGCGCGGGATCGTCGTGGCCCGCCTCCCGTCGGTGGACGCGACGACGATCGACGCGTTCTCCTCCGCACTGCACGGCCGGCCCATGATTGCCCTGTCGGACAAGGGAAACCCGATGCGCCGCCGGTTCTCCGTCGCGCACGAGCTGGGCCACCTGCTGCTCCATCCGGACCCCTCGCCCGGCTCCCCCACCCACGAACGGCAGGCGAACGCGTTCGCGGCGGAGTTCCTGATGCCGGCCGCGGAGGTCCGGCCGCTGCTACCGGCCCCGGTGTCCGTGCCGGCGCTGAAGGAGCTGGCCGACGGCTACGGCGTGTCGGTGGCGGCGCTCGTGTACCGGGGCAAGGACCTGGGCGTGTACGCCGAGTCGACCGTCCGCCGCACGATGGCCACGCTGACCGCGCTGGGCTGGCGTACCGAGGAGCCGGTGACCTCGGACTACCCGGGCGAGCAGCCGGCCCTACTCCGCCGCGCGGTCGACCTGGCCGCCGAGCACGGCCTACCGCTCCCCCGGCTGGCCGCATCCCTCCACATCGGACTCCCCCGCCTCCGCGAGCTGGTCGGCCTCTCCGACCAGCGCCCTCGCCTACGCCTGGTCCACTGAGGACCGGTCCAGCAGGACGGCCAGTAGCCGGGTGCGGAGGTCCTCCGCGCTGTCGTCGAGCAGGGCGGTGCGCAGCGAGGCGAGGCGGCGTTCGTGGGTGTCGGCCCGTTGGGTGGTCGTGGTGAGGTCCGCGGCGGCCTTCGCCAGGTGGGTGGCGTGGGTGTCCAGCTTGGCTCTCGCCTCGGCTAGTTCCTCGCGTAGGTGGGCTTCGGTCGCCCGGGCGGCGTCCCGGTCGGCCGTCACGGTGGCCAGCGTCTGGGTGGCGGCCTCGGCGCGGTCGCGTTCCGCCGCCGCGCTGCCTTCGGCTCGCGCCTTGGCCAGGTCGGAGCGGGTGGCCGCCTCGCGGGCCGCGCGGGCTTCGGCCCTCGCGCGGTCGCGGTCCAAGCGGTGGCGCTCGGTCTGCGACTCGGCCGCCTCCACGGCGTCGCGCGCCTCGAGCACCTTCAGGTCCGCCTCGTCGCGCATGCGCTGGATCTCGGCCGCCGCGGACTCGCGGGCCTCCTGGATCCTGGCCTCCGCATCCTCGCGGATCCGCTCGATCTCCGTCTCCGCCGAGGTCCGGGCCAGCTGCACGTCGGCCTCGGCGGCCGCTCGCGCCAGGTGGATCTCCGACGTGGCGTTCGACCGGGCCTCCTGAATCGCGGCGTCCGCCGCGGCCCGGGTCTCACGGACAGTCGTCTCGGCGGTGGCGCGGGTCTCGGCCGCCGCCGACTCGGCCGCCTCGCGCAGGCCTCGCTCGGTGGCCGCCGCGGCCTCGGCCCGCTCCGCGCGGGCGGTCGCGGCCGAGACCTCCTCGGCGAGCGTGCCACGCAGGCTCTCCGCCGCGGACAGCAACGACGTGAGCGGGCCGGTCACCTGTTCGGCGGCCGCAGTGAACGTCGTGGTCGCGGACACGACCTCCGTGCTGCCGGCCTCCCCCAGCGCCTCGGCCAGCGCCTCCTGGGCCGCGGCCAACTGCTTGCACGTCTTGCCACCAGGCCAGGAGCGGTCCGGGCAGTAGGCGAACGGCCGCCCGCCCTTCGGCCCGGGCGCGGGCAGCGGAGCCCGGCACCGGCTGAACCCACAGAGGCCCGAAATGTCCGCTTCCACCGCATCTTCCATGATCTAGGACCCTACTAGTGGGTTGAGTATCCGCTAACACAAGTTAGAGATTCGATATCTACAACATACTTGCGCTACAGAAGTGAGCTTTTGTAGCTAAGCTGAGCGGCGTGACGCAGCTGGCCAGACACCCGGACCCGTGGCCGTCGGTGGACGACCCGGCGGGACTGCTCAACGCGATCGCCGACTGGCTCGGCGGCTACGGCAACCGGAGCACCCGCCGCACCTACGCCGAAGGACTCGGCCTACCCACGAGCCGCGCCGACCTCCAGGACTGGCTCGACATCCGCGACGAGAACTGGCGCGCCGCCGCCGCCCGGTACGCGGCCACGCTCCAACCGGGCCCGGCGAAGCAGGGCCCACCACCGGCACCCCGCGGCCGCTTCCGGCAGCTGCACTGGTTCCGCTGGTGCGCCACCCACGGCACCGACCCCCGCGCCGCGACCTCCGCACACGTCAAGACCTGGCTCCAGCACCTCGACCAGGCCGGCGCCGCCGTCGCCACCCGCGACCGCATGCTGGCCACCGTCAAGGCCCTCTACAGCCACCTCGCCGACACCGGCCTCACCGCCGGCAACCCGGCCGCCCTCAACCGGCGAAGGCTCGGCCTCGCCAGGCCCACGGGCAACACCAGCTCGACGATCGTCCTCACCCGCGCGCAGGTCCGCGCCCTGCACGCCGCCGCCGCCCGGCCCCGCCGTGGCGCCGGCCCGACCGACACCGCCCGCGCCACCGCCGTCGTCGCCCTGTTCACCCTCGGCCTGCGCGTCAGCGAGCTCTGCGACCTCGACCGCGCCGACCTGCACGTCACCCGTGGCCGCCGGGCCCTGCGCGTCGCCGGCAAGGGTGGCAAGACGCGAGTCGTCTACCTGCACGCGGCCGCGGAACGCGCCCTCGCCGGCTACCTGACCGAACCCACGACCCTGCCCGCCCGCCGCGGCGCGCGCGGCACCAGCACGCCCCTGCTCGTGACCCGCACCGGCAACCGCCTCACCCGCCAGTCGGTCTGGCAGCTGCTGCGCAGGCTCGCCAGGGCAACCGGCGACCCGGACCTCGCCGACACCCTGCACCCGCACGCGCTGCGCCACTTCTACGTGACCACCGCGGTCGAGGCGGGCGCCCAGCTCGTCCACGTCCAGGCCGACGTGGGGCACACCAGCGTCGACACCACCGAGCAGGTCTACAACAGCGCCGCCCGCGACCCGGCCCGCAGCGCGGTCGACCTCGTCGGCAAGGCGATCAGCGAGGAGCTGAGCGACGAGATCAGCGAGGAGATCAGCTAGGGCGCCTTCACGACCGCGTCGATCTCGACCTCGCACCCCCGCGGCAGCGCCGCCACGCCGACCACCGTCCGGGCCGGCCGCGGCTCCGGCCACAGCTCGAGGTACTGCTCGTTCGCGGCGTCGCGCAGGCTCAGATCCGTGACGAAGTACGTCAGCTTCACCACGTCCTCGAGCCGCGCGCCGACCGTGGCCATCCGCTGCTTCATCGACTCGAGCGCGGCGTCCACCGCCGCCCGGCCACCGCAGACCACCGTTCCGTCCGGCCGAACCGGCAACGAGCCGGACACGAACACGAGGCCGGCGGCGATGACGGCGGGGCTGTACGGGTGCTGCGGGTCGGTGCTCACGCCGCCGACCGTATCGCGGGCCGCGGGTGCGCCGCGCCGGGCGCGCCACCGTTACGTGAACCACGGTGATCATGGTTAGGCTGGGGAGGTGGTGACGCGCGACAACGAGCTCGCGCGGCGCGCAAGACGGGGTGACCCCGCGGCGGCCGCCGAGTTGCTGGAACGGATCCGGCCCGGCGTGCTGCGATATTGCTGGGCACATCTCGGCTCACTGGGCCGCGGGGACCAGACGCCGGACGACGTCGCTCAGGACGTCTGCCTCGCGGTCTTCGAGGCACTCCCCCGGTACGAGGAACGCGGGCTGCCCTTCACGGCGTTCGTCTACCGCATCGCCTCCTTCAAGGTCGCCGACGCGCACCGGCTTGCCGCGACCGCCCCGACACGCCCCATCGACACCATCCCCGAGCCCATCGACGACGGCTGGGACCCCGCAGACAAAGCGGTCACCGCAGATATGTCCCGCCGCCTGCTTCCGCTGCTCGACGACCTCACCGACTCCCAGCGCGAGATCATCGTGCTGCGCGTCGCCGCCGGGCTCTCCGCCGAGGAGGTCGGTGCGGTCATCGGCAAGAGCCCGGCCGCGGTCCGCATGGCGCAGTCCCGCGCGATGGCCCGCTTGCGCAGCTGGGCCCGCGCGCATACGGCCGACGAGGTGGTCGCATGATCGATCCGGACCTGCGCACCGTGCGCAACGACGACCGTCTGCTCGACCGGATCGGGCGCGGCGAGCGGATCCGGCCGCGCGATGAAGGCGACATCGAGGCGATGTTGTCCGCCTGGCGGCTCGGCCTCCCGATCGTCGGTCCGCCCGACTCGCGGCTGCTGGACGCCGTCACCGGCCCGCCGCGTCGACGTGCTAAACGCCGCGCCGCCCGCGCCTCGGTCGGGATCGCCGCCTCGGTCGCCATGCTCAGCGGCGGCGTGATGACCGCGGCGGCGTACGCCAACCCGGACAGTCCACTGTGGCCGGTCACGCGGATCGTGTACGGCGACATGGCGCAGTCGCGCATCGCGCTCGACAACGCCAACCGCGCGGTCGCCGACGCCCGCACGGCCGCCGACGACGGCCGCTACGACGAAGCCAAGCAGCTGCTCGCGGCCGCCGACGACCTTGCTGACAAGGTCGACGATCCCGACTCGGCGGACCGGCTGCGCGCCGACATCGCGAAGATGCGCAGCGCGCTGCCGCCCGACCCCCGGAGCAAGGACACGCCGGCCGCCGGCAAGCCGACCGCGAGTCTCGGCGTCGAGCCCCCGCCGCTCGACCCGGGCAACGGACCCAAGGCCCCGAAGAACTCCGCGCCGCGCGGTTCCCACCCGGCCCCTGGCAAGGGCAACGACAACGGCCAGGACAAAGGGAACGACAAGGGGAACGACAACGGAAACGGTGCCGACAACGGAAGCAGGAACGGCAACGGCGACAACGGCGACGACGACCAGGGGGGCGGGCTAGCGCCCGCCCCCGAGAAGACCCAGCTGCACAAGAAGAAGGTCCAGAAGCCGCACGGGCACGACCAGGTGACCGGCCCGGGCGCGCCCGCCAAGGCGACCCCGAAGACGACCCCAGCGACGACTCCTGCAGCGACTCCCGAAGCGAAGTTCTCGGCGAAGTCCTAGGCAACGCGGGCGCCCTAGGCCGTTCGGCCCAGCGCCGCTGCCCCGGTCGTCGGTATTCGAAATCTTTGCGATCCGACGCGTTGCACGGATGCGCTTCCACCGATTCACCTTCGCGCACCAAGACCGGTGCCGGCGACGTCCCCCGCGCCGGTGCCGCTCCGTCGAGCCCACGGACGCCGGCCCCCAGCCCCGGGTGGGCCAGGGCTCGAGGAGACGTGGTGTCCTTCCCGGTCCGCTCCC
>NZ_DATBKY010000153.1:0-17290 GCF_036555685.1 Actinophytocola sp. | reverse complement strand
GCGGTGGCCGGCCCCGCCACTCTCGTCGTGAACGCTCAGCCCTGCGGGCGTGGGGCCGGCTTCGGGGCGTTGATGAGGATGGCGGCCAGTACCGCGGCCACCAGCAGGATGCCGGCCGCCCAGGCCGTGGCCGTCGTGTAGCCGTGGACCAGGGCCGGCTTCTCGTCCGCCGGGTCGTGGGTGGCCAGGTAGGCCACCGTCGCGCTCGCGGCGATCGTGTTCAGCAGGGCGGTGCCCACCGAGCCGCCGATCTGCTGCGCCGTGCTCACCAGCGCCGACACGACACCCGCGTCGCGCCGGTCGACGTTCTGTGTCGCGACCGAGAAGCCCGGCGTGATCACCACGCCCAGCCCGAGTCCGATGAGGACCTCCGCGGGCAGCGTGTAGGCCACGAAGCCGCTGTCGACCGTCAGGAACGTCAGCAGCCACAGGCCGACCGCGGCCACGACCAGGCCCGGCGCGATCAGGAACCGCGGCGGGACCTTCGGCAGCAGCGGGCTCGCGATGAAGAACGCGCTCACCGCGATGCCGATCACCATCGGCAGGAACGCGAGGCCCGCCATCACCGGCGAGTACCCGAGGACCACCTGGAAGTAGTAGGTCAGCAGCAGGAACATGCCGAACATGCCGACCACCGCGAGGCCCGACGCGATGCACGGGCCGACCCGGTTGCGGTCCTTGAGCACCCGCAACGGCAGCAACGGCTGCGCCGCGCGCGACTCCCACAGCACGAACCCGGCGAGCAGCACCGCCGAGGTGATCAGCAGCGTGATCACCTCGGTCGAGCTCCACGTCGCGGTGACGGCCTCGCTGCACGCGTACACGACGGCCACCAGACCGCCGGACACCAGCAGCACGCCCGGAATGTCGAACCGGGCCCGGCTGCCCGACTCCGTGCCGACGAAGATCAGCGCGCCGGCGATGCCGACCGCGAGGCCGATGAGCACGTTGACGTACAGGGTCCAGCGCCACGACGCGTGCTCGGTGAGGAAACCACCGAGCAGCAGGCCGACCGCGCCACCACCGCTCGCGATGGCGCCGTACACGGCGAACGCCTTGGCCCGCTCCTTCGGTTCGGTGAACGTCACGGTCAGCAGCGACAGCACGGCCGGCGTGAGGACCGCCGCGAACGCGCCCTGCAGCGCACGGCCGGCCACGAGCATGCCGAAGCTCGCCGCCGCACCGCCGACGGCCGACGCGACGCAGAAGCCGGCCAGGCCGATCAGGAACGCACGCTTGCGACCCAGGTAGTCCGCGATCCGCCCGCCGACCATCAGCAGCCCGGCGAGCGCGAGCGTGTACGCGGTGATCACCCACGCCCGGTCGGCGTCCGCGGCGTGCAGATCCGCTTGCGCGGACGGCAAAGCGATGTTCATGATCGTCGCATCGAGACCGATCATGAGCTGGGCGAGGGCCAGTACGGCGAGGGCGAACCAGCGCTTCGACACCGGGATCGCCGTCTGGGCGGCGGTGCCTCCGTGGCCTGAGCGGCTGTCGGTCGAGGTCATGGGATTGAGCTCCGTTTTGTCACAATGTCGGGACGGACGGTAGTCAAATCGAGCGTAGGTGCATCCGGACGCGCGTTAGGCCGTTCTTGAGCGGGTCTCGAGCCGGTCCCGACCGGTTCTCGAAATTCCTCCGAGAGGCGCGGATCAAGCCGCGGCCCTGTCGATCCTGCGCGCACCGAACCGGATGGGCAAAGCCTCCAAACGGTTGATGCCGCGAGGAAAGCCACGCTTCCAGGCGATTTGCTCAGCGGGTGCCGCAAGTGACAGCTCCGGATACCTTTGCAACAACGTACTCAATGCGACGGAACCTTCCATTCGCGCCAACGCGGCGCCGAGACAATAGTGGATTCCGTGCCCGAAAGAAACATGTAGATTCTGCTTGCGCGTTATGTCGAACTTCTCCGGATCGGCGAACCTGGCCTCGTCCCGGTTCGCCGCGCCCCACAACAGCTGCACGACCTCGCCCGCCTCGATGCGGACACCGCCGACCTCGATCGGCTCGGTCGGAAAGCGCAGCGCGGCGAGCTCGGCGGCGCCCCAGTAGCGCAGCATCTCCTCGATCGCCGACGGCAGCAGCTTGGGGTTCGCCCGCAGCAGCGCCAGCTGGTCGGGGTGGGAGAGCAGGGCGAACGTGCCGTTCGCGATGAGCTGCGCGCTCGTCTCGTGACCCGCGTTCAGAATCGTGATCACCAGCGAGATCAGCTCGTCGTCGTCGAGCTGGTCCCCGTCGGCGTCCCGGGCGCGCACGAGCGCCGAGGTGAGGTCGTCGCCCGGCTCGTCGCGTCGCAGGTGGACGAGCCGGACGGCGTAGTCGACCATCGTCTGCGCGCCGGGAGCGATCTGCTCCCACGCGCCCCACATCATGCCCTCGAGCGCCGCGCGCCACGGCGCGCGGAACTCCTCGGGCACGCCGAGCAGCTCGCTGATCACCGCGAACGGCAGCGGGTACGCGAAGCGCTCGAGCAGGTCCAGCTCACCCGCCTGCTCGAGGTCGTCGAGCAGGTCGTCGGTGAGCCGCTGGACGCGCGGCCGCAGCTCTTGGACGCGGCGCGCGGTGAAGACCTTCGACACCAGGCGGCGCACCCGGGTGTGGTCCGGCGGGTCCATCATGGACACCGACCGGCCCAGGTAGCGCAGGTACTCCGGCGGCAGCCCGGGTGCGGCCGTGGTGTCGATCCGGGTCTGGTGAGCGGGGTTGCTGCTCACCCGTGGGTCGGCGAGGACTGCCATGACGTCCTCGTGGCGGGTGACCAGCCACGCAGGTGAGCCGTTGAAGTGGCGCACCTTGGTGACCGGTCCCGAGTCACGCAGCTCCCGGTACCTGTCGCGGTCGAACAGCAGGTCGAGCAGCTTCGGCTCGGTGCCGGATTCCGTCATGGCAGTCCTTCCGGATAGTGATCAGGCGACGAGTTCGCTCTCGGCCGCCGACCGCTCCGTCCGGGCCTCGGGCAGAGTGGTGACGGGCCGCTTCTTGCGGCTCCAGTGCTTCATCACCGGCATCTCCACGACGCTGTAGAGCACCCAGGCGACGAGGATCGTCGCGCCGAGCTCGGCGAACCACAGCAGCGTGGCCACCGGCGTGCTGAACGTGCCGGTGAGCTGCGTGCGGCCCCACACCACGAGCGGCGCCTGGACCACGAAGAAGGCGAACGAGATGTTGCCGAGGAAGATCATCGGCTTGCTGGACAGGAAGTTGCGGTTCCCGCGCACGTCCGACTGCGCCACGGCGGCGATGACGACGGCGTTCGGCACCAGCGTGACGAGGCTGAACTGCCACGGCGCCGGGATGAAGGACGCCGCGACCAAACCCGCCAGGTACAGCAGCGCCACCCAGCCGGCCTTGATCCGCGGGAACATGCCGGCCTGCACGATCCGGGCCATGATCATGCCGAGCACGAACTCGAACATGCGCCCGACCGGGAACTTGTAGGAGAACCAGATCTGGTCGAGCGACAGCGGGATCACCGGCGTGGGGTTCGCGTCGTTGATCAGGTAGAGCGTGATCAGGTTGAACACCACGATGCCGATCGCCATGGAGCCGGCCCACCACCACAGGCGGTGCTGCGCGATCCGCCGGATCGGCTTGATGAGGAACGGGAACAGCAGGTAGAAGAGCAGCTCCGAGCACAGCGACCAGACCGGGAAGTTCACGCCCGACTGGACGTCGGGGTCCGGCGACCAGGAGTGCAGCAGGAACAGGTTGGGCAGCCACGAGTAGGTCGGCACGGTCGCCGCCGCGAACAGGACCATGCAGACGGCCCACGTGACGATGTGGTTGGGGAACAGCTTCGCGATACGGCGCCGCCAGATCGTCCGCGCCTTCTCCTTCATGTCGACCGTCCAGTTGAGGACGAAGCCGCTCAGGATGAAGAAGAAGGACAGGCAGACGAACCCGAAGGGCACCATGAAGTCGTTGATGCCCTGGGCGACGCTCTGGTCACCCCACAGGCTCACCGGAACCGCCGGGTCGTAGGCGTTGTACAGCATCGTCGAGTGGACGATGAAGATCGTCAACGCCGCGACCCAGCGGAGACCGGTCAGCGACGGTAACCGCGTCTTCGCCGGATTCAGTGTGTCCGGGGTATATGTCGGTGCTTTCGTTGACACGGCGGTCTCGCCTTTCGCCGGGCGGACAGGGGACGACTTGATGTCAGCTCAAGCCTCACCGCAAGCGGTCCCAGTGCCACGGGTCGCAGGTCCACGGCGAAACGGGAAATTCTCCGCGATCGGGGCGGAAAGAGGACCACCCGGCGGTGCCGGGTGGTCCGATGTCGAATTCGTCAGGCGGCCGGGCGGGCGCGGCGTAGCATGACCGCGGCCACGATGATCCAGATCAGCGCGGTGAACCGGCCGAGCGGGATGAACGGCGACGCGGCCTCGGTGAGCACCGTGATCGTCGACAGCTCGCAGAGCACGCAGACCACGATGCTCGCGATGCCGAACCAGCGCGGCACGATCCCGAGCACCATGCTGGTCACGCCGAACCCGAGCACCATGAGGCCGAGGCCGGCGACGTGTGCCGGGCCGCCGAGCCCGAAGAACAGGAAGTTCATCGCCCGCACCAACGGCTGGTCGCCGGTGACCGACGCCTGCGTGAGCGTCCACTGGAGGATCGAGTTGAGCGCGAGGAACAGCGCCGCGATCGTGCCGCCGATCGTGCCGACGGCGACGCCGTCGGTGATCTTCGCGCTGAACTCACGCAGCCGCGACCACGCCGCGGCGGTGAACTCGGCGAGCGTGATCGCGGAGCCGAGCTGGAAGAACGCCACCCACCGGACCGCCGTCGCGTTGTCGGCGAAGTACTGCTGTATGTCGTTTCCGTCGCCGAACGGGTTGGCGTACACGTTTCCGGTGAAGGCCACCCCGATGATCAGGCTTACCGCGAAAAGGGCGACGGTGGTGACGGCCGGAATGAGCAGACCCGGGCCGGACCGCGTCACCGCTGCCTGGGTGGACCGAGTTGTCGTCATTGTCGTTTCGCCTCCGCAGCCGCACGAACGATGCGCGCGCTAGTGGGAACCGCTGATGTCTCGACCTTAGCGGTGCGCGCTTACCGTCGGTGATTTCCCGACACGGTCTCGACCGGTTCGCGAGCTACGGCAGCGGAGGGATGTGGTTGTTCACCGGAACGGCTCAAGCGGGGTGGTACCGAGGTCGCGGTCAGCCCGCGGCGAAGAGGCGGTGGGCGTTCTCCCAGGCTATCCGCCGCCAGGCGGCCGCGGGCAGGTCCAGGGCGGCGTATTTCGCCAGCTCGACGGCCGGGTGTTGGTGCGGTGACTCGGTGCCGAACAGCAGCCGGCCGGGGCCGAGCCGCTCCAGCGCGACGCGCAGCGCGACCGTGAACCCACCGGACGTCTCCACGAACACATTGTCCACTTCGGACACGAGGTCGATCGCGTAGCTGTCGATCAGGTGCGTGCCGAGGTGGCCGAGGACGAACGTCGCCGAGGGGAACCGGCGGGCCAGGCCGACGAGGTCGGCCACCGTGTCGCCGGGGCGGGGCAGGCACACCGTGTACACCGGGTGCCCGGCGATGATCGCCGCCTCGACGAAGGCAGCGATCCGCCGGTCGGACAGCGGCACGCCGTGGATGGCGGGGGAGATCTCCACGGCCACGAACCCGGCGGCCCGCGCGAGGTAGTCCGCCGGGTCGCCGTGCGGGTTGACGAAGAACGACGGCAGCAGCCGCCCGTCCGACGCGGCACACACGGCCAGCACCGCGTCGTTGTCCGCGTCGGCCGTGGTGCCCCCGCCGTGCACGATCTGCCGGGCCAGCGTGTCGAGGTCCAGGACCCCGCCGCCGGACACGACCGCGTGCCGGATGCCGTGCTCGTCCATCGTGGACAGCATCCGGCCACGCGGGTCGGGTCCGCGGGCGAGCCGGCTGTGCGCGTCGAAGATCGGCTGCGCCGCCATCCGGCTACTTCTCCAGGCAGAACTCGTTGATCGGGTAGCCGACGTGCCGGTCCTCGGTCGGCAGGTGGCCGAGCACCTTGTCGCCCGGCTTCAGCTCGGTGCTGTTGAGCACCACGCCGCCCGGACCCAGCACCCGCACGTGCCAGTCGTCCTGCAGGATCAGGTTGACGCGCACGCCGTTCGGCGCCTCCGCGGTGATCGAGATCAGCGGCCGCGACTCGATCTTCACCCGGCCCACGGTGACGATCCGGGTCTGGCCCTTCACGTCCACGGCCAGCACCTTGCTGCCGGACTGCAGCTCGCTCAGGTAGTTGGTCCGCCCGGCCGCCGACACCGTGTACGAGTGGATCGCGCCGGCGTTGACCCGGAACGGCCGCGTCGGCATGTACGGCAGCGGGTGCGTCTCGCTGACGCAGAGGATCATGCCCTTGGAGTGCGAGCCGACCAGGATGCCCTCGTCCTCGCGGAAGTGCGTGCACGTGTCCACACAGGCCCGCTCGCCCATGCCGACGTGGGCGGTCTCGACGACCTCGAGCTCGACGAGCTCCAGGTTGCCGGGCTCGGCCAGGGCCGCCGTCTTGAGCCCGGTCGCGTCGCCGACGGCCGCGGGGGCCAGCATCACGCCGTCCGAGCCGTGCTCGAGCACGCCGAAGATGATCTCGGCCTCCTCGATGTCGCCGGCGACCGTGATGTTGCTGCCCTCCGCGCGCGCGGCCGCGGCCAGCACGATCTCCAGCGGGATCTTCGTGGGGTCGCGGAAGAGCAGCACGCTCCACCGCTCGGTCGCCGCGGCCTGGCAGGCCACGTCGAGCGTGTCCTTGTCGATGATCTCGACGAACCGGCCGAACTCGACGTCCGGGTGGACGAGCGAGAGCTCGGCCGTGCTCGGGTGCTCGTCGCCGACGATCACCACGTCGGCGCCGGCGAAGTCGCCCGGCAGCTCGCGCCCGGCGAGCAGCAGGACCTTCTTCACGGTCGGGGGCAGGCCCGCGAAATCGGCGGCATCGTCGGCGACGATGGCGTCGATGCGCTGGTGCACGGCCTCTTCGATGATCGCTTGCTTTGCCGGGCCGGTGGCCCGTACGTCCAGCCAACAGAGTTTCACGCCGCCACTCCTTCGATAGTGGGCTGCTTGTGGACGAGCTGCGCGACCCGGCGGGCGAGGCGCCCCGGGTCGTCCGCCTGGAAGATCTTGCGGCCCATGGCGACGCCGGCCACGCCACCGCGCAGCGCCTCCGCCACGTAGGCGAGCACCTCGTCGTCGGTGGCCGCGGCCGGGCCGCCGGCCACGATGAGGGGGACCGGGCAGGCGCGGACCACGTCCGCCATCTCGGCGGCGGTGCCGGCGAAGGGCACCTTGACGACGTCCGCGCCGAGGTCCATGGCGAGCGTGGCCGCGTGCGCGACGAGCTCCGGGTCCCGCGGGTTCGCGATCCGCGGCCCGCGCGGGTACATCATCGCGAGCAGCGGGACGTTCCAGCGGTCGCAGGCGTCCGCCACCGCGCCGAGGTCGGCGATCTGCTCCCGCTCGCCGGCCGAGCCGATGTTCACGTGCACGCTGATCGCGTCCGCGCCGAGCCGCAGCGCCTCGGCCACCCCGCTCACGAGGTACTTGGCGTCCGGGTCGGGCGCGTGCACGGTGCTCGCCGACAGGTGGATCACCAGCGACAGCTCGGTGAACCAGCGCGGCTGCACGTGCCGGACGCCGCCCTTGTGCAGCACGATCGCGTCGACGCCGTTGCCGGCGAGCTTGCCGACGAGCGCGTCGATGCGCCCGGGAATCACCGGGCCGTCGCTGATCGTGTGGTCCAGCGGGACGACGACGAGCCCGTCGCCGCCGTAGCGGTACAGGCGTCGCGTGCGCACGTCGCGGGCGAAGTGGTTGGCCGTCACGTGGTGTCCTCTCAGGCCGGCCGGCGTAGGTCGGGGGTGGCGTCCTTTCCGGTGTCCTGTCCGATGCCGAACTCGTCGTGCAGCAGGGTCACCGCGTCGAGCGCGCGGTCGGCCGGCACGGTCACCGAGGCACGCAGCTGCGAGGTGAACACCCAGCTCGTCGGGATGCCGGCGGCGGAGAGAGCGGCGGTCATGCGGGCGATGTAGGTGGGGCGGCTGAGCAACCCGGTGCCGATCAGCGACACCTTGGTGACGTTCTCGTCCACCCGGACCGACCCGTCGCGCGTGCCGGCGGCCGCCTCCAGCGCCTGCCGGACCTCGGCGACGTCGCTGCGGCGGATCGTGAAGCCCATGCGGAACTCGTCCTCGTGCGGGCCCGACCGGGCGATCAGGTCGACCGGCACCGAGTGCCGCGCGAGGATCGCCAGGACCTCGGTGGCGAGGTCGGTACCGCCGCGTGCCTGCACGAGGATCCGCGCCACGTCGCGGTCGTGCGTGACCGCCACGACCGCGCCGCTCGTCTCGAGTGGACCGTCGGCGCCCGTGTTCAGCACCGCGGTGCCGAGCTCGTGGCCGGCGGAGTTGCGCACGTGCAGGACGACGTCCTTCATCGCGGCCAGCTCGACCGCCCGGCTGTGCAGCACGCCCGCGCCCGCGAACGCCAGCTCGGCCATGACCCCGGGATCGACGGTCGCCACCTTCCGCGCGCCGGGCACGATCCGCGGGTCCGCGGTGTAGACGCCGTCGACGTCGGTGAAGATCTCGCACTGCTCGGCGCCGAGCGCGGCGGCCACGGCGACGGCGGTGGTGTCCGAGCCGCCGCGGCCGAGCGTGGCCACGTCGCCGTCCACGGTGCTGCCGTGGAAGCCGCCGATGACGACGACGTTGCCCGCGTCGAGCAGGCCCAGCACGCGGGCCGGGTCGATCGAGTCGATCACCGCGGCGCCGTGCCGGCCGGTCACCCGGATGCCGGCCTGCGGCCCGGTGAGCGACACCGCGGGCACGCCGATGCGCAGCAGCGCGAGGGCGAGCTGTGCCGCGGCCGCGGCCTCGCCGGTGACCAGCAGCTGGTCGACCTCGCGGGCGGTCGCGCTCTCGGCGTCGGTCTGGACGTCCGGGTGGACCTCGCAGGCCAGGCGCAGCAGGTCGTCGGTGGTGTCCCCGCGTGCGGACACGACGACCACGGTCGCCCGGCCCGCCCGGTGCTCATGCGCCACGCGGTTCGCCACCAGGCGCACCTTCGCGAGTGTGGCGAGCGAGCTCCCGCCGTACTTCTGCACAAGGACAGCCATGACTCGAGAGTCGGTCGGGCTCGTCCCACGCACGTCTGTCGCGGGTCCCGCGCGGCGGGGAATTCGTGACCGGCGTCCCGCGCGGTTGGGTCGGCGGTCCACTGACACCGGGACGAGCGCGGGCCACCCTTGGCGGGTGCGAGCACAGGTGTTGACCGACGTGTTGATCGTCGGGGCGGGACCGGTGGGCTCGGTCCTCGCGCTCGAGCTGGCCCGCCACGACGTCGCCAGCGTCGTCGTGGAGCGGTCGGCCGCGCCCCCGCTGTTTCCCAAGATGGACTACCTGAACGGCCGGACGATGGAGCTGCTGCGGCGGCTCGGCCTGGCCGAACGGGTGCGTGACCGCTGCGTGGACCCGACGCTCTCCGGCAACTTCGTGTGGACGACCGGTCCCGCCGACCCGCCGATCAGTGTCTGGTACGGACCGTCGCCGGCCGAGAAGGCCGCCCGGTCGCGGGCGGTCAACGACGGCAGCGCCCCGCTCGAGAGCCACCAGCGGATCCCGGGCAACGTGCTCGAGGAGACGCTGCGCGACGCGGTCCGCGCCCACCCGCTCGTCGACCTGCGCGAGGGCCTGACCTGCACGGGCATCGACGGGGACGTGGCCCTGGTCGCCGACGGCACCGGCGCCGGGCACGCGATCCGGGCGCGGTTCCTGGTCGGCTGCGACGGCGCGGGCAGCGCGGTGCGCCGCGCCATCGGCGTCGGCATGCCGGTCGCCGCGCCCACGACCCAGCGCTGCTCGATCTACTTCCGCTCGGCCGACCCGCGGCTGCGCACGCACGGCCGCGCGTTCGTCACGAGCACCACCACCGGCGTGACGCTGGTGTCGCGCGACGAGCGGGACCTGTGGACCGCGTCGTTCCAGGTGGACACCGAGGCGTCCGAAGTAGACGACCCGGTCGGGGTCCTGCGGGACAAGCTCGGCTTCGGGCTCGAGGTCGGCGAGGTGCTCAGCGTCAGCGGCTGGCAGGGCGCACTGGCGGTGGCCGACCGCTACCGGGCCGGCCCGGTGTTCCTCGCCGGCGACGCGGCGCACCGGTACTACCCGTTCGGCGGGCATGGCGCGAACACGGGCGTGGCGGATGCGGTGGACCTGGGGTGGAAGCTCGCCGCCCGGCTGCACGGGTGGGGTGGCGAGTCGCTTTTGGACAGCTACGAGGCCGAGCGCCGCCCGGTCGCCGTGTTCAACCGGGAGATGTGCGCGAACCTGCTGGAGGTGGCGCGCCGGTTCGGCGGCCTCGCCGCCGCGGGGGCGTCCCGGGCGCAGCTCGCCGGCTTCCTCGAGGAGGAGTCCGGCCAGATAGCGAACACCGGCATCCACTTCGGCCACCGGTACGCCCGCTCGCCGGTGGTCGCGCACGAGGACGGCCCGGAACCGGCGTGGCGCATGCACGAGATCGTGCCGACAACCTGGCCCGGCGGCCGCGCGCCGTCGGTGCGGCTGGCCGACGGGACGGCCCTGTTCGACCGGCTCGGCCCGGCGTTCACGCTCGTGGACTTCTCCGGTGCGGGCGAGGTGGCGGCGAAGGAGGCCGTGCGCCACGGCGTGCCCGTGACGTACCTGCCGGTCGACGATCCCGCGGCCCGCGCCGTCTGGGAGCGCGACCTCGTGCTCGTCCGGCCGGACCAGCACGTCGCCTGGCGCGGCGACACCGCGCCCGACGACTGGCTGGGCATCGTGGACCTGGTGTCAGGCCGCGAGCCGCGGTGAGGCGGCCGGGCGCAGCAGGCCGGTGAGCGCGTCGCGCAGGATCGCCACCCCGTCGGCGGTCAGCACCGACTCGGCGTGGAACTGCATGGAGTGGAAGCTCGCCGCGCGCAGCGCGTGGATCTCGCCGGACTCCCGGTCGCGGCAGACCTCGATGCCACCGGCCAGCAGGTCGGTGTCGCTGTGGCCGGCGAACGTGTTGTAGAAGCCGACCCGGGTGCGCCGGCCGAACAGGTCGATCTCCTTCTGCAGCCCCTGGTTGGGCACCGCGCGGCGGACCAGCTCGAGCCCGAGCAGCGCGCAGAGCGTCTGGTGACTCAGGCAGACCGCGAGGAACGGGCGGTCCTCGTCGAGCAGCCGGCCGATCGTGGTGCGCAGCGCGGCGATCTTCGGGTCGGCGAGGTCGGTCGGGTCGCCCGGACCGGGACCCATCACGACGAGCTCGTGTTCGTCCACATCGTACGGTTCGTCGAACCGGCGGACGGCGACGTCGAGGCCGAGCGAGCGCAGCTGCCGCGCGATCATCGAGGTGAACGTGTCCTCGGCGTCGACGATCAACACGCGCCGGCCGGCCAGCTCCGGATCGGCGCCCCCGCCGGCCGGCTCCCGCCAGAACCGGGCGATGGTCCCGTTGCGCTCGTCGAGCAGCGCCCGCACCTGCGGATGCGTCCCGAAGCGCGTCGTACCGGCGCCGAGCGCGGCCAGCAGGCCGGCGGCCTTGGCCTTGGTCTCCGCCACCTCCGACTCCGGGTCGGAGTGGCGGACCAGCGTCGCGCCGACCCCGATCCGCACGCGGCCGGACCGGTCGATGTCGGCCGTGCGGATGAGGATCGCCGAGTCCATCGTCCGCTCGCCGGCGTCGTCGCGGCCGATGAGCGCGATCGCGCCGCTGTAGTAACCACGCCCGTGCGGCTCGTAGGTGTTGATCACCCGGCACGCGCTCTCCACCGGGCTGCCGGTCACGGTCGGCGCGAACAGCGTCTCCCGCAGGATGTCCCGGACGTCGCGAGAGGTGCGGCCCTCGATCAGGTACTCGGTGTGCGCGAGGCGCGACATCTCCTTGAGGTACGGGCCGATGACCGTCGGTCCGGTGTCGCAGACCCGGGCCATCATCTTGAGCTCCTCGTCGACGACCATGAACAGCTCGTCGGTCTCCTTGCGGTCGGCGAGGAACGCCAGCACGTCGGGCAGCGACGGCCCGGCCGGCGGGTAGCGGTAGGTGCCGCTGATCGGGTTCATCACCGCGACGCCGCCGTCGAGGCTGACGTGCCGCTCGGGGCTGGCGCCGACGAACGTCCGCTCCGGCGTGTGCACGACGAAGGTCCAGTAGGCGCCGGACTCGCGCTCGAGCAGGCGGCGGAAGAACGTCAGCGCGCTCGCCGGCGAGTAGCCCGCGATGTCGGTGACGAACGTGCGCTTGATGACGAAGTTGGCGCCCTTGCCCTGGCCGATCTCGTCCGCGACGATCGCGCGCACCAGGTCGGCGTAGTCGTCGTCCGCGGTGTCGAAGGCGCCCGGCGCCACGTCGATCGGCACGTCCGGGAGCCGGCGGAGCGCCTCGGCGACTCCGACCGCGTCCTGCTCGCCGATCTCCATCGTCAGCAGCGGGGCGCCGTCGTCGGCCGCGGCGAACCCGCGCTCGGCCAGCTGCCGGAAGGGGATCACGGCGAGCACCTGGTGCCCGGGCTCACCGGTGACCGGGATGTCCGCGAGGGTGTCCACTTGCGACACGGTGCCGAGCAGGACGTCGACGCGGTCGCCGGTGTGCGGCCGGTGCAGCAGCGCGAAGGACGGCGGGTCGCCGGCGAGTACCCGGCCGAACGGATCGGTCATGCCGCCACCTCCAAAGTGAGCTCGGCGAGGACGCCCTGGGTCGTGGTGACCAGCGCGCACCGGGCGGCGGCGTAGTCCAGGGCCAGCCGGTGGTACTCGGGTGAGAAGTCGGCGACCGCGTCGGCGACCAGGAACGGCTGGATGTCCTGGGTGAACGCGTCGCACGCGGTCATCAGCACGCCGACGTGCGCGTAGACGCCGCAGATCACCAGCTGGTCCCGGCCGGTCGCGCGCATGCGCTCGGCCAGGTCGGACTTGTGGAACGCGCTGTAGCGCCACTTCGTCAGCATCCAGTCCGACCCGGACGGTGCGACCGGGTCGACGACCGCGCGGTCGGCCGGCGTGGCGGTCATGCCCGGCCCCCAGAAGTCCGCGAGCAGCCCGCGCTGCGCCTCGGTCATGCTGCCGGGCTGCGCGGTGTACGCGACCGGCATGCCCAGCGCCGCGCACCGCTCGCGGAGCAGGGCCGCGTTGCGCACCAGGTCGACGACCGGCGACTCGCCCTGCGGGAACGCGCGCAGGAAGTACCGCTGCAGGTCGTGCACGAGCAGCACCGCGCGCCGCGGATCGACCCTCCATTGTGGAGTCGACGGCGGCAGGTCGGCCGCCGTGGGCATCGGGTAGGGCTTGATCTCGGGTAAACCAGCCATGGCCGGCTTCCTCCTAGTTCTCGATCCAGGTCTCGATCCAGGACTCGGGGTCAGAGCGTCGCGCCGCCGTCGACGGTCAGGCTGTGCATGGTGACGTGGCCGGCGCGGTCGGACAGCAGGAACAGGACGGCGTCGGCGATGTCCGCCGGCGTCGCTACCTTGCCGAGCGGGATGCCGACCCGGTACGCCTCCGGTGCGCCGTCGATCGACGCGCGGGCCCAGTCGCCGCCGTTCCACAGCGCGCTCAGCATCGGCGTGTCCGTCGAGCCGGGTGCCACGACGTTGCACCGGATGCCGTGCCGCGCGACCTCGAGCCCGAGGGACTTCGTGAAGCTGGTGACCGCTGCCTTCGACGCGGCGTACGCGGCCATGCCGCTGCGCGCGACGGCCGCCGCGTTGGACGCCACCGTGACGACCGCGCCGCGCCCCCGCTCCCGCATCCGGCCGACGACCGCGCGGGAGACGTGGAACACGCCGGACACGTTGACCGCGAACGTGGTGGCCCAGTCGTCGTCGGAAATGTCGAGCGCCGGCCCCGGACGCAGCACCCCGGCCGCGTTGACCAGCTTGTCGACCGGGCCGAGCCGTGCCTCCACGGCCGCGACCGAGGCGTCGACGTCGCCGCTGGACGTGACGTCCACCGGAAACGCCGTGGCGGCCAGCCCGTCGCGGGTGAGCTCCTTCACCGCCAGCGCGAGCCGCTCTGCGTCACGGTCCGCGGCCGCCACGTGCACGCCCTGCTCGGCGAGTGTCCGGCAGATCGCCGCGCCGATGCCGCCGGCCGCGCCGGTGACGTAGGCGACCGTGCCGCTCGATAAGCCGCCGGTTTCGCCGCTTGTTTCGCCGCTTGTTTCGCTCTGCATGCCTACCTCGCGATCTCGTGCCACAGGGCGGCCACCGCGACCGCCTGGTGGGTGTTCAGCCGGGGGTCGCACAGCGTCGTGTACGCGTCGGGCGCGTCCGTCTCGAACGCGGCCAGGTCGGACACGCACTCGGTCACCTCGTCGGGCGTCGCCTCCAGGTGCAGCCCGCCGGCCACGGCACCAGTGCCGGTCACCACCGCGTGGAACGTCCGCACCTCGCCGAGCACCGACGGGAGCAGCCGGGTCTTCCGCCCGGCCGGCGTGGCGATCGTGTTGCCGTGCATGGGATCGCACAGCCAGATGACCGGCCAGCCGTTGGCGTGCACCGCGGACACCAGGCCGGGCAGCAGGTCGGACACCCGGCTCGCGCCCATCCGGGAGATCAGCGTGAGCCGGCCCGGCTCGCGGCCGGGGTCCAGCGACTCGCACAGCGCCAGCAGCTCGTCCGCGGTCGTCGTCGGGCCCACCTTGCACGCCACCGGGTTGTCGACCGCGGCGAGCAGGCGGACGTGGGCGCCGTGCAGCTGCCTCGTGCGGTCGCCGATCCACGGCCAGTGCGTGGAGGTCAGCAGCAGGGACCCGGTGGGCGTGGGCCGCACCATCGGCAGCTCGTAGTCCAGCAGCAGGGCCTCGTGGCTCGTCCACACCCGGTTCCGGCCGGGGTCCACCACGATGTCCGTGCCGGATAACCGCGGGCGCAGCAGGTCCACGGCCGCGCTCGCCGCCCAGTAGCCGTGCACCACGCGCTTCGGGTCGTGCCGGCGGGACTCGTGGTCGGCTTCCGGGCTGTTCACCATGTGGCCGCGGAACACGGGCAGCTCGACGCCGTCGACCAGCTCGGTCGCCGCCGAGCGGGGCTTGCCGAACTGGCCGGCGATCCGTCCGACGCGGACGACCGGCTCGCCGGAGTCACCGGACAGCGTCCGGGCGAGCTCGTCGACGAGGCCGACCTTGCGGGCGATCACGCGCGGGGTGCAGTCGGCGGGATCCTCGGCGCAGTCGCCGGTCTGGACGACCCAGCCGCGGCCGGCCACCACGCCGGCGAGCAGCTCGCGCAGCCGGGCGGTCTCGTCGAGCGAGACCAGCGGCGGCAGCATCGCGAGCTCCTCGCGGACCTGTTCGGCCAGCCCGGGATCCGACCAGTCCGGCTGTTGTCGGGCCGCCGCCCGCCAGGCGTCGAAGCTCGCGGCCGAGAAGTCGCCGATCGATGTGCTGTCGCGGATCATAAACACCCTCCAGCGGAGGCAGCCCAGTTGTCGCCCGTGTGATGACAGGCTCAAGCGGCGCACTCGTGACTCACTCAAGACCGGGTCAATGCGACTCGACAGGCGGGCAGAACCCGTGCTGGGCAACGGAACTCGAATCCGGGACCAGCCCCCCTCGAGACCCGGCCGCGATCACTACCGGCCGGGAATGGTGCTTGGGAAGGTGAAGCGCCTGATCGTCTACATCGGAGCTGCCAATGCACATCAGGACAAAGGCCGGTCGCACAATGCGCGTGGCGTTAGCCGTCGGGCTCGCCGGGCTGGCATCGACGGCGCTCGCCGTGAGCATCCCGGCCTCCCCGAACGCGACGGCATACCAGACCGCGGGCCAGAACTGGTCCATGTGGCAGGGTGACCCGTCCGGCGCCCGGTTCAACGGGGCCGAGACGAAGATCAACCCGCAAACCGTGGGCAACCTCAAGCTCAAGTGGGCCTACAGCTACGCGGCCATCCCCTACGCCCGTACCGGCAGCCAGCCGGCCATTGTGGACGGTGTGCTCTACGTCGGCGCGCCGAACTCGAAGTTCCTCGCGCTGGACGCGAAGACCGGGGCCACCAGGTGGACGTTCGACCTCACCACGGTCGTCGCCGGCGACACCAACAGCGTGCGCGACGGGGCGGCCGTCGTCGGGAACAACGTGTACTTCGGCGACAGCACCGGCCGGGTGTACGCGGTCGACCGGCAGTCCGGCCGGCTCGTGTGGGCGCGGCAGGTGGACACGCACGTCTCGGCACGGATGACCGGGTCGCCGCTGGTCCACGACGGGCACGTGTTCATCGGCGTGTCGACCGACGAGGGCGGCAACGCGCGCGACCCGAACTTCGCGTGCTGCACCCACCGCGGCCAGGTCGTGTCGCTGAACGCCCGGACCGGTGCCGTGGACTGGCGGTACTACACCGTGCCCGAGGCCAAGGCCGTCGGGACGTGGCCGAGCGGTGCGACGAAGTACTCGCCGTCGGGCGGCAGCGTCTGGTCCAGCCCGGTGGTCGACGCGGACACCGGCACGATCTTCGTCGGCACGGGGAACAGCGCCACCGGCAGCGAGGGCGACATCGACACGATGCTCGCGCTGGACACCGACAGCGGCAAGCCGCGCTGGAAGCACACGCTGACCTCGCCGGACCTGTACACGGCCGCGTGTGACGACGTCGCGAACGAGTACTGCCCCGGCGCCGGCGAGTACGCGCTCGACGCCGACATCGGCGCCAGCGCCAACGTGATCGACGTCGGTGGCCGCAAGCTCGTGGCGATCGGCCAGAAGGGCGGCATGTTCTACGCCCTCGACGCGCGCACCGGCGAGACCGTGTGGCAGACCGAGCTCGCGAAGCTCGACCCGAGCCTGAAGGACCCGGGCAGCGTCGGCGTCGAGTGGGGCAGCGTCTACGACGGCAAGCGCATCTACGCCGCTACCCAGCGCAGCAACCCCGGCCGGCTGTTCGCGCTCGACCCGGCCACCGGGAAGATCCTCTGGCAGACCAACCACCCGGCGGACGGCTGCACGACCGGCGGCGCCGCGGCGGAGCCGGAGCTCTGCGAGCTGGCGTTCACCCCGGCGGTGAGCGGCACGCCCGGCCTGGTCTACGAAGGCAGCGCGGACGGCAAGATGCGCATCTTCTCGGCCGGCGACGGCAAGATCCTGTGGACCTACGACGCGGTTCGCCAGTACGACGGCGTGAACGGCCAGCCCGGGCAGGGCCGCGGCATCGGCGGCAACGGTGGCGCGGTCATCGCGGACGGCATGATGTACGTGCAGGCTGCGTATTTCCCGTTCTACGCCTCGGACAAGGGCGGGGTGCTGCTCGCCTTCGGGCTGTAGGCACGTGCGCGACGCGGGGAACCGCCGGCCGGCCGGCGGTTC
>NZ_DATBKY010000152.1:0-15134 GCF_036555685.1 Actinophytocola sp. | reverse complement strand
TTGTGCGCCGACGACATCGTCGGCGCCACGCAGACCACGGACTGACCCGGGGCGGTCAGTCCCAGGGCGAGTCGTCGTCGCGCTCGTCGCCGCCCGTGCCGGTTCCGGTTCCGGTGCCGCAGTCCGTGCCGTCGGCTAAGTCTCGGCTGACGGCGGTGCGGCCACCGTGTGTCCCGCGGTCCCAAGGGGAGTCGTCCGCGACCGCGGCGGCGGGCGTGACCAGGGAGAGCGTGGCTGCCACGGCGACCAGCAGACCGGTCGTGGGGAGGAGCCTCCGGTTCGTGTTCGGGTTGGTGTTCATGGCGTAACCCCCGTCCTCGAAAACCGCTTGGTTTTCGCTGAACTTCGAACTATCGAATGAGACTAACCAACAACACGGTCCTCTCGGTTGGACCTTCATCGACTCTTCACCTCTTCTCCTTGATCGAGAGCGGATCAGAAGGCGTTCAGCAGTGCCGTGTGCACGATTGGTATCGACGGACAGCTCTCAAGATCCGCTGGAGGCGGCGAAGATGACAGGCTCCATCCCTCGGCTGCAGGCCGAGGATCTGCTGCGGGCGATCGACCTGCTCGATCCGCTCGCGGTCGTGGCCGAGGACCTCGTCGGCCGGCCCGCTCCGGCGCAGCGCCGGACCGGTCGGTTTGTCGCCGGCCTCGCGTCCGACCCGGAGCTGACACTCGTCGAGGACTTGGGCAGCGGTGAGCGCTGCCTGCTGCCGACCGCCTGCCTGCGGATGGTGTGCGCCGCCGCGGTGGCCTCGCTGGCCGTCCGCGAGCTGCACGGGACCGGCGTGGGGACCGTCGCCGTCTTCGGTGGCGAGAGCCCGACCGACCTGCTGCTCGCGGTCATCGCGGCCTACCTGCCCAACCTCAGCCACGTCGCCGTGTACGCGCCCGCGTCCGGACCGGAACCGCCGGTCGACCGGGCCGTCGCGGAGCGGCTGGAACTCGCCGGGATCGGCCTGTCGGTCAGCGGCGAGGCGCGGCAGACGGCGTTCGGCGCGAGCCTGTTCATCGTCGCCGCCCGCGACCGCGGCCGGCTGGACGTCGGCACGCCCGCACCGGGCGTGCTGCTCATCAACGCGTCCGGTGCCGACCTGCCCGACGAGCTGCTGGACGCCATCGACCAGGTGTACGTCGACGATCTGCAGCTGGTGGTGGACAACCCGCACCGCGCGGTGGTCCGGCAGCACCTGTCCGGTTCGGACGGCGCGGCGGAACCGCTCGGGGCGCCGCGCGAGGGCTGGCACCGGCGGCAGGCCGGCTGGCGGCACCGCCGCCGGATCGAGACCGATCTCGGCCGTGTCCTCACCGGGGACCACCCCGGACGCACGCACGTCGACGACGTCCTGCTCGTCGAGTTGTTAGGCCTGCGGGAGCTGGAGGTCGCACTGGCCGGCCGGCTCCTGCGCACCGCGATCGAACACGGTCTCGGCAAGCCGTGAACGAAGTTGGAACGGAGAAGATCGTGAGCGTCGAAGTCAAGCTGCTGGGCAGCATGGAAGCCGTCGTCGGCGGGGTGTCGTTCGCGCCGACCGCGGGCAAACCGCGTCAGCTGTTGGCGATCCTGGCCCTCAACGCCGGGAAGGTGGTGCCGGTCTCGGCCATCATGGACGAGATCTGGGGCCCCGCCACACCACGCAGCGCGCTCACGACGCTGCACACCTACGTCGGGAAGCTGCGCAAGGACCTCGACTGCGCGATCGGCGACGAGTCCCGGTGCGCGGCCAAGACCGTCGTCGCCACCGAGCAGCTCGGCTACCGGCTGAACGTGCCGCCGGAGAACGTCGACGCGGGCCGGTACGTGCAGTCCTCCGCGCTGGGCAGGCGGATCGCGGAGACCGGCGACCCGGAGACCGCGTCCGCGACGCTCGCCTCCGCGCTCGACCTGTGGCGCGGGTCGGCACTGTCCGACGTGTCCGCCGGCTCGCAGCTCATGATCGAGGTGGCGCGGCTGGAGGAGAACCGCCTCGCCGACCTGGACCTGCGCATCGAGATGGACCTGGCGCTCGGCCGGCACCGGGGGCTGCTCGGCGAGCTCGCCGCGCTGTGCGCGCGCTACCCGATGTCGGAGAACTTCCACGCCCACTACATGCTCGCGCTCTACCGGTCGGGCTGGCAGTGGCGCGCCCTCGAGATCTTCCAGCGGCTGCGCAACACGATGGTCAACCAGCTCGGCGTCGACCCGTCCGCCAAGGTGCGCCAGCTGCAGCAGGCGATCCTGCGCGGGGACCCCAGCATGGACGGGCCAGAGATCGTCTCCGGTGGCAGAGCGGCCGCCATGTTCGCCAGGTAGCCACAGGCACTCACGGGAGAACTGTCATGCAATCGGGAACCTTGTTACCCAACGGCAGCGCGTCGGTTCTGCACGAGCACATCGCGAACGTCTACCGGTACGCGGCGCGCAAGGGTGCGATCGACGCGGTGGAGACCGTCGCCGAGGACCTCGAGCTCGAGGTGTCCGCGGTCACCGAGGCGGTGGAACGGCTGCTGGAGACCAGGCTGCTGCGCGCGGAGGACGCCGGCCGCCTCCTCGTCCCGGTCGACCCGGAGGTCGCCGCCGCGCTGCTGGTTTCGCCGATGGAGCGGGAGATCTACCAGCGCCGCGAGCTGATCGCGCGCATCCACGAATGGGCGGAGGTGTTCCGCCGGGACTACACCCGCAACGGCCGGCCGGCCACCGAGCTGTCCTCTGTGGAGCGAGTGGGTGGCGCGGTCGAGGTGGGCGGCTACCTCAAGCTCGCCGGCGACGCGTGCCGGGAGGACGTGCTCGTGCTGCGCGCCACCAACGACGCCGAGGGGTTCGACGACTTCCTGCCCGTGTGCTCGAGCCTGCTCGCGCGCGGGGTCGCGGTGCGGATCATCTGCCAGCACCGCACGCGCGCCGACCTCGTCGCGCGGATGACGTTGAAGGGCCTCATCGACTCCGGCGCCCAGGTGCGCACGGTCAGCCACGTGCCCCGCGCGGCCGTCGTGTTCGACCGGTCCGTGGCCGTACTGCTGGGTTCGGCGGACGGCAAGACGACCGCGTCCCGCGTGCGGGACGACGACGTGGTGCAGTTCCTGCTGGACGTGTTCAACCACCTGTGGGACGCCGCGACCCCGTTGGAGTGCTTCGAGTCCGGCTACGCGGACGTGGCCGACGACCTCCACCAGACCATCGCCGGCCTCATGGCCAAGGGCTTCACCGACGAGGTGCTCGCCCGCAAGCTCGGCATGTCGGTGCGCACCTGCCGCCGCCACATCGCCGAGCTGATGCGCAACCTCGACGCGGTGAGCCGGTTCCAGGCCGGCGTGCAGGCCGCGCGCCGCAGCCTGGTGCAGGGTGGCTGACCCGAACACACGAAAGAGCCGGGCCGGCGGCCCGGCTCTTTCGTGCATCGGTCCGTTGGCAGTCCACGTCGGACGTCCAGTTGCTCCGGGCGTGCGGCGATGCGTCTGGGCGATGCGTCAGGCCGATCCGTCAGGCCGATCCGTCAGTACGTGTGGCGGAGTTCGTGCCACAGCGCCGACCACGGCAGCCGGGGCCCCTGGCACAGCTCGACCAGGGAACCCTGCTCCGGGTTGTGCACGCCGTAGCCGTTGTCGACGCGCCGCACGACGCGGCAGCCGGTGAACTGGCGTGCCAGCTTCTCGTTGGCCGGGAAACGCACGAGCAGCACGGGTCCGGTCGCGGAGTCGGGCGGCGTGCCCCAGTCGGCGTAGCTCATGTGGCCGGAGTAGGCCCGCGGCAGGCCGTCGGCCCGCGCGTACCGGTCGATCGCCGCGGCCTCGCCGTAGTTCTGGGTGAAGATCACCGCACGGCCGCGGTCCGCTTCCGGGATCTCCCGCCACGCGGTCGCCACCTGGCCGGCCAGCTCGGGCCAGCCGACCTGCTCACCCTGCTCCTTGTTCATCGCGTTCACCGGGTTCAGCGCGGTCCGCGGCCAGACCGGCAGCGTGGCGGCGGTGTAGACCACGGCGACGACGACCACGGTGGCCGGCAGTAGCCAGGGCCGCCCGATGCGCCGTGCCCAGCGCAGCGCGGGTTCGGCACCGGCGGCCATCATGACGACCAGCAGGCCGATCACGTAGTACGGCTTGCCGGCGGCGACCAACATCAGCGCCGCGAGCAGCAGGTAGGCGACGGCGAACGCACGCGCCCAGCGCACCTGCGGGTCCCGGAACAGCCGCACCAGCCCGGCGAGCCAGATCGGCGCGTACAGCGGTGCCGTGTAGACCAGCTGGAACGGCACGAACAGCACGCGGTTCTCCACGCCGTTCTGGTCGTTGATCGCGGACGCGATCGTCAGCTGCGGCCACCCGTGCGCGGCTTGCCAGATCACCGTCGGCGCCGCGATCGCGCACGCGATCAGCGCCCCGGCGGCCAGCCACCAGGTGCACAGCACCCGCCGCGGGCCCACCGCGGCGATCGACACCAGCAGCGCGGCGAGCAGCAGCAGCACCAGGTACTTGTTCAGCACCCCGATCCCGGCGGTGGCACCGATCGCGAGGTACCAGCGGCCGTCACCGGTTCGGGCCAGCCGCAGCACCAGCAGGCAGAGCACCAGCCAGATGAGCGTGTCGACGGTGGCGGTGGCCAGCATGTGGCCGGTGGTGACGATCACCGAGGAGGTCGCCACGGTCGCCGCGGTCAGCGTCTGCGCGCCGCGCCCGCCGCCGAGCTCGCGGGCCACGAGCGCGGCGACCACGACGATCGCGACGGTCAGCAGCGTGGCCACCACGCGCAGCCCGGCCGGCGTGTCACCGAACAACGTCGTACTCACCCTGGCCAGCAGCGGGGTCAGCGGCGGCTGGTCCACGTAGCCCCAGTCCAGCCGGTTGCCGGCCGCGACGAAATACAGCTCGTCGCGGTGGAACCCGTACCGCCCGGACAGCGCGGTCAGCACCGCCGCCAGGCCCAGGCAGATCGCGGCCACGGGCCGTACCGCGAACGCGGCCGGTCCCGGTTCCCGCGCCGCTTCGACCGCATGGTCGGCCGGCTCCAGCGGGGGTGACACGCTGATGTCCCTGCGTCGCTCCTCGTGCACCTGGCGCAGCCTAGCCACGCCCGGCACCTGCCGCCGCGGGCTGATCACGAAGGTGGTGGGTGGCCTGCGACCGGTGGAGCTGCGCGGCCAGCCCGGCCAGTGGCCGCGCCCCGGCGAGCCGGCGCACCGTGAGGCCGGCCCAACCGCCTTCGCGCAGCGCGCCGAGCACCCGGGGCAGGCGAAGCATCCGCCCGCCTGCCGCGGTGTAGCTGCCGGCCAGGTCGACCACCTCGAGGCCGTTCACCTCGGCGACCGCGGCGGCGAGCGCCTCCTCCGCGGCGGTGGCCGGCGTGCGGGGCTGTGCCGGCAGGCCGTCGCCCGCGGCGGCGCCGTCGATCTCGAACCAGCCGGGGCAGCGCACGCCGGCCCGGTCCTCCATCACGTCGAGCAGGTGGCCGCGCAGCTCGGCCGGGGTGACGGTGCCTGCCGGAGCGACTTCCGCGACCAGGCCCTGCTCGCCGGCCCGCACGGTGGCCCGCACGGTGGCCGAGGCGACGCCGGGATGCTCCCGCAACGCGGCCTCGGTGGCATCCAGGTCGACGAGGTCGGTCCCGATCCGCGCGGTGCGCAGCTGCGCCGGCGGGGCGAACCCGATCCGCGCGGCCACCTCGCTGATGCGCAGGTCCACCGACGGATCCCGGTGCAGCCTCAGCAGATCGACGTACCCGCGGAGGAATCGCTCGACGGCGTCGGCGTCCATGACCGTGGCCATCGCGGCCAGGCCGATGGTGATCCCGTCCTGCCACTCGTAGACCCGGGTGTAGGTGTCGGTCCCGGCCTTGGCCCAGTCGGTCGGCTCCCCGTTCCAGGTGAACCGGTCGCGCCTGGTCCCGCAGGACCGGGGCGCGTAGTTGAGGAAGTTCAGCTCGGACGCCGTGCGCACCGGCTGCCCACGGCGGAAGCTCTCCAGCGAGGTCAGCTCGAGTACCTCGTCGTACGGCACGTTCGCGTGTGCGCGCGCCCGCTCGGCCCCGGCCACGACGCGGCGCAGCACCTCCGCGAACGACGGGTCGTCGGCCACCTGCACCGGTACCAGGGCGGGCGAGAACATACAGGTCAGCACGGACATCTGGGCACCGGCCCGGCGGTGGCTGGTCAGCCACTGCGGCGCGACGACCGCCGAGCAGGTGTAGGCGGCCATCGTCGCCGTGTACGCGGCGAGGTGCACCGCGGAGGTCCACGTGTTGTGCTGCCCGGCGATGTCGCGGACGACCGCGAGCAGGGACGGCGCGGTCAGCGCCGCGCTGTACGCGGTGACCTCCGTACCGGTCACCGCACCGGTCTGCGAACCGGTCTGCGCACCGGCGACCCGGCGGTGCACGAACATGTCCGCGGGCACCCCGGCGATCTCGGCACGCCAGTGGTCGAGCGCGGCGTCCACGGCCGCACGCGGCCGGGCCGACTCGTCGCGCGCCACGTCCACCGGCTGGTGGATCACCGGCGGCAGCGCGGCCGGCTTGCGCTGCGCGATGGCGGCCAGGATGGCCTGGAGCTCCTTGCGGAGCTCGTCGATGCTCCAGTCGTCGAACGATATGTGGTTGAGCACCAGCACCAGCTGGCGCGGCACGCCCCCGGTCGTCACCACGCAGGCTCGCGCCGGCGCCTCGTCGGCGAGCGCGAAGTTGGTGACGGTCAGCTCGTGCAGGACCTCCGCCGGACTCGGTGTCCCGTCCGCCTCCGTGCTCACCTCGTGCAACGGCACCGGCGCGGGCGGGCGCACCTGCTGCCGCGGCCACGGGTCGGCGTCGACGTGGTACACGGTGCGCAGCGCCTCGTGCCGGCGCACCAGCAGGTTCAGCGCCGTCCGGAGGTGCGCGACGGTGACGCCGCCGGGCAGCGGGCTGCGCACCACGATGTGGGCGTCGTGGCGCGCGTCCTCCGGCACGGCCTGGTAGCGCAACCAGTGGTACCGCTGACCCCAGCACAGCTCGGCCTGCCGCGCGGCGCTCATCAGGCCACCCTCGCCGAGACGAACTGCTCGGCCCGGGCGGTGAGGACCTTGCGGTCGATCTTGCGGTTGGTGCTGAGCGGGAACTCGTCGACGAAGAGGAACCGGTGCGGGATCAGCGCCCGGGGCAGGAAGGTTCCCAGCTCGTCGGTCAGCTCGCCGACCGGGCGCTCGTCGCCGATGCAGAACACCACGAGCTCGCCCCGCACCGCCACCGCGATCGCCGCGCGCACGCCGGAGAGCCTGCGCACCGCGTGCTCCACCTCGGGCAGCTCGATCCGTACGCCGCGAATCTTCACCTGGTGATCGGTCCTGCCCAGCCAGGCGTACTCGCCGCCGTCGAGGCAGCGCACGAGGTCACCCGTGCGATACCAGCGCCGCCCGTTTCGCTCCAGGAACCGGCCCTCGTCGTCGGCCGGGTCGAGATAGCCGGGGAACACCTGGCTGCCGGCGACGCACAGTTCGCCGACGGCCGCCTCGCTGTCGGTGTGCGCGTCGTAGACGAGGCACTCGTTTCCGGGATAGATCGCGCCGATGGGAACGACGCCGTTGACGCTGCGTCGGGGCGACGACTCCGGGCGCCAGCGGTGCACCGTGCAGGTGATCGTCGTCTCCGTGGGGCCGTACGTGTTGTCCAGCGTGCAGTTGCTCGCCGCCGCCGACCAGTCCGCGGCGTCGGCGGCCAGGAGCGGTTCGGAGCAGAAAAGGCTCCAGCGCAACGTGGGGAAGCAGCCCGCGCGCAAGCCGCCGACCCGCCGGACGAGCGAGATCACCGTCGGGCCGGAGTGCCACACGGTGATCTCGTGCCTGGCGATGAACCGCGCGAGCGACGAATAGGCGTGCTGTGGCACGAAGACCGCGACCCCGCCGCTGCCCCACGCCGCGAACAGGTCGCACATCGCCGGGTCGAACGTCAGGTCGAAGGTGTGCGAGAAGACATCGGCACTCGTGAACTCGTAGCGGTCGTGCACGAACTCCAGATAGGCGCCGATATTGCTGTGCAGTACCGGCACGCCCTTCGGACGCCCGGTCGAGCCCGAGGTGAACAGGATGTACGCGACATCGTCCGGGGAGGCCAGCAGCGGTTCGGCGAGCGGCTTGCCGGACGGCTCGCCGACGACGGCCACATCGCGCAACGCGGGCGCGAGGTCGGCCAGCGTCGCCTGGCCGGCGTCGTCGACGATCACGGCGTCCAGCTCGGCCGCGTCGATCATCTGCCGGTTGCGCTCCGCGGGGAATCCCGGGTTGAGCGGCACGACGGCCGCGCCGGCGTAGCCGGCGGCGATCATTCCGGCGTATGCCTGCTCGCTGGCGGTGGCGAGCAGGCCGACCCGGCGAGCCCCGGCGCGCGCGGCGACCAGGTCGCCGGCGATGGCCAGCGCGCGCTCGTGCAGTTGCCGGTAACTGAAGCTCCGGGTACCGAGCCGCAACGCCTCACCATCGCCGTTGCGGCTCAATCCACGTAGAAACCACTCGGCCAAAACCGGTCCACCGGCCATCGCCGCGCCTCTCTTTCGAATCGGGTTCGCACCGGCGGTCAGCCGTCCGCCGCGAGAACGTGTGCGCTAGGCGGCCAGCCACGGCGGCTCGGCGACGTCTCCCGGGAACACGGCGGCCGGCAGGTCGCCGGCGAGGCACGCGGTCAGGTCGGCCAGGCTCGCCTCGGGGTTGGTCAGGGCCATCAGCGTGCCGTGCACGACGGTGCGCAGCACGTCGGTCAGCGCGTCCGCGTCGAGCAGCGCCGGGTCCGCGCGCAGCTGGAGCTGGGTGTGCCCGTTGCGAACGGTGACGCGCGTGTCGAACGGCTGGCCGTACTGCCGGGCTCGTGGCGCCCATTCCAGGACCGCCGGCTCGGGTGCGGCGTTCTGCTCGGCGGCGCCACCGAGGTCGAGATAGTTGAACCAGCAGGGGAACAGGTGGTTGAACCAGCAGTCGTGTGCCGTGGTCACGTCGCCGGCGCCCTCCCGCGCCAGCTGGAAGACCCGGTCGGTGTCGTAGCTGGAGTGCCGGTACGCCTTGACCGCCGCCCAGTGCGCGTGCTTGGTGTGTGCCGCCAGCGACGCGTGCTGGTCGACGTCGACCAGCACGGGGATGAGCTGGTTCAGCGTGCCCACGGTCTGCTTGAGCTCGGCCGCCAGACGGTTGTTGAACATCAGGTTCAGCAGCACCTGCCCGGTGCCCAGATGCCGCGACAGGCCGGCGGCCACCAGCGACATCAGCACCGTGGCCGCGGTGGTCGCGTGCGCCCCGGCGGCGGCGTTCGTCGCTTCGGTCAGCGCCCGCGAGTGCAGCGTCACCTGGATGCGGTTGGCGGTGCCGTCGAACGGCAACGTGGGCCACCCGCCCGGCAGCCGGCTGCCGATGAACGTGCCCCAGTACCGCTCGGCCGCACGGCGCCGGCCGGCCTGCGCGTCGCCTCGCTGGGCGCGTGCCAGCTCGACCGGGGAGACCGTGGCCGGCAGCTCGGCCGCCGGGTCCGCCGCGAGCACGTGGAACTGGCGCTCCAGTTCCAGGGTCGACCAGATGTCCAGGATCAGGTGGGAGAACGAGAGCGAGAGGAACATCGGCTCGCCGTGCATGCTCACCAGGACCCCGCGCCAGCACGGCCCGCCGGTCATCGCGATCGGCGTCGCGACGAGCTCGGCGGTCATCCGGTCCGGCTCGCTGTAGCTGGTGATGACCTTGTCCACCCGCTCGATCGGCTGCGGGAGCCGCGTGTGCACCCGCTGCGACGGGACTCCGTCGCGCACGTGGTAGGTGGTCCGCAACGGCTCGTGTCGCTCGATCAGCAGGCGCAGCGCCTCGTCCACCCGCGCCGCCGGAATTCCGCGCAGGTCCCAGGTCGCCGGGATGTTGGCTTCCATCCGCCAGCCGGCCGGGTAAGTCTCGATCTCACGCCAGCTGTACAGCTGGCCGTAGCTCAGAGGCGTTTCACCGGACACTTCTTTCTCCCTGTAAATTCATCGCGCCGCGACCGAGGGTTGTCCAAAAAAGCCAACGCTTTGTTCGGAATTGGTGGCGATATGTTCCGGACGGTAACGGCGTCGCGGCGAGCGGCGCAATGTCGCCTCGCTGGCAGGTTGTTGCGGGTCGCCGGTGGCCGCCGGTGTGCTCCTGGTGGCGCGGCTACTCGGCGATCTTGGTCCGGTCGCACCACCGGAAGACGGGCAGCGGTGCGCCGTGGAGCTCGCGGGACTCGCCCGAGTACCGGAAGTGCTCGCGGCCGCCGCCGTGCACGACCTTCACGGCCTCGGACAGGGTCGCGACCTCGCGCACGCGGCCCTCGCCGGTGATCTCGCTCGGTCCGCCGACGAGCAACACCCGAATCCGATCCATCGCGATCATCTCCTCGTTCGGATTTTCGTGTGGACTGGCCAGATGGAGTTTCGTCAATGGTCGGGCCGGATCCGGGCGGGGCCAACGGGCAGCCGGTGGCAGGTTGTTGCCGACAATCCCGGCCGCCGTGGTCGCCTTGACGCTCGCGCGCGCGGTCGGCGAATCTTTCCGCACCCGATATTCGCATTCCCCGGTTCACCGTCCCGGGTTCATATTCCCGGTTCATATTCACTGCTGAGGTGGCGCAATGGCTACGTTGGAAGTACCGAGCGAGTTCCAGGAGATCCTGCGGCCGCACCTGCCGTACGCCGACGCGGGTGACCTTCTGGCGTCGAGCGAGCTGGCGAGCCTCGGCCTGGACTCGATGAGCCTGGTGGAGCTGCTGGCCGACGTCGAGGACCGGTATGACGTCGAGCTGCCCGACGACATCCTCAACGAGTCGACGTTCGCGACCGTCGGCTCGCTGTGGGAGGCGCTGTGCCCGCTGGTCGTCACGGCCGGCGCCGAGTCGTCGTGACCGGGCTGCTCACCCGGCTCGACGACCTGCTGCGCTGCGGCGACCCCGACCGGCCCGCGGTGACCTGGAAGGACGAGACGCTCACCTACGCCGAGCTGTCCGGCCGGGTCGCCGCGGCCGCGGCGGGGCTGCGCCGCCTCGGGGTCGGGCGGGGCGACCGGGTCGTGGTGTACCTGGAGAAGCGGCTCGAGACCGTCGTGGCGATCCTCGCCGCGTCCGCGGCGGGAGCCGTGTTCGTGCCGGTGAACCCCGTGTTCAAGCCGCCGCAGGTGCGCTACGTGCTGGCCGACTGCGCGGCCAAGGTCCTCGTCACGACGGCGGAGCGGCACCGCGCCATGCTCTGCGAGCCGGCCGAGGGGCCGCTCGAGGGACCCGTGGAGCACGTCGTCCTCGTCGGCGACTACGCAGCCGCGCCGGGTCTCATCCCGTGGTCCGCACTGTGCGCCACGCCCGGTTCGCCGGCCGCGGCAGACGGTGCGCTCGACGGGGTGCTCGACGGGGTGATCGACATAGACGTCGCGGCCATCCTCTACACCTCGGGCAGCACGGGTTCGCCCAAGGGCGTGGTGCTCTCCCACCGGAACCTGCTCGTCGGCGCGCAGAGCGTCGCGTCCTATTTGGAGCACACCAGCGACGACGTGGTGCTCTCCGTGCTGCCTTTGAGCTTCGACGCCGGCCTGAGCCAGGTGACCACCGCGCTGGTCGCCGGCGCGCACGTGGTGCTGGTGAACTACCTGCTGCCGCGCGAGGTCGTACGGCTGTGCGCCCGGCACCGGGTCACCGCGCTCACGTGCGTGCCGCCGCTGTGGCAGCAGCTGCAGGGCCAGCGGTGGCCGGCCGAGGCGACGGCGAGCCTGCGGTACTTCGCCAACACCGGCGGCCGGATGCCGCGCCCGGTCCTGGAGCGGCTGCGCGAGATCTTCCCGTCCGCCCGGCCGTACCTGATGTACGGGCTGACCGAGGCGTTCCGCTCCACCTACCTCGATCCCTCCGAAGTGGACAACAGGCCCGATTCCATCGGCAAGTCGATCCCCAACGCCGAGGTGCTCGTCGTGCGGCCGGACGGCAGCCCGTGCGAGCCGGGCGAGCACGGCGAGATCGTGCACCGCGGCGCGCTGGTGGCGCTCGGCTACTGGAACGACCCCGCCCGCACGGCGGAGCGGTTCCGCCCGTTCCCGCCTGCCGGGCCGGCCGCGTACCGCGGCGAGCTCGCGGTCTGGTCGGGCGACGTGGCCTACCGCGACGAGGACGGCTTCCTGTACTTCGTCGGCCGCAACGACGAGATGATCAAGACGTCCGGCTACCGGGTCAGCCCGACCGAGATCGAACAGGCCGCGTACGGCACCGGTCTGGTCGGCGAGACGGTCGCGTTCGGCGTGCCGGACGAGGTGCTGGGGCAGTACATCGTGCTCGTCGTCGGCGGCGAGTGCGACACCGACACGCTCGCGAAGGCGCTCGCGGTGGACCTGCCGAAGTACATGCAGCCGCGGCGGATCGAGGTGCTCGACGAGCTGCCGCGGTCGGGCAACGGGAAGTTCGACCGGACCGAGATCCGCCGGAGGCTGGCATGACGTCGGTGGCATCGCGCGGCGTGGTCGACCGGTACGGGCGCGCCGACGGTCAGCTCGCGGTCGGTGGCGTGCCGGTCTCCCGGCTGGCGGCGCGGGTCGGCAGCACCCCGTTCTTCGCGTACGACAGGGGACTGGTGGCGCGGCGGGTCGCCGAGGTGCGGGCCGCGCTGCCGGGCACCGTCCACCTGAGCTACGCGGTGAAGGCGAACCCGATGCCGGCGGTGCTGCAGCAGCTGAGCGAGCTGGTGGACGGTTTCGACGTGGCGTCGGGGATCGAGCTGCGCAACGCGCTCGACACCCGGCTGAGCCCGGCGGTGCTGAGCTTCGCCGGTCCCGGCAAGAGCACCGGCGAGCTGTCGCAGGCCGTGGCGGCCGGCGTCACGATCGAGCTGGAGTCCGAACTGGAGCTTGCCCGGGTGCTCGCGGTGAGCGGCCGGCTCGGGATCAGGCCGCGGGTCGCGGTGCGGGTCAACCCGGACTTCCAGGTGCGCGGCTCGGGCATGCGCCTCGGCGGCGGACCGCAGCAGTTCGGCATCGACGCCGAGCGGGTGCCGTCGCTGCTCACCGCGCTGTCCGATGTGGACTTCCAGGGCTTCCACGTGTTCGCCGGTTCGCAGAACCTGCGCGCGGAGGAGATCTGCGAGGCGCAGCGCCGGACCGTCGACCTGGTGCTCGGCCTGGCCGACTTCGCCCCGGGGCCGGTGCGGTACCTGAACCTGGGCGGTGGCTTCGGCATCCCGTACACGCGCAGGGACCGCCCGCTGGACCTGGAGCCGATCGGTGCGAACCTGGCCGGGCTGGTGGACGTCGTCTCGGCGCGCCTGCCGGAGGCCCGCGTGGTGGTCGAGCTGGGCCGGTACCTGGTGGGCGAGGCCGGCGTGTACGTCACGCGCGTGGTCGACCGCAAGGTCTCGCGCGGCAAGACCTTCCTCGTCGTCGACGGTGGCCTCCACCACCAGCTGGCCGCGTCGGGCAACTTCGGCCAGGCGATCCGCCGCAACTACCCGCTCGCCGTGGCGAACCGGGTCGACGAGCCCGCCACGGAGGAGGTCACCGTGGTCGGCTGCCTGTGCACCCCGCTGGACCTCCTGGGCGACGACGTGCTGCTGCCCGCCGCCGAGGTGGGGGACCTGATCGCGATCTTCATGGCGGGCGCCTACGGCCGCACGGCGAGCCCGCTGGGCTTCCTGAGCCACCCCGAGCCGCTGGAAGTCCTGGTGTAGCCGGGTCAGAGCTGCGGGCGGTAGTTCAGGTAGACCACGCCGTTGTCGTACGACTCAGTGGCGCCCAGCTCCATCGTCGACGCGGCCGCGTCCGGCGGGAACAGGCGCGGGCCGCCACCCCGGGTCAGCGGGTAGACGAACAGGTGCAGCTCGTCGACCAGGCCGTCGGCGAGCATGGCCCGCACCAGCCGGCCGCTGCCGCTCACGTAGATCTCCCCGGCGACGTCGGCCTTGAGCTCGTCGATCCGCTTCGGGTCGTACGCGCCGACGATCTCCGAGTTCCGCCAGGTCGCCTGCTCGAGCGTGCCCGAGACCACGTACTTGGTGGTGTCGTTGAAGAACGGCGCCCCCGGGTCGTCCTCGACCGTGCGCACCGACCACGCCGGCTCGAACATCTCGTACGTCGTGCGCCCCAGCAGGATGCCGCCGCTGCGGCCGGTCACCGCGCCGATGCGCTCGCCCATCCGCGGGTCGAAGCCGTAGTCGAACGTCCAGGTCGGCGCGTCGATCACGCCGTCGAGGCTCATGAACTCATGGACGTGGATCGCTCCCATTTCGGCACCTCCACCATTGCCGTACCGCGCGGGTTTCCGCACGCGTGGCGCAGCATAGGTGCGAAGACCGCGGCACGGCGATCATCGCCATGCCGCGGCCTCCTGGGGAGCGCGGACTCCAAGTCCTGCGGACCGCCGGTCAGCAGCGGGTCAGAAGCCCATCAGTAGCCCGTCAGTAGCCCGTCAGTAGCCGACGTAGCCCCGGCCGTGCTCCAGGTTGCGGACGCCCGGGACGTCCGAGATCGAGCCGTAGCGGTCGATCGCGTACCGGGTGCCCGCGATGATGTTGTCCACCGGCGCGTAGATGTTGTCGTGCCCGGGCAGGTGGTGCTCGGTGAACGTGGAGTCGATCGTCTGCATCAGGCCCTTGGACGGGTGCCCGGCGGTCGCGTTCGAGTCCCACAGGTTGATCGCGTTCGGGTTGCCGCTGGACTCGTGCTGGATGAGCGCGATCATCTGGTCCTCGTTCATCAGGGACGGGTCGACGCCCTGATCGATGAGGATCTGCCGCGCCTGCTCCACCCACGCCTGCAGCTGCGCCCGGTCGGCCGCGCGGCCCTCGTCCGGCGGCGGGCCGCTCGGGCCCCACGACGGCACGCCGCGCGGTGGCGGGGGCCAGTCGGCCGGGTTGCGCGCGCCCGCGGCCGCCGGCGGCGGCTGGACCGCGCCGCCCACCGGCTGCGCGGACGCGAGCGGCGCGCCGCCCGCCGCGGCACCCGCGGCCACCGGTGGGGTGGTGACGGGGCCGGTCGCGACCGCCGCCGGTGAGGTGGTCTGGACGCTGGTGTCGCCGCTGGCCATCGGGGTGGTCTGATGCTGGTAGCCGGGTGCGACCTCCCGGGTGGTGGCCTGCTGCACACCACCGGTGTGCGCGCCGGCGGTCTGCACGGCCTGATGCTGATAGCCCGGGGCGACCTCCCGGGCCGGGGCCTGCCCGACCGTGCCCGACGCGTTG
>NZ_DATBKY010000151.1:0-9598 GCF_036555685.1 Actinophytocola sp. | reverse complement strand
TCATCAACACCGGCGAGGACAACTACCTCACCACCGCCGACGCCGTCGAGGCCGCGCACACGGTCACCGTGTCCCAGCTGCTCAACGAGCACTTCGCGCACGAGGCCGGGCTGCCCGACGAGCTGCTCGGCCTGGGCCACGCGTTCGAGATCAACCCCGCGGTACCCGACTCGTTCCGGCTCGAGCTCGCCCATGCGCTGCTCGCGCGCGAGCTGTTCCCGGACGCGCCGCTGAAGTGGATGCCGCCGACCAAGCACATGACCGGCGACGTGTTCGGCGGCTACCTGCTCGACGGGTTCTTCAACCTCGCCGGTGTCCTCACCGGACAGTCGATCCTGCTGGTCGGGATGATGACCGAGGCCGTGGTCACCCCGTTCCTGTCCGATCGCGACCTGGCACTGCGCAACGTCCGCTACGTGCTGAACGCGGCCGCCGGGCTGCGCGAGGACTTCCGGCCCGCGCCGGACGGGTTCATCGTCAAGCGCGCGCACCAGGTGCTCGGCGAGGCCGTGGACCTGCTCGACCGGATCGTGCGCGACGGCCTGCTCGACGCGATCGCCGACGGCACTTTCGGGCTCATGAAACGCCCGCCGGACAAGGGGAAAGGCGCCGACGGCGTGATCGAGAAGGCCGAGGGCTACCGCAACCCGGCCGCGGACCTGCTCGAGGAAGGGGCGACGAGGTGACCGCCACGGAGAAGCGCGTCGTCCGCCCGTACGGCGACACCACCGGGGACGGCATGGTGCAGGTGTCGTTCACGCTGCCCGTGCCGCCCGGTCCGAAGGCCGAGGGCGCCGCCATGCAGCTCGCGAGCAAGATGGGTCTCGACCCGGCGATGATCGTGCACTCGCACGGCATCGGCGGCGACTTCACGTTCTTCGTCGTGTACGGCTCCGCCAAGCACGTCGTCGACCTCGAGCAGGTGACCGTCGTCGAGCGGGAGTACCCGCTGCTGTCACCGTCCGAAGTGAACACCGAGGTGCGAAAGCTGTTGCGCCGCAAGCTGGCCGTGGTCGGCGGCTGCATCGGCACGGACGCGCACACGGTCGGCATCGACGCGATCCTGAACATCAAGGGCTTCGCCGGTGAGAAGGGCCTGGAGTACTACCGCGAGCTGCGGGTGGTCAACCTCGGTGCCCAGGTCACCGTGCCGGAGCTGGTGAAGCGCGCCCGCGCCGAGAAGGCCGACGCCGTGCTCGTGTCCCAGGTCGTCACCCAGCGGGACGCGCACATCCTCAACACGCAGGAGATGTCCGCGGCCTTCCGCGAGGCGATGGGCGACCGCCGCCCGGTGCTGATCGCCGGCGGGCCGCGGTTCGACCCGATGATGGCGGGCGAGCTCGGCGTCGACCGGGTATTCGGGCGGGGCACCACGCCCGGCGAGGTCGCCAGCTACCTCGTCCACTCGCTGAAGGCGAACCGGGCGGTTGTCGACCGCACCTGAGGGGAACGGGACGCAACCCGGCCACCGGTACGTCGAGAACGAACCATTCGAACGCAACGCAACCACGAGCATGAATTCCGGAGAGGCGGGAGGGCCGCATGAGTCTTACCGAAGGGTTTTCCGTGACGCACCGGCGCTATGTGCCGTACGCGCACGCGCACTACGGCGGCAACCTGGTGGACGGCGCGTACGGCCTGGCCCTGTTCGGTGACGTCGCGACCGACCTGTCCATCCACACCGACGGCGACGAGAGCCTGCTCGCCGGCTATTCCGACGTGGAGTTCCGCGCCCCGATCCAGGCCGGCGACGTCGTCGAGGTGACGGCCACGCTGACCCGGGTGGGCAACCGCTCGCGCGACATCGACTTCGAGGCGCGCGTGCTCTGCCGCGCGGCGCCGGCCCGTGGCCCGTCGGCCGCGGACGTGCTGGACCCGCCGCTGGTGGCCACGCGGGCGAAGGCGACGGTCGTGGTCCCGGTGGCCCAGCCGGCCTCGTAACTCGATTGCCGCGCACGGGATCCCGGCCTACCGTCGGTCCATGAGGGGCACGGGGACGATCACCGTACGCAGGCTGGCGCCGGACGACTGGGCGACCTGGCGCGACATCCGGCTCGTGGCGCTCGCCGACGCGCCGTACGCGTTCGGCTCGTCACTCGCGCGCGAGCGGGGGCTGACGGAGGCCGAGTGGCGGGGCCGGCTCGCGCCCGAGCACGGCGTGACCGCCGTGGCGACGCTCGGCGAACGCGTCGTCGGCGCGATCGGCGGGTACACGCCGCCCGGCGCGGCGGCCGTCCTGCTGATCGCGATGTGGGCGCACCCGGACGTCCGCGGCCGCGGCGTCGGCGATCTGCTGGTGCGTGAGGTCCTCGCCTGGGCAGGGGAAAACGGCTGGTCACAGGTGCGGTTGCGGGTCGCGGAGGGAAATGCGCCGGCCCGGCGGCTGTTCGAACGGCATGGCTTCGTCCCGACCGGGCAACGCGACGCGCTGGAGAGCAATCCGAACGTCTATACCGAAACTCTCGCGCGCACGGTTTAATATCCCAAAGAACGAGACGAAGGTCTTGCTCCGAATGGAGCACACTGCTAGTAAGTAGGGCTCTGGGCGTTCGCCCGTGCGAACGGAGGAGCTTCGTGTCGACAGACCTTGTGGAAGTGGTCGACGTCCTCGACCACCCGCGGGATCGGCTCTGGAGCGTCGTCAACGATCTCGAGCTGTTCCCGCGGTTCGTCCGTGAGATCTCCTGGGTTCACCGGACCGGGCACGCCGAGACCGGGGTGGGCAGCCAGTACGAGATGCGGTTCAGTGTCGACCAGGGCCCGGTGGCCAGGCACGACGTCGAGGTGCTCGTGCACCGCCCACCCGAGCACCTCGTGCTGGTCAGCGACCGCTGGCCGGGCGGGCACGTGTCCATCCGCCTCGTGCCGATCGCCCGCCGCCGCACCGAGGTCCAGCTCGCGATCTCCCTTCCGCACGGCGCCCGGCTGCCCGAGTCGTGGGTGCGCAGGCGTGCCCGCCGGGCGATAACGCTCATCGACGACCACCTGGCCGCCCGGCCGCTGACCGTCGCGCGCGGGCGACTGGACCAGACCGCGGCGAGCCGGTCCCAGCTGAACGTCGCGAAGGTCCTGACCAGGTCCGGGGTGATCTCGCCCGGCCGGCCCGACAAGGTGGCGAGGCAGCTGGGAACGCTGTCCAGGTGGGGTGCGACGATCGCGGGCGGGTACGGCGCGGCGACCGCGCGCGAGCCGACCGCGGACGCGATCACCGACGAGCTCGGCACGCTGACGTTCGCGGATGTCGACACTCGCACGGACCGGCTCGCCAACGCGCTGGCCGAGTTCGGCGTCCGGCAGGGCCGGCGGGTGGCGCTGATGTGCCGCAACCACGGCGCGATGGTCGAGTCGATGATCGCCTGCAGCAAGCTCGGCGCGTCCGTGCTGCTGCTGAACACCGGGCTGTCCGCGGACCAGGTGTCGGACTCCGTGCACACGCACCGGCCGGTCGCGCTGCTCGCGGACGAGGAGTTCTTCCCGCTGTTCGAGCAACTGCCGAAGGCGTTGCCGCGCATCTGCACCTGGGGCGAGGGTGACCCGACGGTCGACGAGCTGATCGAGACCGGCTCGCCGCGCCGGATCAGGCCGCCGTCCTCGCCCGGCAAGATGATCGTGCTGACGTCCGGCACCACGAACAACCCCAAGGGCGCGCGCCGGCGCAACCCGCACGGGCTGCGCACCGCCGCGGCCGTGCTGTCGCGGATCCCGCTGCACGCGGGGGAGCGGATGCTGATCGCGGCACCGCTGTTCCACACCTGGGGGCTCGCCGCGATGCAGCTCGGCATGCCGCTGCACGCGAACGTGGTGCTGGCATGCCGGTTCGACGCCGAGGAGACGCTGCGGCTGATCGAGACGCACCGGTGCACGTCGCTGATCGCGGTGCCGATCATGCTGCAGCGCATCATGGACCTGCCGCGCCAGGTGATCCGCAACTACGACACGTCCTCGCTGCGCGTCGTGGCGAGCAGCGGGTCGGCCATGTCGGCGAAGTTCGTCACCTCGTTCATGGACGAGTTCGGCGACGTGCTCTACAACCTGTACGGCTCGACCGAGGTGTCCTGGGCCAGCATCGCGGACCCGCACGACCTGCGCGCCGCCCCGACCACCGCCGGCCGCTGCCCGATCGGCACCCGGGTCGGCATCCTCGACGCGCGCGGCAAGCCGGTGCCCCCCGGTGTCGTCGGCCGGATCTGCGTGGGCAACGACATGCTCTTCGAGGGCTACGTGGACGGCGGCAGCAACACGGTCTACGACAACATGATGATCACCGGCGACCGCGGCTACCTCGACGCCGACGGCCGCCTGTTCGTCTCCGGCCGGGACGACGACATGATCATCTCCGGCGGCGAGAACGTCTTCCCGCGGCCGGTCGAGGAGCTGCTGATGACCATGCCGCAGGTGCTCGACGCGGCGGTCGTCGGCGTGCCGGACCGGGAGTACGGCCAGCGCTTCGCCGCGTACGTGGCCGTCCGCCCGGGCGCGGTCCTGCACGAGGGCCAGGTGCGCGAGTACGTGCACGCCCACCTGCCCCGCTTCGCCGTGCCGCGGGACGTGATCTTCGTCGACCAGCTGCCCCGCAACGCGACCGGCAAGGTCGTCCGCCGGCTGCTCGCGTCGGAGGGCCTCGTCAGCTGGTACGCCTAGGCGAGCACGGCCACCGCGCGCACGGGGAAGCTGCCCAGGCCGCGGACCGGCGCCGGGAGCGCGGTCAGCCGGAAGCCGTCGTCGGGCAGGGCGGACAGGTTCGTCAGGTGCTCGAGGATCGGGATCCCGCTGGCCAGCAACGTGTCGTGCACCGGCCGGACCGGATCCGCCGTGTCGTCCACGTTGAGCGCGTCCACGCCGAGCAGCGCGACGTTCGCCTCGACGAGCAGCCGCGCGGCATCGGCCGTGAGGTACGGGCTGCCGGTCCCGTATCGCTCGGTGCCCCAGTGCCGCGACCAGCCAGTGTGGACCAGAACCGCCTTGCCCCACAGGCGATCCGGCTCGCCGAGCACGTCCGGGCCGATCACGGGCACGCCGTACGCGGACACCCGGACCGCCGGCACGTCCACCAGCCGCTCGAGCGGTAGCGCGGCGACATCCGGGCCGTCGGAGTGGTAATGGAACGGTGCGTCCACATAGGTGCCGGTGTTGGCGACGAGATCGATCCGTCCGATGTGGAACGACACGCCGGGCGAGATCTCCGTCCGCTCCCGGTGCGTGCTCACCACCGGCGCGGGCAGGCCCGGGTAGGTGATCATGCCGTGCTCGACGGCGTGGCTCAGGTCCACGAAACGGCTCACGCGCTCCATGTTCTCAATGCGGCGCCAAGATCCCCTCGCAGGTGCGGACCACCACGCGGCACGCGTCCGCGGCGCGGCGGCCGAACATCGGGTTCTCCGCCTGGCCCTGCCAGCGGCGCAGCGCGTGGTAGGCGGCCCGGTGCACCTCCTCGCGCGGCGTGTGCTCGGGCAGGCCCAGCCGGGCGGCGGGCGCGCTGCCGGTGCCGCCCAGCAGCCGCTCGGCCTCCTCGGCGACCTGGCTCGGGAACGCGACCGTGCCGGAGCGCAGCGCGCTGAGCAGCCGCAGCTCGGCGAACTCGTGCGCGCCCACGAGGATCCGCTCGATCTGGCGACCCATCCCGCGCGCGTCCTGGTCGGCCCGCACCAGCCGCTCCAGTGCCAGCAGTGCCGAGCGCGCCTTGAGCAGGTCGCGCCGCTCGCCGAACTGGACCTGCAGCACCCGCTGCAGCTCACCCAGTCCGCTGCGGGCGACCAGCTCGTCGGCGAGCACGCTCGGCGACCGGGTGCCCTGGCGGATCAGCGAGGTCGCGATCCGGATGCCGAACAGCCCGAACCGGCGGACGAGCTCGCGGCGGCTCTCCGCCGTGTCCTGCGCCCGCAGGAACCGGTCGATGGACAGCAGCGAGCCGTCCAGCTCCTCGCGCGGCAGGCGGGCGAGCTCGGTCAGCGCGGTGAACTCCGACTGGCGCAGCGTGCGGCCGGTGTGCGCGAGCAGCCCGGCGACCGCCACCACGTTCTGGCACAGCCCGCGCAGTGCCGGCTCCGAGCGGTAGCGGCCGGCGATCGCCCGCGCGGCGAACATCGCGTCCATGCGCCCGGCGCCGATCTCGTCCGCGCGGGAGATGACCGCGACCGTGTTGACCGCGGTCGCCCGCGCCACGCCCTGGTCGGTGAACGCCTCGAGGAACTCCGCGTCCGCCACGTGCAGGTGGCGCATGAGGTAGAGCACCGCGTCGGCCTCGGTCGGCGTGTCGTCGTCCGGCTCGAGGAAGCGCACCGTGCGCTTGGAGACGCCGTCGTTGATCGACGCGACGCCCGGTGTGTCGATCAGCGTCATCGCCCGCAGGCTCTGCGCCGGCCAGTCGACGACGAGCCGGTCGAGGCCTTCGGCCGTGGCCCCGCCCAGGTCTATCTCGAGCTTGCCGTCGCGCCGGACCACCGGCAGCGCCGCCGGCTCGCCTTCCTTGGGGTACATGACGATCCGCGGCGCCGGCCCGTTGCGATACCAGGTCACCACCTTCGTGCACTCGCCGGCGTCGGTCGGCGCGACCGCCTCCCCGACGAGCGCGTTGAGCAGCGTCGACTTGCCGGCCTTGACCTTGCCGGCGATCGCCACCCGCAGCGGCTCGTCCAGCCGCCGCAGCTGGTGGCGCAGGAACTCGACGGTGCGCGGCTGGTCGCCGTACGCCGCGAGGGCCGTGTGCAGCACCTGCCGGACCGCGTGCGAGAGGATCATCAGGCGGCCCTCGCCCCCGTGCCCGGCGGCAGCAGGGTCTTCACGTGTACCTGCACCGCCTCCAACCGCGACAGCTCCGCGCCGATCTCGGACAGCCGGGCGTCGCGCTCGGCCTTCGTCGACTTGACCGACGCCTCCGCCGCCTTGAGCGACTCCTGCAGCGACCGCTTCATCTGCTCGGCCGTCTGCGTGAAGTGGTCGCGCAGCACCCGTTGCACGCCGCGGAGCATGTCTCGCGAGTCCTTGGCCACGTGGAAGGTCACGTCGTCGATGTAGCGGCGTAGCACGGTCTTGGCGTCCGCCTGGCGTTTCTGGACGATCCGCCGCCGTTCGTCGCCGATCGTCTTCTTGCCCATCAGCAGCGCGGCGCCGATCGAGATCGGGTTGAACATCGTGAAGCCCACCAGCGTGCCGAGCATGCCGAACATCAGCATGCCGGAGTAGCCGCCGCGCAACCCGGTCAGCAGGCGCCGGCCGACGGTCCACGTCTCGTTGTCCTTGAGCGTCATCCCGCGCACCGACCGCAGCGAGTCCGACGGCTCGATGCGCAGCGCGGGCAGCAGGTGCGTGCGCTCCTCGTCGAAGTGGTCGGCGACCCGGTTCGCCAGGTACCGGGCGCGCTGGGTCGCCCACACGTAGTTGGCCGACCCCGCGGCCGCGGTGGACTGCTCCACCCACGCGGTGAACTGGTCCCAGGTACGGGTCGGGTCGCCGCCGTTCTGGATGACCTCCTCGGCGTCCCGGACGATCTCGCGCAGCCGGTCCCGCAGGTCGTAGTCGATGTCCGCGTTGAGGTCGGCGACGCCGTCGGTCAGCGTCTGCTGCCAGCGGGCGGACCGCTCCTTCAACGCCGTGGCGCGCTTCTCGGCCTCGCTCAGCTTGCGGATGACCTGCTGGACGCTCTCCGGGTTCTCCTGCGCGGCCTGCTCGGTGCGCAGCGAGGCGATGACCTGGTCGGTCACCGCGAGCACGTCGTGCACGGTGGAGCGGCGGGCGAGCTCGTCGGCCTTGCCGACGACGCCCTTGCGCAGGTAGCCGACCAGCGGCGCGTAGCCGGAGTCGGCCGCGAGCTCGGCGCGCAGCTCGTCGGTCTCCGCGAGCAGCGCGTGCCAGCGCATCGTCGACGACACGGTGAACAGCTGCGCGTCGATGCCGGCCCGGCGCAGGTGCCCGCGATCGAGCTCGGCGATGGTGCGCCACTCCGGGTACATGTCGGTCTTCGTCAGCACGCAGGCCACGTTGGGGCAGACGGCCACGGCCTGGCGCAGGAACTCGAGCTCCGGCGCGGTGTACTCCTGCGACGCGTCGGACACGAGCAGCACGGCGTCGGCCGCCGGCAGCGTCGAGGCGGTCGCGGCGGCCTGCACGGAGTTGAGCCCGCCGACGCCTGGGGTGTCCACGAGGACCAGCCCGCTCGCCAGCACGGCGCGCGGCAGCCCGATCTCGATCTGGCTCAGCCGCTCCCGGTTGCCCGGGTTGCCCTGCTCGGTCGCGTAGCGGGCGATGTCGTCGAGCGGGACGGTGTTCCGCTCGGCGATGTCGCCGTCGAGCACCCGCACGAGGGTGACCGTCGGCGTCTCGGCGTACCTGACCACGGTCGGCACCGCGGTCGACAGGTCGTCGAGCACGGGGCAGACGGGCGCGCCGACGAGCCCGTTGACCAGCATGCTCTTGCCCTTCTTGAACTCGCCGGCCACGAGCACCCGCACGTGGTCGGCCAGCAACCGCTCGCGCGCCTGGCGCAGCCGGCCCTCGAGGTCGGGACGCTCGTACTTGGCGAGCGCCCCGAGCGCGAGGTCCACGGCCGCGATCGGCTCAGCCTTGGCCGCCATGACACCCACCTCACGCGACCGGCAGGTCGTCGTCGGCCTCGGCCAGCACCGGCTCCTCCGACATCGGCGGCTCCGGCTCGGTGGGGAAGGACTCGTTCGGGTCGCCCTCCGGCATCGGCACGTCCGGGTCGTCGTCCGTCGGCGGGCCGGGGTCACCGGGAGTGTCGCCGGGGACGTCGTCGGTCGGCGGACCGGGGTCGCTCGGCAGGTCGGGGTCCGTGTCCGTCGTCGGCGGCTCTTCGTCGCCGTCCTTCGGCTCGCCGGGTTCCTCGGCGCCGTCGTCCGTGTCTTCCGGGTCGTCGGTCTTGTCGTCGGTGTCGCCGGGCTTGTCGGTCTTGTCGTCGGTCTTGTCGTCGGTCTTGTCGTCGTCCTCGTCGTCGTCCTTGTCGATGTCGATCACCGTGTCGTTGTCCTGGATGGCGGTGACCTTGTCGGCGGAGTTGAACGAGTCGAGGATGTTCGTGCGGTGGTTGTCGATATTGAAGATCATCTTGCTCTGGTCGATCTCGAACGTCTGCGTCGTGTGCACGATCTCGCGCACCGCGTTGCTGCTGCCACCACCCGCCGCCAGGCCGCTCTCGTGGTAGCCGTTGGCGTGGCTGCCACCGCCGCCTTCCGGCCGCGGCCGGGCGTGCCCCTGGTCCGCCATGATCAGCCGGGCGTCCCGCACGTCCTGGGCGCTCACGTCCTGCAGCCCCTTGTCGGCCATGGTGCCGTCCGGGTTCTGCTCGAACTCCCGCTTGGTCTTGTCGTCGCTCATGAGGCTCATCAGGAAGTCGATGAGCGCGGAGATGGACGTCATGTCAATCACTCCAAAGTGGACTGAAAAGTGCGTGGCCGGAACGCTTCGAGCAGCTCCGGCCACGCACGGTCAGGGATCGCACCGATCACAGGTCGGCGAGCTCGGTGTCGAGGTCCTGCTCGACGTCCGCACGAACCGACTCGCCCAGGTCCGCGTCCGCGTCCTGCACCTGGGTCTGGTCGCTGTCGAGGTCCTGGTCGATGTCGCTGTCCTGGTCCAGGTCCTG
>NZ_DATBKY010000150.1:0-3701 GCF_036555685.1 Actinophytocola sp. | reverse complement strand
GCGGCGGCAGCGTGTCGTCGGCGGCCGTGGCCCCTTCGCGCTGGTTGAACACGCGCTTGGCCAGCACGATCCGCCGCGCGACGGCACGCAGTTCGGCCGCGTCGACGTCCCAGCCGGTGACCGCGCGCAGCAACCCGGCCCACTCGGTGAACGGATCCTCGAAGACCCCACGCAGGAACTTGCAGAGGATCATCGAGTCCATCACGGCGGCCCGGTCCTCGGTGCCGACGGTGGCGGCGACGTGGGCCGCGCCGCCGTTCAACCGGTCGTGCTCGCCCGAGAGGTCCGCCTCGTACGCGCCGGAGCGGTTGTGATCGGCGCCGCGGGCGTTGACGGCGAGGCCCAGCGCCATCGCGTGCAGCGTGCGCGGCTCGTACCCCGGGAGCTCCAGCCCCTTGACCTGGGGCGCGAACGTGATCGAGCCCTGCCCGACGACCTCGGCCGCTCGGCGCGAGCCTTGGGCGAGCAGCGCGCCGAGGCCCTCCTGCGCACCGATCAAGTCGAGGGCGCGCAGCAGCGCGGCGCCGTCGCCGAACCGCAGCCAGGGAGCATCGATCAGCCCCCGCTCAGCGCACTCCATGCCCCACGCGATCGTGCCGCCCGCCGAGATCGTGTCGATGCCCAGGTCGTCGCAGCGGGCGCTCGCCGCGAGCACCGCCTCCGGGTCGCTGACCCCGCACATCGGGCCGAGCGCGAAGACGTTCTCGTACTCCACCCGGGTCTTCTTTCCCCCGCCGACCCGGTAGATGTGCTCGCAGCCGATCGTGCACGACGCGCAGCTGGACCGCGCGACGCGGCGCATGCCGCCGATCTCAGGCGGCGGCCCGGCTTCCGCGTCGCCCGCGCCATGCGCGCCGCCCGGGGTTTCCGCGCCGAGGCGGTCGGCGCCCTCGAACGTGGCCGACTGGAAGTTGCGGGTCGGCAGCGTGCTGATCGCGTTGAACGCGAGCAGGTTGGCCAGCGTGCCGAGCTCACGGTACTTCGCCGTGGCCGGGCCGAACGACCGCTCCCGCAGGTCCCGGGCGAACGCCAGCACCTCGCCCGGGTGGGCGGTGGCGACCTTCGTGGCGGCGCGGACCGCGATCGCCTTGAGGTTCTTCGCGCCCATGACCGCGCCGAGCCCGCCACGGCCCGCGTGCCGCCCGTCGTGCGAGATCGTGGCGTACCGGACCCCGGCCTCGCCGCCCGGCCCGGTCTCCCCGGCCGGACCGATCGCGGCGACCCGCCAGCCCCGGCCGAGCTGATCACGCAGCTTGGAGTCCGCGTCGGCCGCGGACAGGCCGGCCAGTCCGGCCGCGTCCGAGACCCGCACGCCGTCGCCGTCGATGAGCAGCATGGACAACGTCGAGCTCCGGCCGCGAACGACGATCGCGTCGTGGCCGGTGAGCTTCCCCGCGATCGCGAACTGGCTGGAGGCCAGCGCGTCGGTCAGCATCCCGGTCAGCGGCGACTTCGCCACCACCGCGAACTTCGCGCTCGTGGTCAGCGGCGTGCCGACGAGCGGCGAGAACACGAACGCCAGCGGCGCGTCAGGGCCGAGCGGGTCGGCGCCTGCCGGGCCGAGCCCGTAGAGCAGCCACGCGCCGAGCCCGGCACCGCCCACATAGGCGCGCAGCACCTCCTCGGGGAGCGGCAGGGCCGTCGACGTCCCGTCCGTCACGTCGACGACGAGCGCCCGCCCGAAATATCCGCCGGCCGGCATGCGCTGCTCAGCCCCCCGCGTCGGCGGACATGAAGAACACGATGTCCCCTGCCGCCAGGGGAGCGGTGCCGTCGCGGGTGATCTGATCGCCGTTCAGTGCCGCAGTGACATGCCGGTCGAACGTGAGGCCCGCCGCGCGGCCCGCGGCGTCCACGGTGGCGGCGCGGACGACCCGCGGGCCGCGGGCGCTGTCGCCCCGGGCGAGGGTGCCGAAGAGCTGGACGGTCACCTCGGGCTGGGGCCGGGCACGGGCCTGCTGGTAGTCGGCGGGCGTGTTGACGTTGAGTACCGAGTCCAGGTCCGGATCGAGCGCCGCCAGCACCGGGTCCTGCCGTAGCGTGGCATCATCCAGGCTCACTACGACGCACTGCTCGAAGAGGAAGGCGGGCCGCAGGCGGTCCTCCTTGACCAGTCGCTCGGCGGCTTCCGCGAGCGAGACACGGTACGCGGCGGCCAGGGGCTGCCGGTAGCCGAGCGCTACCGGCAGCGCGACGTCCGTGCCTTCCCGCTCGGCAAGGACGCGAAGCACCCGCCGGACGAAGGCCGGGTGCAGGAACGGCATGTCGGTGGAGCAGACGAACGCGGCATCGGCGCGCCCGGTGAGCGCGGCGAGCCCGGCGGCGATCCCCTGCACCGGGCCCTTGCCCTCGCGTGGGTCGTCGACCACCACGGTGCCCTCCGGCAGATCAGGCAGATCCTGGCCGCCGGCCCGCACCACGACGACAGGCCCTTCGGCCGCGCGCGCCACGATGCCGACCGTCCGGCGCAGCAGCGTAGACCCGTGCCACTCCAGCGCCGCCTTCGCCGTGCCCATCCTCGAGGACCGGCCGCCGGCTAGCACCACACCCGCGGAACCCGTCATTTCTTCATGGTATGCATCACCCGGCCTGGCGCCACGGTCAGGAGCTCGCCGCAGGGCCAGCGCGCATAAGCGTTTGCGTACCGCCCGGCTCACAGGTAGCGGGCGAGCGCGGCGGCCAGTTCCGCGGGTCGGCTCAGCGCGGCGAGGTGCCCCCCGGGCACCACATCGGGCTCGACGCCCAGCCGCTCCCGGGCGACGCGCTGCTGCAGCCCGACCGGGAAGAACCGGTCGTCCCGGCCGGCGATGACGTGCAGACCGATGCCCGGCCACTCGTCGAAAAGGCATTTATCCCCGAACGGGCCTGGTGACTGCTCCACATCGTGACCGAGCATCTGCTGGCGAAGGTCCGCAGGGATGTCGTGCAGGAAATAGGTGTCCAGGTCGAAGTCGGGGGAGTAGCCGTTCCGCCGGGCCGCGGTCGTCCTGGCCTGCTCCCAGCCCACGTTGTCCCACCAGGCCCCGGGCGTCTCGCCGGGTCGCGGGATCATCGCGTTCACGAAGATGACCTGCCGCGCGGGCACACGCTGCCATACCAGCGGCGCGGTGAACGCGCCGAGCGAGTACGCGGCGATGGTGACCGGCGCCTGGCCGCCGCCCGTCCGGTCGCCGACGGCCCGGTCGCTGACGGCCCGGTCCCTGACGGCACTGACGACGGCGTCGGCGTAGGCGGGCAGCCCCTTGCTCTCGTCGGCGGCGGGCAGGTCGACCGCGAACGCGTCGTAGCCACGCCGCCGCAGGTCGGCCTCGACCAGGTGCCAGACCCAGGCCCGGCCACCCGCGCCGGGGATCAGCACCACGGGAACGCTCATCGCCCCAGGTTACGGCCTCAGGACTCCCGGGCCCGGCGCTGGACGAACTCGAAGCCGAACCGGCCCTTCACGCAGAGGTGACCGTGGCCGACGTCATGGTCCAGGGGTGAGGTCACCTTCACGATCCGGTTGTCCTGCACGTGCAGGTCGAGGTTGCAGCCCACGCCGCAGTACGGGCAGATGGTGGTGGTGACCGTCTGCCTCGACTCATCCCAGGAGCCGGCCTGCCGCATGTCGTACTCGCTCTTGAACATCAGCGCGCCCGTGGGGCATACCCCGATGCAGTTGCCGCAGTAGACACAGGCCGAGTCGGGCAGGCCCACGTCGA
>NZ_DATBKY010000149.1:0-9125 GCF_036555685.1 Actinophytocola sp. | reverse complement strand
TCGGGCAGGTAGGCCGCGAACAGGGTCGTGTTCACCTGCGTCTGCTGCCGGCGGATGCCCTCGATCTCGTCCATCGCCGCCTGGCCGGCCACCGCGGCCTCCTGGCGCAGCAGCTCCCACGAGCGCCGGTGCGAGTCGATGAAGCGGAAGAACGTGGCCAGCCCGCTACGCAGCGCCTCCTCCGCGGAGCCGATGTCCTCGACGGACGCCGTGGTCGCGGCGAGCAGCTCCGCCCTCGCGGCCCGGATGCAGGCGACGAGCAGGCCCTCCTTGGAGCCGAAGTACTCGTAGAGCATCGGCTTGGAGACGCCGACGCGCTCGGCGATCTCGTCCATCGAGGCGGCCTGGTAGCCGCGCTCGGCGAAGATCTCCTCCGCGACGGCGATCATCTGCCGCTCGCGTTCCGCCCGCGGCATGCGGCGGCGCTTGGTCCCGGGGGCCACGGCGCTACTCTACCGGAAGTAACCTACTCTGAGTAAGGTAGCGTCCGGGCGGGATCGAGGAGGGTGGCATGCGGGTGCACACGGTCGTGATCGGCACCGGGTTCTCCGGGCTCGGCATGGCGATCCAGCTCAAGCGCGACGGCCGGGACGACTTCGTGGTCCTGGAGAAGGCCGACGACGTCGGCGGCACCTGGCGCGACAACACGTATCCCGGCTGCGCCTGCGACATCCAGTCGCACATGTACTCGTTCTCGTTCGAGCAGAACGCGGACTGGACGCGGTCGTTCTCGCCGCAACCCGAGATCTGGGCGTACCTGCGGCGGGTCACCGACACCTACGGCCTGCGCCGGCACATCCGCTTCGGCACGGAGGTCACCGGCGCCCGCTGGGACGCCGACGAGAGCCGCTGGCACGTCACGACGGCCACCGGTGACGAGTACGTGGCCCGCTTCGTCGTGTCCGGGATCGGCGGGCTGCACATCCCGAACGTGCCGGCGCTGCCGGGCATCGAGAACTTCACCGGCAAGGCGTTCCACTCCGCTCGGTGGGACCATTCGTACGACCTCACGGGCAAGCGTGTCGCGGTCGTCGGGACCGGGGCGAGCGCCATCCAGTTCATTCCCCGGATCGCGCCGTCGGTGGCGTCGCTGACGGTGTTCCAGCGGACGCCGCCGTGGATCATGCCGAAGCCCGACCATGCGATCCCCGGCTGGCTTCGGCGGGTGTTCCGCGTGGTGCCCGGTGCGCAGCGGTTGTACCGCGGGTTGATCTACTGGTTGCTCGAGTCACGGGCGCTCGGGTTCAACGGCCGGCCGGGGTTGATGAAGCTCGCGCAGCGGATCGCGTTGCGGCACATGGAAAAGGCCGTCTCGGACCCGGCCCTGCGCCGGAAGCTGACGCCGGACTACGTGATGGGCTGCAAGCGGGTCCTCATCGCGAACGACTACTACCCGGCTTTGACCCGCCCGAACGTCTCGGTGGTCACGGCCGGCATCGCCGAGGTCCGGGCGGGCTCGATCGTCGACACGGACGGCGTTTCGCACGACGTCGACGCGATCATCTACGGCACGGGTTTCCATGTGACGGACGCGTTCGACTACGTGAACATCACCGGCCTCGACGGGCGCGACCTGTCGAAGGACTGGCGCACCAACGGAATCCGGACGCACTACGGGATCACCGTGGCCGGCTACCCGAACCTGTTCTTCCTGCTGGGCCCGAACACGGCGCTGGGCCACAACTCGGTGGTGTTCATGATCGAGTCGCAGATTCGCTATGTGGCACAGGCGATGCGCCTCGTCGAGAATGCGGGCGCGGCGTCACTGCAGCCGCGGGAGAGCGCGCAGGCACGGTTCCAGTCGGACATCCAGCGGAAGCTGGCGTCGGGGGTGTGGACGCAGGGCGGGTGCCGGAGCTGGTACCTGGACGCGCACGGCGTGAACCGGACCATCTGGCCCGGCTTCACGTGGCGATACTGGCAACGGACGCGACGGCTGAATCCCGCGGAGTACGAGTTGTCCACAGGCGCGTGATTGGACCCCCGAATTCGTCGGTGTCCATCGGTAGCGTGGAAAGCGGGGGCCCCCGCGCGGGCGGAGTTGTACACAGGCGATCGTTCTGGAATTGCCGGGCGCCGGGCCGTCGGCGGAGTTTCCGTCCGATTCACGCCTCAAAGAGGTCGCGCCTTTCCGGCGCTGGTCCTTAGCGGCTCCAACCCGCAGATCGCGACGCCGACGACGCCGGCCCGGCCCAGCACAGCGCGACCGGCTTCGAGAGCACCACCCGGGCGATCACCGGCACCAGCAGCCCGCCCAGCGCGAACTCCCAGATCCATTGGCGACCTCTTGACCCGCGAGCCTCCGTCGCCCTGAGGGCAGGAATTACGGGCGGGTCCGCGCTGCCCTCCATGTGCCCGGCGGCGGCCCCGATCCTCTTTTCGCCCGTGCTGGCGCCCTGTTGTTCGCGTCTGCACTTGTGCCCTGCGCCGTTGGCCGTGTGATCAGTCGTCGTCTGCGTGAGGGACCGGGGCGCTGATTCTCCTTAACCTCGCGATCAGCTCTACCGTCTCAATGCCGCACAGCTCGGCCATTCGCTCCAAGGCCGCGATGTCCAGGCTGACCTCCGTCGGCTGGTGGCCGTTCATCTCCGTCAGCCGGCCCTTCGCCCAGCGGCGCAACGGAAGCAGCGAGGGCTGGTCGTCCCGGACGATTCCGCGTAGGTCGATCCGGATTCGGCCAACGGGGGACTCGCTGAACACCCGCTGGTGCACCCGCGCGAGGAGCTCGTGCGGCACCTCGTTCAGGGCCAGGCAGATCTCCACCAGCCGCACCACGGAACACTGCCTCGTCCCCAGCTCGTAGGTCGCCAGGGTCTGCAGGGAGATGTCGCTCTGCAGCCGGCGGTTCAGATCTCGCCTCGTCCACCCCCGCTGCTTGCGCAGACGACGCAGCTCGTCGCCGAGAACTCGCTGGTATGTGCCGGTGTTCAGCTGCACGATCGCCCCTCTCCGCATGGCGCCCCGGCCCCGCCGAACCGGAACGCCGACATAAGAAGAAGCGATGAACCCGCGAGTGATTACGCGGGTTTCCAAAATTTGTTTCAGAAATGCGCCAGCCGGCGGTGTGCCGGTTCCGCGAACCGGTCACAAACCGCCGAACGGGTGAACTAGTTCACGCAGCCGGATGGATCGGGCTGCTTCGCCGGCTGGGCCTTGCTGGGCGACAGCTGGAGCAACGGCTGGTGCGTGAGGTTGCCGCTCGCGTCGGTGTTGCCGGCGCCCTCGTAGTCCGCGCCCAGCAACACCGTCACGGTGCCGCTCGGCAGGTTCGAGTCCTCCTCGACGACCGGGCTGCCACCGAGCGCCTGCGCCACCTCGTTGCCCGCGTCCCGCCCACCCGAGGCGTACCGGACGACCGTCGTGTCGCGGAGGTCGGCGTTGCCCACCTCGCCCGTCGTGAAGCCCTTCGCCGCCAGCGAGTCCGACACCGCCTGCGCGACGCCGCTCTGCCCGCTCGCGTTGCGGACGTTCACGGTCACCTGCTTGCTCGCGGCCTCGTCCGAGCCCGAAGGCTTGTCGCCCTTCGCGGGCGGCTTCTTGCCCAGGAGCCCCTCGACGAACGCGTGCACCTCGTCCGGGTCCACCTCGACCGCCGAGCCGTCCTCGGGCGTCTCGAGGTCGATACGGCCCGTTGGAATGGTCTTGAACGCCAGCCGCCCGCCGGTGAAGTTCATCATCTGCTGGGCGAACTGGATGACGTTCCAGTCCTCGTCCAGCACCACCGACTTCTGCACCGCCGCCCGCAGCTTGTCCAGCGTCTGCGAGCCCGGCGTGAGCATGTCCTGTGAGAACACCTTCTTCGCCATGCCCATCATGAACACCTGCTGGCGCACGATCCGGTCCAGGTCGCCGTTGGGCAGGCCGTGACGCTGGCGGACGAACGCGAGCGCCCGCCTGCCCGAGATGTTCTGCTTGCCTGCCTTGAAGTGCGCGCCAGACCGGTAGTCGTCGACCGGCTGCTTGAGGCAGACGTCGATGCCGCCGATGGCCTTGGTGATGTCGTAGAAGCCGAGCAGGTTGACCTCGGCGTAGTGGTCGATCGTGGCGCCGGTCAGGTCCTGGACGGTCGCGATCAGGTTCTTCGCGCCCTCCTGGTTGGAGCGGACCTCGAGCTGCGCCTTGTCGGCCACGCCCTCGTTCTGCAGCCGCTGCCGGGCCTCGTTCTTCGCCCGCAGATACGCCGAGTTGATCTTGTGTTCGCCGTAGCCGGGGATGTCGACGTACGAGTCGCGTGGCATCGAGATTCCGACGGCCTGCTTGCCGTCGTTCGGGATCCTGATCATGATCAGGGTGTCCGTGTTGAGCTCGCCGTCGCTGTCGCCCGCGTTCAGCTGGGCGAGCTGCGCCTGGGACAGCGGCTTGCCCTGCGCGTCGGTACGGCTGTCCATGCCGACCATGAGGATGTCGATCGCGCCGTCGGCCGGCCGCTCGGTCGGCGCCTGGTCGATCACGTCGGCCGTCGTCAGCCCCTCCTGCCACGGCTTGAGCTCGCCCCAGTAGTAGCCGGTGACGACGAGGATCAGCACCGAGACGATCGTGAGGACGAACTTGCCGCTGGTGAGCAGGTGGCGGCGCGGTGGCGCGGCGCTGGTGAACTTCTCGGTCGGGTCGTCGGCCCGCGGCAGCACGCGCGCGTCCGACGTGCGGGACGGACGGCGGTAGGGATCTTCGCGAGTGACTCTGTTGCCGACCACGCGGCCCGCGTTCGCGGACGTGCGAGTACGCGCCCGCGCAGGCGCCCGCTCATCACGCGCCTGCTGGCCGTCTGACCTCGGCGGCCGTCGGTTCACCCCTGGCTCCTCCCGCAGCGCTCCCAGTGTGCTCCGGCCCCCCGGACACTTATGTAGACGTGCCGGAGCGGAGATCGGTTGTCCCGTAGGGTGGCATACGTCGCTCACCGTGACCGGACCGGTGCGCTGTTCGCACCCAGGAGTGTCCCCCTCAGTTGCTTACGCCGCTGGTAATGGGCACGGACGGCGTGTCCGAGCCCGCTTGCGTACGTCGCGCGCAGACGACGGCTACAGCGAGTGCCGTCGCCATCGTGAGGCCGTGGACGATCGTGCCCGCGCCGCTCATCGTGGTGATCATCGGCGGCACGCACGAGATGGCCGTCACGAGCCACGGGCCCGGCCGCGAGCTCGTCTGCAGGTGCACGCAGTGCACCAGGTACCAGCCGACCAGCAGGTGGATCAGGCTCGCCATCGGGTCGATCGGCAGGCCCAGCAGCGACGAGCTCTGCGTCCAGCCGGACAGCCCGGTCACGGCGAAGCCGAGCACGCCGAGGGCGCCGTACGCGACGCCCAGGCCGGCGGCCAGCGTGTCCATCCACGTCCGCGGCTCGTCGGTGGCGACGTCCTCGAGCGGCTTGTCCAGCGGCGGCTCGGGCGGCGGCGTGGCGCGGCGTTCGAACCAGAGGAACGTGATCAGCGTGGGCAGCGCGAGCATGCCGAGCGCGAGCGCCGTGCGGGGCCGCAGCAGCCAGTCGATGCCGCCGGAGATGACGCCGGCGCTGCGGGCCACGCCGATCAGGCCCTCGATCACGAGCATCGCGCACAGGTAGACGAGGTAGACCGTCATCGGCGCCGCGCGGACGAAGGCGACCCACCGTGCCGGCCCGCCCGAGGCGACCGCCCGCAGGCCCGGCTCGCGCGGCAGCGCCACGAGGCAGGTCTGCACGAGGCCGAGCAGCAGCACGCCGACGAGCGAGGGCGCGAACGCCGCGTACCCGGTCGGCTCGGCCAGCTGCAGCTTCGGCTGGGCGCCTGCGGTCGTCAGCGCGACGAGCAGCCCGAAGGCCACGGCCGCGCCGGCGCCGAGCACCCAGCGCGGCAGCCGCCAGAGCGTGCCGTCGGCGTAGTGGAAGGCGAGCTGGCTGAACAGCAGTGCGACGAGCACGCCCCCGACGTGCCCGGCGACCGCGCCGCCGACGAAGCCCAGCGCGACCACGCCGGCCAGCAGCGCGAGCGGCGTGCCGATCGGCAGGCGGCGGTGCAGCCGGTGCATGACCGGCATGCCGGCGACGACGAGCAGGTACAGGCCCAGCAGCCACAGCGGCTGCACGATCAGCCGGCCGAACGCGGTGATCGCGTCCTCCGGCGCCGCCAGCAGCTCGAGCGACAGCGGGATCACGAGCCAGGCGATGACGAACGCCAGCACCGGACGGATGAGCCAGCCGATCCGGCCGACGAGGTAGGTGCCGTAGCCGGCGCCCGCCTCCAGCGTCGCGCGCCAGGCCAGCAGGTTCGCGTGCCCGCCGGCGAGGAAGAACAGTGGCACGAGCTGCAGCAGCCAGGTCAGCGGCCAGACCCACGGGGCGTCGGCCGTGCCGCGCATCGTGAACGCGAGGACGGACTCGGCGACGACGATCCCGGAGAGGCTGACGATGCGCAGGAAGCCGAGGTAGGCGGTCTGGGCGGCCTCGGTCCGGTTGCGGCGCGGCCGGGAGGGCACGCGGCGGGGCCCGTGCCGCACGCCGCGCCGGACGACCGCGGGCGCGCGGACGGCGATGAGCAGCATGATCACGATCATGGCGACCGACCACGGGCCGACGGGCTCGTTCTGCGGCGGCCCCCAGCGCTGATGCCAGGAGTTCACGACCAGGCCGACGGTGTACAGGGACGCGACGACCTCGCAGAAGGCCGGCGAGCCGCGCGGGTTGAGCCGGCACTGCGCGTGCATGTCGCGGGAGAGCCGGTCGTCGAGGCGCTCGCGCAGGCCCGGGTCGAGCGGCTGGCCCTTGCGTGCGGCGTAGCGGAGCATGTCGTAGCCGAGGTCGTGGGCCTTGCAGCCAACGCTGTAGTCCCAGCGGGTGTCGCCCCAGGGGGAGGAGCAGCCGCCGCCCGGGTGGACGGCGCGCACGGTGCCGTCGGGCGCGCGCATGTGGACCGGCTCGCGGCCGCTGACCTGGTCGAAGTCGGCCGGGAGGTCGCGCAGCGGGTCGCGGCCGGACGCCGGGTCGAGCTGGTCCTCGACGGCCCGCTCGATCTTGGCGACGTCCCCGGTCGGCGGGTGCGTGACGGGCGGGTTGGGCCGGGAGGCGATCACGGCGAACGTCGCCGCGGCGAGGATCATCACGACCAGCCACCGCAAGCGCGGCACACCGGTGGCGACCCTCCCCATGAGACCGAAGGCTACTCCGTACCGCCGTTCGGCTCAGCCAATTCGGCTGTCCTGGTCAGCTGGCCAGGCGGACCTGGTCGCGACCGTTCTCCTTCGCCTCGTACACGGCGGCGTCCGCGGCCTGCAGGAGCTCGTCCAGGCCCTTGGCGTGCTGGGGGTACACGGCCACGCCGATGGACGTCGTGCGATGCGTGATGGCCACCGGGCCGCCGCGCTTGTCGGTCGTCGGGACGTGCAGCTCGGAGATCATTCGACGGATGCGCTCGCCGGCCTGCTCCGCCTCGTTGACGTCCGCCTCCGGCAGCAGGACCACGAACTCCTCGCCGCCGAATCGGCCGACGATGTCGCTCGGGCGGGTCGCGCCGCGCAGCGCGTGCGACACGTACTCGAGCATGTCGTCGCCGGCCGGGTGGCCCCAGGTGTCGTTGATGGCCTTGAAGTGGTCGAGGTCGACCATCAGCACGGCCGCGGTCCCGTTCGCCCGTTCCACGCGGGACAGGGCCCGCTCCGCCCCCTCTCGCCAGCCGCGCATGTTCAGCAGGCCGGTCTTGGGGTCGGTCCGCACGTCGACCTGCAGCTGGCGCACCTCGGCGATGCGGTTGCCGATGACGCTGATGACCACGATGATCGCGAGCGCGGCCGGCAGGTTGACCAGCAGGATCGCGGCGACCGTCCCCAGCGCGATCGTGAGTGCTTCGAGCTCGTTGTCGTCCTTGGTGCCCAGCATCGCGAACGTCGGGCGAAGATCAAGAATGAACTGGGCGGACGCGATGACAGTCAGCTGGACGGAGAAATAGGTCAGTCCGCCCAACATTAATACGGCTAGCTGGACGAGTGATCCCCAGACGGTCAGTCCCGACAGGTTCGGCTGTCCGAACGCAGTCACTACTCCGTGCGTCGCCATCGCGGCCAGCAGCATGCTGCAGCTCGAGTAGAGGTAGCGGTGTACGGGCCGTCGGGCGACGAACCAGCGCTGGGTGCGGCTGAGCAGGATGCTGAGAATCGCCAGATGAACCGGTAGCACCACAACGGCGGCGAACGACCAGATACCGACGAGGTCGATGTGCACCGTCGGCTTCCTGCTCCGCATCGCTTCTTCCTGACGCCGGGAAAGCTGCAGGTGAGCGCTGGCGCAGACGCCGAGTGTGACGAATCGTAGCCAATCGGTTTCGGAGGGGTTCGACGAGTTGACCGTGGCGAGCACGATTAGCGTGACGGTCGCGACTTCGCAGATCAGCAGCCAGATGATGAGCCGGAGCGGCCTGCGCCAGAGTGCCCACTGACGCAAATGCACTACAAATCGTCGTCTAAGCTGTTGTGAATCGCTCGAATCGTTCACACTTGTCTGCGAAGCAGGTATGTGACCCGTCGCAGGCCGAGCCTGACCCCTCCCGTTGCTTGTGGTCTCGGGAGGTCCCGCTTCACCAGGTGTGGCTTGCCGATGCCCGTCGCGATCGGTGAAACTCATGAGCGCAGGTTCCCTCCCTCCGTGTCACACACCAGTGTGCACCGAAGGAGGCTGCTGCCGATTCGAGCACCACCCGCTAGCATGCCCCGTGCGCCGGGAGCCGCAGCGAGCCGGGCGTCGTTTCGTATCTCCCCCGTTCCCCCCGGGAGGTGAGCAGTGATGATGTTTGATCGTGAGTGGTGACGGCCTGCCACGACAGCCTTGGGGGAAATTGACCGAAGTCCGTGCACCACGCCTGGAGGTTAACAAGGTGAGAGATCGCGAATGGTGACTCGCCAGGCTGCCATCCCTGGTCGGCTGGCGGTTCGGGCGGGGATCACGTCGGTAACGAGTTGACGTTCGACGTTGCGCGTGCGGTGTTGACTGTGCGGTTGAGCCGCGCCCACGAGACCGCGGCCGGAACCGCCAGCAGCACTCCGAGGACGCCGGCGAGCGCAATCGTGTTGACCGCTGAATCGATGCCTTCCGCCACCGCACCACCAACTACCACGCCCAGGCCCTGCGACACCCGCAGCCCGGCCCGGCTGACGCCGATCGC
>NZ_DATBKY010000148.1:0-7436 GCF_036555685.1 Actinophytocola sp. | reverse complement strand
CGATCGTTTCCTTCCTCTCCATAAACAGCGCGGAGGTTTCGTTCTCGATGAACAAGACCGGGCTGATCTCCGTGAACTCCATGAGCTGGAACGACTGCTGGCCTGCATGGAAACCGACCGACTCCGGGATCACACGGATCTCGATGTAGGGCCGTACGGACATCCGGAGTAGGTGGTGCACCTGGCCGGACATGATCTTCCGACCGGGACCAGTTCGCGTGATCACGTACTCGTCAACAAAGAAGCGGAAATGTGCCGGGAACTGGCGGTCGAAGATCAACTGGCGACGGCATCGAGCATCCACCCTGCCGCCTATCTCCGACTCCGGGATCGTGGGCGTAGCAGTGATCAACGCCCTTGCATAGTCCTGTGTCTGCAACAGGCCGGGTACGACAAGATTCTCGAAGTTGGTGATCGCGAGAGCCGAGTCCTCGTGGTCGCTTAACGTCCGAAGCTCGGGTGGGAGCCGGTCGCCGAAGTCCTGCCACCAGCCGCGCTCGGTGGCGTGCCGCGCCATCTCGAGCAGCTCCTGGCGCTTCGGGCCGACGATGCGGCCGACGGCGAGCACGGCGGACACGTCCTCCGGGCTCGCGCAGCGCTTCCCGGAGATCATCCGGCTTACCTTGCTGGGAGACCACGCGAGCATGTTCGCGAGGTCGCTCTGGTTCAGGCCGGCGGTCCCGATGGCGCGTAGCAGCGCCAACCCCAGCTCACGGGATCGCACGGTGGGTTCCTGGTCGTACATATGTCCAACCTACGCGGAGTACCGCAGAGTTCCGTGCAGGAAGAGCAAGGTTCACTCGAACGCATGGTCGATGCCATCGGGACAACAGTCCCGTGAAGGATCAGCCGGTCTCGCCGCTGTACTTGGCGCGCAGGCGTGCCTCGATCGCGCGGTCGTCCTCCTCGACGGCCCGCTCGAGGTCCTTCTCGCGGTGGCCGGCGCTGCGCACGGCCCAGACCGTCACGAGCAGGGCGACCGCGGTGAGCGGGTAGCCCATGGCGAGGCGGGCGAACGCGAGCCAGCCAGTCTGGTCCTCGTCGTAGAGCCAGCGCTGCACGATGAAGCGCGCGGCGAAGACGGCGGCCCAGGTGAGCGTGGCGAGCGCGTACGCGCGGAAGGCCTTGCGGTCGCCGCGCCAGAGCATGCCGTGGCCGTTGAGGAACGACCAGATGACGCCGACCAGCGGCCAGCGCACCAGGATCGAGACCACGAACAGGCTGCCGTAGATCAGGCTCGCCCAGATGCCGAACAGGAAGAAGCCCTTGGCCGAGCCGGTCCGGTAGGCGATGAACGCCGCGATGGCCACCCCGAAGAACCCGGAGACCGCCGGCTGCAGGCCTTCCTTGCGCACGATCCGCAGCACCGTGATGGCGACGGCGACGCCGACGGCGCTCCAGATCGCCGGCATGAGGCCGAAGAAAGCGTTGATCAGGACGAACACCAGCACGGGGACCGTCGAGTAGACGAGACCGGCGAGGCCGCCCATCTGCTCGAGCAGCGTCTCCTGCTTCTCTTCTTCCGGAGAAGTCTCCTCTGTCTCTTCTCTCGTGGGAGTCTCGTCGGTCGTGTCGGTGTTCTCGTCCGTCATGTGGCCGTCTGCAGCTCGTAGTAGGGGTTGTAGAGCACCTTGCGGCCGTCCCGCATCGCGATGCGGCCCTGTGCCTTGATCGTCCGACCGGGCTCGATGCCCGGGATACGCCGGCGACCGAGCCAGACTAGTGTCACGCCCTCGGTCCCGTCGAACAGCTCGGCTTCCAGCGTGGCCACGGCGTCGCGTGGGCTCAGCTCGACGGTGCGCAGGCGACCGAGAACGGTCACCTCCTCGCCGGAACGACAGTCGCATGCCCTGCGCGCGTTCTCGGCATCGACATGTTCGGACAGATCATCGGCATCGAGTTCGTCGATGTCGGTGGTCAGCCGTTTGACCAGGCGGCGCAGTGATCCCTTGCTGCGCTGGCCGTTACCACGGGCCTCGGTGCCCATACTGACGCTCCAGTTGCTGGGGGTCGGCCCCGACGCCCGACCCTGTACAAATCCAGCGTAACCACGAGATGTGGCGCTGGTGTGGAGGAAGAGGCACGTGACAGTTGCCGTATGCCGATTCGCCGAGGACGCCGGTCCCCGGACCGCGATTATGCTGCCCGGTACCGGTTCTGACGAGACATTCGTCAGATCTGTGTTCGAGGTCCCCTTGGCGGCCGCGGGCCTCGCGCTGCTGGCTCCGCGCCCGGTCCCCGGGCCGTCACTCGCCGAGTCCGCGCTGTCCACATTATCCGACTCCGCCGGTCCGATCGTGGCGGGCGGCATCTCGTTCGGGGCGCACCTGGCGGCCGAGTGGGCGGTGGCTCATCCGTCGCGGTGCGCGGGGCTGGTGCTGGCGCTGCCGGCGTGGCACGGCGCGCCGGGCGCCGCGCCCGCGTCGCGGTCGGCGCGGCTTTCGGCGGCCGCCGTGCGGGCGTCGGGCGTCGACGGGGCGCTGTCGGGGGCGGACATGCCGGAGTGGATCTACGCGGAGCTGTCGCGGGCGTGGCGCGGATACGGGGACGGGCTGGCGGAGTCGCTGGAGGTGGCGGCGTCCCGGGCGGCGCCGACCCTGGCGGAGCTGGCCTCGCTCGACGTGCCCGTGGGGATCGCGGCGTGCGCGGACGACCCGATCCATCCGGCGTCGGTGGCCGCCGAGTGGGCTCGCGCGCTGCCCCGGGCGCGGGTGTGCACGACGCGGCTCGCGGTCGTCGGTGTGGACCGGGAGGCGCTGGGGCGGGCCGCGGTGCTGGCGTTCCTTCGCGCCGCCGGCGCCACCTAGCCCTTCTGCCACACGGAGACGTGGGCCTCGCTCTCGCCCGTGAACGGCTCCCGGGTCCAGCCGGCCCAGCGTTCCCTCAGCGTCAGGCCGGCCAGGCGCGCCATGAGGTCCAGCTCGGCCGGCCACACGTAGCGGTGCGGCGTCGAGTAGGTCTCCGTGGTGCCGTCGGCGATCCAGTAGTGGTGCGAGTGCGCGACCTGCGCGGTGAAGTCGTACTCCTCGAAGCCGAGGTGTTCCGGGGTCACGGTGAACGGGCGGACGGTCTCGCCGGGTGGCAGGCGGCGCAGGTGCGGCACGTAGTTCTCGATGACGAAGCGGCCGGCGGGTTCGAGGTGCGCGGCCGCGTTGCGAAAGCACGCGACCTGCTCGTCCTGCGTGGTGAGGTTCGTGATCGTGTTGCGCAGCAGGTAGACCAGCCGGAAGTCACCGGGTACGCGGGTGGTCGCGAAGTCGCCGATGGTCACGCCGACGCCGGCGTCGGGTGGCACGCGGGCGGCCATCGGGCGGGACAGCTCGATGCCGTGGACCGGCACGCCCCGCCGGCGCAGCGGAACCGCGATGCGGCCGGTGCCGACGCCGAACTCCAGCGCGGGGCCGCCACCCGCCAGGCCGGCGAGGAAGTCCACGACCGGGTCGATGGCAGCCGGCGCGAAGAGCTCCGGCCACCTGGCCTCGTACGTGGCCGCGATGCGCTCGTCGAAGGTGTCCTGCGGCACGGGACCAGGGTGGCCGCCCGCCGGCGGGGCCACCACCGAATATCTCAGCTCTCCTGGCCCAGCTGGATGTGCTGGGCGATGGCCGGGGGCAGCTCGATGGGCAGCGGCGTGCGGACCGGCATCGGCAGGGCGCCGCGCACGACGATCGTGCCGCGGACGAGCTCGTAGAGCGCCGCCGTGCTGTTCTCCAGGCGGTCGGGCGGGCCGGCGACCACGCCGCGCAGCATCCAGCGCGGGCCGTCGACGCCGACGAACCGCAGGTGCGCCTCGCCGAGCGCGGCCAGCAGCTCCAGGCCCCACTCGCCCGTGGTCGTGCGGACCGTGGCGCCCTGGCCACGCAGCTCCTCGGCGAGCTCGGTGCTCACCTCGTGCCACAGGCCGCCGGACTTCGGCGCGGCGTACGCGGTGACCGTGAGCTGCCCGACCGGGGTGATCACGTGCACGGCCTTCACCGAGCCCGACTGGTCCATCTCGACCTGCAGCTGGGCACCGTCGGGGACCGGCACGCGGACCGAACCGAGGTCGAGCCGGTTCAGACCGTCCTCGGGGGCGTCCTCCTCGTCCCACGGGCCGGCGCCGTCGAAGAGGTCGCCGCCGACCACCTCGTAGCCGTCGTCCTCGTAGTCCGCGTAGTCCTCGACGTCCTCGAAGTGCTCCTCGACGTCGTCATCGCGGCGACGCCGTCCGAACAGTCCCACTACTCCTCCGCCCCCGTGACGCGGGCCAACATCGAATGTCCACCGGTGGACCCGTAGCCACCGGCGCCGCGCGGCGACTCCGGCAGCTCGTCCACCTCGCGGAATACCGCGTGCTCGACGCGTTGCACGATCAGCTGGGCGATCCGGTCGCCCCGGCGGAGCTCGACCGCGTCCCGCAGGTCGTGGTTGACCAGACAGATCCGGATCTCGCCACGGTAGCCGGAGTCGACCGTGCCCGGCGTGTTCACCACGCTGAGCCCGACCCGCGCGGCGAGGCCGGACCGCGGGTGGACGAACGCGGCGTAGCCCTCGGGCAACGCGATCGCGACGCCGGTTCCGACGACGGTTCGCTCCCCGGGCGGGATGACGACGTCGCTGGTCGTGACGAGGTCGGCGCCGGCGTCACCGGGCCGCGCGTACGACGGTACGGGCACTCCCGGGTCGAGTCGGGTCAGCAGGACCTCCACGCTGGGCACGACCGGCGAGACTACTCTGAGCCCGTGAGCGACACCGAGGCCAGTACCGCGACCACGTACCGGGAACGGCTGTACGTCACGTGGTACTGGTGGCCGCTCCCCCTGATCGCGGCCGGCCTGCTCGCGGCGGAAATCCACATGGGCTACCCCGGCGTGCGGGCGTGGCTGCCGTACGTGGTGCTGGTGCCGCTCACGGCCCTGCTGATCTGGCGGGCCGGGGCGACGAGCGTGCGGGTCCAGGACGGTGAGCTGTGGGTCGGCAAGGCCCACCTGCCGTTGCGCTTCGTCGGCGAGATCCAGGTCGTACCCGCCAAGGACAAGCGCAGGGCGCTCGGTCCACACCTGGACCCCGCCGCCTTCGTGATGCACCGGGGGTGGATCGGCCCGTTGGTGCGGTTGCGGCAGACCGACCCCGAGGATCCGACCCCCTATTGGGTTTTGAGCACGCGGCACCCCGACCGGCTGGTCGAGGCGCTGCGCGCGGGCGGCTGAGCCCGACCGGTCGGGTCAGGCGCAGTCGCGGCAGATGTACTGGCCGTTGTTCTCCTCGGCCAGCCGGCTGCGGTGATGCACGAGGAAGCAAACCGAGCAGGTGAACTCGTCGGCCTGCTTGGGCACCACACGAACGGTCAGGTCCTCGCCGGAGAGGCCGGAGAGGTCCGCACCGGGGAGCTCGAAGCTCTCGGCTGTCTCGGACTCGTCCACGTCGACGACGCCGGACTGGTTCTCGTTGCGACGCGCCTTGAGCTCCTCGAGGGAGTCCTCCGCGAGGTCGTCGGCCTCGTTACGGCGCGGCGCATCGTAATCGGTGGCCATGGTCTAGCACCCCCACTTCCAAATGTGTGTGCCGCTGGTCAACGTTCCGGGGCCGTGATTTGTGCCCGCCAGCAGAAGTGACGCAGATCTCTTCCGCAGATCCGTCTCGGAATCGATTCGCTTGGAACGTTCTCCGACTGGAGCGCGCAGAGGGTAGCCCATGAGACGGCTCTCATCCAGCACGTCACCCGTTCGGGTGTGTTCGCGGCCTTGCCCAGCTAGGTCGACCGGTGGGCGATGTCGATCGCAGGTAGGGTAACGGTACGAGTACGGCCAACTGCGGTAGGCAATCGTTATCCGACCAAGACTCAATCTCGACACGATGTGCCCTACAGCGCGCTCCCCGTACAGCCGAAGAACACTGAAACGCATAGGCTGATCAGCAACGAAAACACAGGTGTCGTGGGGACACGTTGTGTCAAGGGGTCTGGGGACCGGAGGGAGGCGCGCCGAGGTGGTGGCGTCCGGCAACGTGTGGCGTAACAAGGAGCCACAGCCGTATCGGAAACGCCGCCCGCTGCCCGCGCTGATTCTCATCCTCATCCTGTTCGTCGCCGCGGGAATCGTCTGGCTGAACGTCATGGACGACGCGGCGGAGCCGTCCACCGCGACCCACTGCCCGCCACCCACGTCACCGTCGAGCACCGCGCCGGCCGCGAAGGGCAAGCCGGCCGCGCCACCGCCGACGCTGGGACAGGCGCTCAAGAACGACTCGCTCGACCGGACCGTCCCGATGCCGCCCAGCCAGGCGCTGGTGCGCGTGCTGAACGCGGGTGGAAAGCGCGGCGGCGCGCGGATCGTCACGGAGAGCCTGCGCGAGTACGGCTTCGCGAAGGTGGCCGAGCCGTCCAACGACACGTTCTACACCGACGACAACAAGATGAACTGCCGCGCGCAGATCCGCTTCGGCCCGCAGGGCACGCCCGCGGCACGGACCCTGTCGCTGATCGAGCCGTGCGCGGAGCTGGTCCGCGACGACCGCAAGGACGCGACGGTCGACATGGTCATCGGCAAGGAGTTCGACGACCTGCGCCCGAACGAGGACGGCCAGCAAGTCATGCAGCAGCTGGCCGACTGGGCGAAAGCCCACCCGAAGGTGAAGGGCGGCCTGCAGGCGAACGGTCCCCAGCCGAAGATCGACGGCACGCTGCTGTCCGGTGCCCGCCAGGTCAAGTGCTAGATATCGGCTAGACCCGTTTCGGCCAGCACCCGCGTCAGCTCGTCCGCGATGCCGGGCGTGGCTACGAACGTCATGTCGTCGTCCGTAGCCGGGAGGCGCACCACCGCGCCCGCCTCCGCCGCGATCAGCGCGCCGCCCGCCCAGTCCCAGCGGTGCAGGCCGTGCTCGAAGTAGCCGTCGAGCCAGCCGGCGGCCACCGCGCACAGGTCCAGCGACGCAGCGCCCGCCCGCCGGATGTCGCGCACCCGCGTCAACAGCCCGGTGATGCCGGCCGCCTGCCGGGCCCGGCGCTCCGCCCGGTACGCGAAGCCCGTCGCCACCAGGGAGAGCTCCAGGCGGGTCGCCGACGACACCCGCAGCCGGCGCCCGTCCAGAAAGGCGCCGCCACCGCGGGACGCGGTCCAGCGGCGCCCGGACGCCGGCTCCACGACCGCCGCCGCGACCGACGTGCCGTCGACCTGCGCCGCGAGGGACACGGCGTACCAGGGGAAGCCGTACAGGTAGTTCACCGTGCCGTCGATGGGGTCGACCACCCAGCACACGCCGCCACCGGCCACACCGGAGCTGCCCGACTCCTCGCCCAGCACCGGCTCGCCCGGCCGCAGCTCCGCGAGCCGCTCGCGGACGAGCTTCTCCACCGCGATGTCCGCCGCCGTGACCACGTCCGTCTCGCTGGACTTCGTGCCGACGTCGTGGATCGCGGCCTCGCGTGCGGACCGCGCGAGCGCGGCCGCCTCAACAGC
>NZ_DATBKY010000147.1:0-2422 GCF_036555685.1 Actinophytocola sp. | reverse complement strand
TCGCCGCCCTGCGCGCGGCGATCGCCCCACCGACCCGAGGGTCCGAGGGGGAGTGGGTGAGGAACGTGGACCATCCCTGGCTCGTCGAGGCGGAGGCGCGGGTGCGGACCGACCCCGCCGCCGTCCGCACGCTGTTCCCGGCCGTCGGCCGCAAGGTCGGCCGGGCCCCGCTGCGGCCGGAGGCCGACCCGCAGGGCCTCGTGCACGGCACGGTCGACGACCTCGCCCGCACGCGGCTGCTCGCGGTACTGGGCGAGGTGCTGGACGGGGAGGAGCTCGCCACGGAGGTCGCCGAGCTGTACCGGTACGGCGACGACGCCGAGCGCCGCGGCGTGCTGCGCGGGCTCGCCGAGCTGCCGGAATCGGCCGCGCCGGGTGGCGTCGACATCGTGAAGGACGCGTTGCGCGCCAACGACATCCGGCTCGTGGCCGCCGCCATGGGCGAGTTCGGCGCGCGCAACCTGGACGACCACAGCTGGCGGCACGGCGTGCTCAAGTGCCTGTTCGTCGGCGTGCCGCTGGCCGCGGTCGCCGACCTCGACCGGCGCACCGACGCCGAGCTGCTGCGCATGGTCGGCGACTACGCCGCGGAGCGCCGTGCCGCGGGCCGCGAGGTCCCACCCGACGCGGTCACCCTGCTGGAGGCAACCCCGTGAAAATCTTCGACCCGCACATTCACATGACCTCGCGTACGACCGACGACTACGAGGCGATGTTCGCCGCGGGGGTGCGCGCGCTCGTCGAGCCGTCGTTCTGGCTGGGCCAGCCCCGCACGAGCGTCGCGTCGTTCACCGACTACTACGACAGCCTCATCGGCTGGGAGCGCTTCCGCGCGGCCCAGTTCGGCATCCGCCACCACTGCACGATCGCGCTCAACCCCAAGGAGGCCAACGACCCGCGGTGCGTGGAGGTGCTCGGCGTGCTGCCGCGCTACCTCGCAAAGGACGGCGTCGTGGCGGTCGGCGAGGTCGGCTACGACTCGATGACCCCCGAGGAGGACTCCGCGTTCGCCGCGCAGCTGGAGCTGGCGATCGCCCACGAGCTGCCCGCGCTGGTGCACACCCCGCACCGGGACAAGCTCGCCGGCACCAAGCGGACGCTCGACGTCGTGCGCGAGTCCGGCATCGAGCCGGGCCGCGTCGTCGTGGACCACCTCAACGAGCCGACCGTGGGGCTCGTCGCCGAGTCCGGCTGCTGGATGGGCTTCTCCATCTACCCGGACACGAAGATGGACGAGCAGCGGATGGTGGCGATCCTCAAGGAGTACGGCACCGACCGGATGGTGGTCAACTCCGCCGCCGACTGGGGCCGCTCGGACCCGCTGAAGACGTACCGGACCGGCCTGGCGATGCTCGAGGCGGGCTTCTCCGAGTCCGATGTGGACAAGGTGCTCTGGCAGAACCCCGTCGAGTTCTACGGCCAGAGCGACCGGCTGGTGCTCGACGAGCTGCCCGGCTTCGCCCCGTCCACGGAGACGTTCGCGGGCAACTCCGTGCTGCGCGGTGGTGGGGCATGAGTGGCAGCCACTCGGCTCTGACAGGAGGGGCAACGTGACGCCCCTTTCCTATTGCACCAACGTGCACCCCGCCGAGGACCTCGACGGGGTGCTGGCGCAGTTCGACCGGTACGCCGAGCCGGTGCGGCGGCTCGTCGGCACGGACGTCCTCGGCCTCGGCCTGTGGCTGCCGGCCTCGCTCGCGGCCGTGCTCGCCGACGACGCGGACGCGCGCGCCCGGTTGCGAACCGAGCTCGACGCGCGCGGGCTGCAGGTGTACACGCTCAACGCGTTCCCGTACGGCGGCTTCCACGACGAGGTCGTCAAGCACTCCGTGTACCGGCCACAGTGGACCGACCCGCGGCGGCTCGAGTACACCGTGGACTGCGCGATCGTGCTGGCCGACCTGCTGCCGGAGTCGGCGAGCTACGGCAGCATCTCCACGCTGCCCCTGGCCTGGCGCGCGCCGTGGGACGACGCCGACGACGCCGCGGCGGCGGACGCGCTGCACGAGCTCACCGGGATGCTCGACGGCATGGCCGAGGCGAACGGCCGGCCAATCCGGCTCGCCGTCGAGCCGGAGCCGGGCTGCGTGCTCGACTCGGTCGCCGACGCCGTGGCCTGGCTCGCGCCCCGGGTCGACCCGCGCTACGTGGGCCTGTGCCTGGACACCTGCCACCTCGCGGTGTCCTTCGCCGACCCGGCGCGGACGGTCGCCGCGATCTACGACGCCGGCCTGTCCGTGGTGAAGGTGCAGGCGTCCGCCGCGCTGCAGGTCGACGAGCCCGGCGGGGAGCCGGCGCGGGTCGCGCTCGCCGACTTCACCGAGCCGCGCTACCTGCACCAGGTCCGCGAGCGCACCGGCGACGGCGACGTGGTCGGCGCGGACGACATCCCGCAGGCGCTGACCGAACTGCCCGCGCAGCG
>NZ_DATBKY010000146.1:0-25494 GCF_036555685.1 Actinophytocola sp. | reverse complement strand
AACGGGCGGCGCCCCGGGAGAAACTCCCGGGGCGCCGCTCTTTGTCGTCGGTCAGGGGACGATGTTCATCTGCGCCATCATGCCCAGCGACGAGTGGTCGTTGAAGTGGCAGTGGAACGGGTAGCGCCCGGTGAACTCGCTCGTGAACGAGACCAGGATCCGGACGGTCTGGCCGGGCGGCACCGGGACGGTGTCCTTCGGGTAGGACTCCCACGGCTTGACCGGGACGCCGCCCCGGGACAGCACCCGGAAGCGCACCAGGTGCAGGTGCATCGAGTGCGGGATGGCCAGCGGCGCCACGTCCTTGTTGGTGATCTCCCAGATCTCCGTCGTGCCCCGCTTGACGGTGAAGTCGTCCCGGCCGGGGTCGAAGGTGCGGCCGTTGATGAGGAACGTCGTCGTCGCCTTGTCGAAGCCGAGCTCGATCTTCCTGATCTGCGCCGGCCCGCCGCGCAGCGCAGGCACGGCCGGCGCGGTCGCGAGGCGCGCGGGGATCTCGCTGTCGTCGCGCACCCGGCCGCCGCCGACCACGAAGCGCAGCAGGCCGGTGTCGGCCGCCGCGGTGCCGTCGGCGTTCTCCAGCACCAGCGTGCTGCCCGGGCCGAACCGGCTGAAGTCGACGATCACCTCGAGCCGCTCGGCCGGGTAGATCTCGAGCTCGGTGCGCCGCACCGGCACCGCGATGTGTCCACAGTCGACACCGACCTGGACGAACGGGGTGCCGCCGGTCAGGCGCAGCCGGAAGACGCGCTCGTTGGCGCAGTTGAGGATCCGCAGCCGGTACTTGCGACGCTCGACGGCGAGGACCGGCTGCGGCACGCCGTTGACGAGCACGGTGTTGCGCAGCGGCTGGCCGCCGATCTGCCAGAGCAGCTGGCCGCCGTCGGCGAACGCCGCGTCGCGCAGCATCAGGGGCACGTCGTACTTGCCGGTGGGCAGGCCGTCGGGCTCCTCGATGACGTACAGGCCCGCCAGGCCGCGGTAGATCTGCTCGGCCTCCAGGTGGTGGGCGTGGTCGTGGTACCACAGCGTCGCGGCCGGCTGGCGGTTCGGGTAGTGGTAGGTCCGGCTGCCGCCGGGCTGGATGACGTGCGTCGGGTAACCGTCGCTGGACTGCGGCACCTCGCCGCCGTGCAGGTGCATGGCGGTGGGCGTGTCCAGCCCGTTGGCGACCGTCACCGTCGCGGCGCGCCCCCGGCGGGCCCGGATCATCGGGCCGGGGAAGGAGCCGTTGTAGGTGTACACCTCGGTCTCCTGGCCGGGCAGGATCTCCGCCTTCGCCCGCCCCACCGTGATCCGGTAGTGGTCGGCCGCGGCGTCGCGGCCCACCGGGCGCAGCACCGGCGGGATCGGCAGCGGCACGGTGAACGGCTCGGCGGCCGCGGCCCGTTCGCCCGCGACCGCGGCCAGCAGCCGGTCGGTCGGCAGGGCGAGCACGAGGCCCGCGGCCGCACCCAGTTTGATCGTGTCCCTACGGCTGGGCATTCGGTCACCTTTCTCGAGACGGGGTTGGCGGGGCGCCACCCGGGACGGCCGGGCGCCGCCACGGCACGCCGGTGACGAAGGATCCGACCAGGGCCAGCACGAACGTGTAGCGCAGCACCACGGCGGCCGCCTCGAGCGTGCCGTCCGTGGTGATCGCGGAGCCCATCGCGACGGACGCGACGAGGGCGGCGACCGCGGCGGCGACGACGGCGACCGCGGCGGCGAAGGGCAGCCGGCCGAGCAGTCCGTCCATAGTGGACCAGCGTCGGGTGAGCCGGGCCGCCAGGGCGATCCCGGCGAGCATGACGTGCGCGGCCAGCATGGCGAGGCCGAGGTGGTTCGCGAGCGCGTCGCCGCTCACCGGGGGCGGCGGGACGAACACGTCGGCGCCGCCGTGTGCGTGCCCCGCGGCGAGGAGCACGGCGTGGCCGCTCGCCGAGAGCGCGGGCAGGTGCTCGGCGTGCGCGCGCAACGCCCACGAGATCACCACCGCGGTCGCGGCGGCGAGAGAGACCATCGGGAGCACCCGCGATCCGTCCGTGCGCATGCCTGTCTCCTCCCGCTACGCCACGTCGAGGTGGCCGCCGGTCAGCCGGGCGACGAGCTGGTCGCGCATGCGCGCGGGGATCGCGTCGGCGAACCGCTTCAGGTACTCGTCGATGTGCACGTCGACGTCCACGAGGAACGGCAGGTCGAAGACGAGCAGCTGGCGTACCGCCAGCAGCGGGATGGGCGAGCGCAGCGGGCGGAACGTGTGGCTCCACAGGCCTGGCTGGGGGCACACCGGATGGAACTGGCCGATCATGAGACCGTCCGCGACGAACTCGTCCTTCGCCTCGCGTTGCAGCTCGTCGAGCTCGGTGGAGTCCTCGCGGTCCAGGTGCGGCAGGACCATCAGCAGGGCCAGCAGCTCCCGGTCCCGTGGGTCCAGCGTGGCGCTGATCCGCTCGTGCCAGGTGCGCAGCCGCGAGACCAGCGCGGGCATGTCGGTCTCGCCGCCGTCGTGCACCGGCATGCCGAGCACGAACAGGTCCTTGCGCAGCGAGGGGGCGGTGTAGGGACAGACCGGGCCGGTGCGGCCGAGGTCCGGGTGTCCCGAGACGAGGAACTCCTCGCTCCAGCCCAGGATCTCCTCGAGCGGCGCCAGGTACCGGTCGGGCACGTCACCACCGCGAACCTGGCTCGCGGGCCACAGCTGGACGAGGTCGTCGCCGTACGGCGCGCGGCTCATCGGGGTACCCTCCACATAGGACGCAGAGACGGGCCGCTCGGCAGCGCGATCTCGGCACCGAGGGGGACGAAGCCGCCCCGCCGGGCGGCCGCCGTGCCGCCGGGCGAGCTGGTCTCGGTGTAGATCGGCACACCTTCCTCGTCGGCCAGGTCCAGCACCGTCTCGAGCAGCGAGCTCATCGCACCGCGACGCTGCGAGTCCGGGTCGACGCCACCGAAGGAGAGGTAGTAGTGCGGCTCGCCGACCGGGTGGCGTTCGGCCTGCCGCCGCATGATCGTCAGCAGCGCCTCGCGGTACTCGCCGGCGAGCTCGGTGAACCGCTCGGTGAGCTCGGCGTCGCGTGCCTCGACCTTCGCCCAGGCACCCGGCGGCAGGAACAGCAGCGCCGCGTCGCGCTCCGGGTTGGTGAGCACGCCGGCGTAGTCGAGGGACAGGTCCAGGTGTGCCCGGAAGAACTCGGGCAGGATCTCCACGCGCCGCGCCGGGTCGGGAAACGCCCACACCGCGAGCGGGTCGGCGAAGAAGGCCCGCGTGAGCACGTCGGTCAGCGCGCCGCGGTCGGCGCCGGTCGCGAGCTGCGGGCCGGGCGCCGGCCCGCTCTCCGGTGCGCGTGCCGGGATGTCGTTGGAACGCACGTGTCCTCCGTCCGCCGTGTCGTCCGCCGGCGCGCACGCGCCGAGCGCAAGTTCGTGCACGCGGCCGTGCAGCTGGTCGAGGTGGTTCTCCGCCTCGGGTTTGAGCAGCACGCTGCGCAGCACGTGTGCGGCGCCGACGTCCGCCGCGAGGTCCGGGTGCCGCATGCGGAACGCGTCCGCCTCCGCCCGCACGACGCTCAGGTACACCGGGTCGTCCGGCGACTTCATGCCGGCGTCCAGCACGCGCGTGGACGCCGTGTCCACCGCGCTCAGCGTGGCCGCGCCCGCGGCGGGGAAGTACGTGACGATGTCGAGCTCCGGTGGCTGGTACAGGCGCAGGCCGGCCGAGTCCTCGATCATGTCCGCCCAGCGCAGCGCCGCGCGGCGGGAGGCGGCCAGCACGGCGCCGAAGCCCTGCGCGGTAAGGGGAACGAGCCGCAGCGTCAGCCACAGCGCGGCGGCGGCCGCGCCCGCGCGGGAGCACTCCAGGCTGATCTGGCCCAGGTGCAGCTCCGCGTCGGTGAAGTAGGTGTACGGCGAGTCGTGGGTGAAGTGGCGGCCGATGTCCGGGTCGGCGAACAGGACGGCGCCGCAGCCGTAGGGCTGCAGCCCGTGCTTGTGCGGGTCGACGACGACCGAGTCGCAGCCGGCGATCGCCTGCCACGGCCGGGGGTCCAGCCGCTCCGGCGCGTCCGGCCGGGCCAGCAGCGCGAAGAAGCCGCCGTACGCCGCGTCCACGTGCACCCGGGCGCCGTGGCGGCGGGCGATCGGCAGCACCTCGTGCACCGGGTCGACCGCGCCGAGCCCCGTGGTGCCCGCGGTGAGCACCACGGTGCCGATCCGCCCGGTGGCGAGCGCCCGCTCCACGGCGTCGACGTCGACCCGCCCGGCGCCGTCCACCGGCAGCCGGTGGCCCTCGATGCCGAGCACGTGGCACATCCGCTGGTGCGTGTAGTGGCACTCGGAGCTGAACGCCACGCCGCGCCCCGGATGCGACTGCCGCGCCACGTAGAGCGCCTCGAGGTTGGCCATGGTGCCGCTGGTCGTCAGGTGCCCGGTGTGCGCGGGCAGGCCGAACATCCCGGCGAGCTCCGCGACGCACTCGCGTTCCATCTCCGTGGTCGCGGGGCCGCCCTCGGCGGCGTGGTTGTTGGGGTTGTGGAGCATCGCGGTGACGTAGCCGACGACGGCCGCCGGATGCGGGGGCTTGACCATCTGGCCGGCGTAGCGCGGGTGGAAGAACGGGTAGTTGTTCGCCATCCGGCCGGCGAACCCCTCGAACGCCGCGGCGAACCGGTCGTCCTCGACCAGCTGTGCCGGATGGCGGGCGAAGGGGCCGAACTGCTCACCCCACTCGTCGACGACGTCGACGGCGCGGGTTAGCCAGTACCGGAGATCCATGTACCCGTCCTTCCTCTCGTGGCGTCAGGTATACGGACCACCACGCAACAGAGCCGCAATCGCGCTCACGCCACGAGATGTCGCAACCCCGCGCGGGCGAGCGCCGAGTTCGCCTCGGCGCGCAGCGTGGGTGCCGGGCGCCGGTCGCCGGCCCGGGCACGGTCGGCGGCCACCTGCGCCAGGGCCTGCTTCGTGAGCGCGAGCCACGGCGCGGCGTCCCGCTCGGCGAGCTCGGTCAGGGCCGCGTCGAGGCGGAGCTCGGCCTCGTCCCAGTCGCCGACGACCGCGGCGAGGCGGCCGAGGTGGAACGACACCGGGCCGGCGAAGGTCCGGTAGCCGACCCCGCACACGAGCCCCGCGTACGGCGCGAGCCGGGCCCGCAGCGCCTCCGCCGTCGTCGGGTCGCCGAGCTCGACGGCGGCGAGCGAGAGCACGCCCAGCACGTGCAGCCACTCGTCGCCGCCCGGGAGCGGCTCGGCGCCGGTCGCGAAGGCCCGCACGGTCAGGTGCGGCCGGCCGCGGTCCCCCGCGGTGAGCGCCAGCAGGGACCGCTCGGCCACCCCGGCGCCCGGCGCGAAGCGCTCCTCCCCCGCCGGCCACGAGCTCTTTCGTAACAACCCGGCGACGAGCAGCTGGCGCGCGGCCAGCGTGCCCGGGTCCGGGCCGATCCCCGCCGCGAGCGCCGGGCGGCTCATGCCGGTGCCGGCGATCCCGGCCGGCTCGGCGGCGAGGGCCGCGTCGGCGAACCTGCCCTGGGTGACGGCCACCGCGACGGCGTGCTCGAGCAGCAGGGCGTCGGCGGGCGAGCCGGCCTCGGCCTCGTTCGCCGCGGCCGCCAGCGTGGTCAGCGCGGCCCGCCGCGCCGCGAGGTCGCCGCGCAGGTCCGCGGCCATGGCCTGGTGGTGCGCGGCGACGATGCGCGCCTCGGTGTCGCCCGCCGCGGTCGCGAGCTCGAGCATGTCCGCGGCGAGCGTGTACCGGCGGGCGAGCTCGCCCGGCCCGGCGAGCAGGCCGAGCTCGGCGGCGAGCGCGTCCAGCGCGGCCGTGACGCCGGGGGTCACCCGCACCACCGACCCGAGCCGGGCCTGCCGGGCGAGCAGCCGGCCGAGGGTCAGCTCGTCGATCCGGTCGGCGCCGTGCCCGCGCGCCGCGGGCCGGTCGGCGTCCTCCGCGACCAGGAGGTCGATCAGCGCGCCGGCCTCGCTGCGCAGCTCCGGCCGCGCGGCGACGGCGTCGGCGAGCCCGAGCGCGGCCTGCGCGGCGACGGGCAGCCGCTCGCTGTGCATCGCGTGCAGGGCACCGTCGAGCAGGTTCTGCTCGCCCTCCTGGTGCCGGCCGGCGGCGAGCTGGGCGAGCCCGAGGTAGGTCAGCGCCTCGGCGCGCAGCCCGCTCTCCGCGGCCGGCACGTGCGCCAGCGCGTCGCGGTGCAGGCGAACGGCCTCGTCGAACGCGCCGTCCCGGCTCGCCCGGGCCGCGGCGCGCCACGCCCACCGCACCGCGCGCTGGTCACCGTCCGGCGTGGCGCCGGCGCTGCGATGGGCGGCGAGCGCGGCGGTGTAGCGCGCGAGGTCGGTCCGCCTGCGCTCGATCACGTCCGCGATCCGGCCGTGCAGCCCGCGCCGGCGCACCGAGCTGAGCCGCGTGTACACGGCACGGCGGAGCACGTCGTGGGTGAAGCGGTACTCGTGGCCGGCCTGCCCGTCGCGCCCGGCCTCGGACACGATGCCCGCCGCCAGCAACGTCTCCAGCGCGTCCATCGCCCGGTCCAGGTCCAGCCCGGCCGCCTCCACGGTCACGTCCAGCTCGAACGTGCGGCCGGCCACGGCCGCGGTGCGCAGCAGGCGGCGGGCGACCGGCCCGAGCCCGGCGAGGCGGGTGGCGACGTGCTCGTGGACGGCCGGCGACAGCTCCTCCGGTGACCCGGCGCCGTACTGCTCGCACGGCCACCGCAGCATCTCCAGCAGCAGGTAGGCGTTGCCCGCCGTGTCGGCGATCAGGCTGCGGGCGGGCGGAATCTCGCGCAGGAAGGGCTTGGGCACGACGGCGCGGACCAGCGCGTGCAGGTCCGGCTCGGACAGCCCGCGCAGCGCCAGCCGGAACAGCCAGCCGTCGTGGTCGACCTCCTGGATCGCCCGGCGTAACCGCTCGCCCCGCCGGCCGGGCGGGCCCGCGGTGGCCACGACCAGCAGCGAGGCACCCTGCCGACGGGCGAACACCTGGCGCAGGACGGCGAGCGTGCCCGGGTCCGCGTCGTCGAGCGCGTCGAGGAACACCATCGCCGGCCGCTCGCGGGAGATCCGCGCCAGCAGGTCGGCCACGGCCGGGGCCAGCCGGGCCCGCGCGGCCTCGTCGGCCTCGCCGGCGCCGGCCAGCACCGTGCGCGCCGCGCCGGCGAGCTCGCCGAGCGGGCCGTCGCCGTCCACGGCGGACAGCCCGGCCAACGCCTCGGCCACCGCCTGGAACGGCGTGGCCGCCGCGCGGTCGCAGCGACCGCGCAGCACCAGGCCGCCGCCGAGGCTGACCTGCCGCGCGAGCTGGGTGACCAGGCGCGTCTTGCCGACGCCGGGCTCGCCGGACACCAGCACCAGGTGGCTGACGCCGTTCTCGGCCTTGGTCCACGCCTGGGTGAGCATCGCGAGCTCCTCGCGGCGCCCGACGAACGGCGCCCGCGGGCGCGGCCCCGGCGCGTCGTCGGCGGCGCCGGCCGCGTCCTCGGGGTCGCCGAGCAGGTCGAGGTAGGCCGCCTGCGTCTCGGGCGCCGGGTCGATGCCGAGCTCGTCGGACAGGACGCGGCGCAGCTCGTGGTAGCACCGCATGGCCTCGGCCCGGTTGCCGGCGGCGACGTGCGCGGTCATCCGCGTCCGGTGCGCGCTCTCCCGCAGCGGCGCGTGGCGCACCGCCTCGTCGGCGAAACGCAGGGCGGTGCCCCCGTCGCCGAGCGCGGCGGCGGCGAGGCCGGCCGTCTCCAGGCCGGTGACGAGCAGCTCGTCCAGCCGCGCGCGCACCTCGTTGACCCACTCGCCGTCGTGCTCGGGCAGAAGCGGCCGGCGCAGGCACGTGACGGCCGGTCCGGCCAGCCGCAGCGCCGCCTCGAAGTCGCCCTTGGCGTAGGCCGCGACCGCGCCGGCCACCTCCTTCTCGGCGCGCTCGACGTCCACCACCGCGCCCTCGGGAATCCGCAGCAGGTAGCGCCCGCCCTTGGCCACGAGCGGCGGCGGGTCGGCGGTGCTGTCCCCGGCGACGAAGGAGCGGACCCGGCTCACGACGCTGCGCAGCGCCGAGGCCCAGGTGTCCGGCAGCCCGTCCGGCCAGATGGTGTCGGCGAGCTGGTCACGGCCGGTGCCGGCCGCGCGCTCCAGGACCAGCCGCACGAACGCGACCTGCGCCTGCGCACTCGAGAGGTGGCGTGCCTGACCGGCCCCGCTCCCGTCGAGGCCCTCGTCGATCGTCACGAGACCCGCGAGCCTGATCAACACGTCGCCTCCTCGGAGATCGGTAAGCCAGCCAGCATCGGGCTGCTCCTTTCGTGCCGGCGCTACCTATGACAGTGCGGCTGCCCGTTCGGGTTGGACTCACATCTGACTTGAACGCGGCGGCTCGCGAGTTGACACCCGGGCCGTTGTGGTGTTGCGCCCGGCTTGCGCCGTCCCCGTAGAAATCCGGTTGCCGTTGACCGAGGTCCGTAGAGGAGACGCACGTGAACGCATCAGCTGCCTGGCAGTACCTCGAACCCAAGGTCGAGGCGATCAACCGGCGGATCAACGAGCTCGAGTGGGAACCCAGCCGCCGCAACAACTTCGTCGCCTACCGCCCCGAGCGCAACAGTCCCTATGTCGAGGTCGACGGCGAACGCCTGCTGATGATGTCCGGCTACGGCTACATCGGGCTCAACGGCGACGAGCGGGTCGTCGAGGCCGCCAAGCGCGCGCTCGACGAGTACGGCACGGGCACCCCGGGCGTCCGCGCGCTGGCCGGCACCATCCCCCTGCACGAGGAGCTCGAGGCCGAGGTGGCGCGGTTCGCCGGCCGCGAGGGCGCGCTCGTGTTCAGCTCCGGCTACGCCGCGAACGTCGGGGTGGTCGGCGGGCTGTGCGGTCCGGGCGACACCATCCTGCTGGACAAGCTCGACCACGCGAGCATCGTGGACGGCGCGCAACTGTCCGGCGCGACCGTGACCCGCTTCCGGCACAACGACCCCCGCCACCTCGACCGGCGCCTCGCGGCCACCGACAGCTCCGGCACCCGCCTGGTCGTCGTCGACAGCGTGTACTCGATGGACGGTGACATCGCGCCGCTGCCCGAGATCCGCGAGGTGTGCGACAAGCACGGCGCGCTGCTGATGGTCGACGAGGCACACGCGCTCGGCGTCATCGGCGCCACCGGGCGGGGCATCGAGGAGCACTTCGGCGGCGAGGTCAAGGCGGACATCAAGGTCGGCACGCTGTCGAAGGCGATCCCGTCCAACGGCGGCTGGATCGTCGGGTCCGCCGACTTCCTCCAGTACCTCAAGCGGCTCGCCCGGCCCTTCCTGTTCTCCGCGGCCCTCGCGCCCGCACAGGTCGGCGCCGCCCTCGAGGCGCTGCGGATCCTCGACCGGGAGCCCGAGCGGGTGGCCCGCACCCAGCACGAGTCGGCGCGCTTCCGGCAGCTGATGGCCGACGCCGGCATGAACACCGGGGACAGCGAGTCGGCGGTCATCCCGCTGATCGTCGGTTCGGACGAGAACGCGTGGGAGTACGCGACCGCGTGCCGCAAGGCCGGCGTGGTCGGCCTGCCGGTGATGACCCCGGCCGTGCCGCCGGGTCTCGCCCGCCTGCGCATCGCGATCACGGCCGCGCACACGCCGGCGGACATCGACTTCGCCGTCGACGCGCTGCTCACCGCCGCACGCCAGTGCCACCTGATCGAGGACTGAGGCATGGGACGGAAACCAGGAACGCCCGTCGCGATCACCGGCATCGGGGTCGTGACCCCCGCGGGCTCCACAGTGGACGACTTCTGGACGACGCTGCTGGCCGGCCGCTCCACCGCGGCACCGCTGAAGACCGATGTGGACATGAGCAACCACGGCGTCCGCTTCGGCTGCGCCGTGCGCGGCCTGGACGAGGTCGGCCTCATCTCGGCGAAAGAGGCCCGCCGCATGGACCCCTTCGCCCGCTTCGGCGTCACCGCCGCGCTGTCCGCCTACCGTGACGCGGGCTCCCCGACCCCGGACCCGCACCGGACGGCGATCGTCGTCGGCAACGCCGTCGGCGGCCGGCAGACCACCGACGCCGAGGTCGGCAACTACTTCCTGCACGGCCCGCACCGGGTGAACCCGCTGCTGCCGCTGGTGAGCATGCCCAACGCGGCCGCCGCGCTGCTCGCGATGCGCCTGGGCTGGCACGGCCCGGCGCTCACCATCGCCACGACGTGCGCGAGCGGTGCGGACGCCATCGGGCACGCCATGCTCATGCTGCGCGACCACCGCGCCGACGTGGTGATCGCGGGCGGCGCCGAGTCGACGCTGAGCCCGGTCACGCTGGCCGCGTTCGCCAACCTCAACGCGGTCTCCGCGCGCAACGACGAGCCCGAGCGTGCGAGCCGGCCGTTCGACGTGGACCGGGACGGCTTCGTCATGGGTGAGGGCGCGGGCTTCGTCGTCCTGGAGCGGCTCGAAGACGCCGACGCACGCGGCGCCCGCACCTACGGGCTCGTCGCGGGCTACGGCAGCACGGCCGACGCGTACCACCTCGCGATGCCCCTGCCCGACGGCTCCGCGGCCATCGCGGCGATGCAGGAGGCGATCGCCGACGCCGGTCTCGGGCCGGGCGACATCGCGCACGTGAACGCGCACGGGACGTCCACGCAGCAGAACGACCGCGCGGAGGCCAACGCGCTGCGCAAGGTGTTCGGCCCCACCGGACCGCCGGTCACCTCCACCAAGAGCGTGATCGGGCACCTGATCGGCGCGGCCGGGGCGGTCGAGGCGGTCGCCGCGGTGCTGAGCAACCACCACGCGACGGTGCCGCCCACCGCCAACCACGAGCGGCTGGAGCCGGGAATGGAGATCGACGTGGTGCACGGCGCGCCGCGGGCCATCACGCCGGGGCCCGCGCTGTCGAACTCGTTCGGTTTCGGTGGTCATAACGGCTGCCTGGTGGTGACGCCGCGATGACCGGGACGACAGGGACGGCGGCAGGAACGGCGACAGGGCCGGCGAACGATCGCCCGGCGGCGCAGACCGTCGCCACCATGGTGCGCACGGTCACCGCGGGCGAGCTCTCCCGCTACCGCGACGTGGTCCGGTCCGTCGTGGGCTCGCCCGCCCACGACGCGACGCCCACGGCCTCCCCGGTGCACGCGTTCGTGCTCGCCCACCCGGCGTTCGAGCAGGCCTTCACCAAGACCGGCGCGACGACCGCGGACGGCGGCGAGCCGGCGCGGGTCCACCTGAGCCAGGAGATCCGCCTCGACCGTCCACTGCGGCCGGACGAGCGGGTGATCGTCGAGGTGGACCTGCTCGGCGCCCGCCACGAGGCCGGCGGCGTGCGGGTGGCCATGCGGGCGGTCCTGGTCGGCACGGACGGCACGACGTTCGGCGAGCTGATCACCGGCGCGCTGCTCGGCGGCGCGACGAGCCCCGAGCCGTTCGGCGACCTCCCCCGGTTCCCCATGCAGCGGGTGAAGTCCACACCGGACGCCTGGACCCGGGAGTTCACAGTGGACGACGTGCGGCAGTACGCCACGGCCTCCGGGGACGACAACCCGATCCACCTCGAGGACGCGGCCGCCCGCGCGGCCGGCTTCGACGGGGTCATCGCACACGGCATGAGCGTGCTCGCCGTCGTCTGCGAGGAGATCGCGGACCGCCACGCCGGCGGTGACATCTCCCGCATCGGCGGGGTCGGCGTCCGGTTCTCCGCGCCCGTGCGGCCGGGGGAACCGCTGGAGATCAGCACGCAGGCCGACGGCGACCTCGTCTGCTTCGGCGTCAAGACCGCCGACGGGGTGGCGCTGAAGGGTGGCTGGGTCCGGCTTTCCGCTCAGCCATCGCCGTTAACCGAGACCGACGCCACGAATGCGAGTGGGTAATGGCAGAGGCAACTGGTTTTCGCGACGCGTTCCTCGCGCAGGTGCGGGAGCGCCCCGACGCCGCGGCCCTCGTCTGGCACGGCCGGGAGACGACCTACCGCGAACTGTACGAGATGGCCGGCAAGGCGGGTGCCCAGCTGGTGGCGCTCGACCTCGGGCCGGAGGAGCCGGTCGGCATCGTGGCCAAGAAATCGCCCGAGGCGGTCGCGCTCGTGCTGGCCTGCGTGCTGGCCGGCCGGCGGTTCCTGCTTCCCTCGCCGGCCTTCGCCGACGGGACGCTGACCGAGCTGTTCGCGCAGAGCGGCTGCCGCTACGCGCTGACCCCGTACGGGGACGCGATGCTCGTGGCGTGGGACGGCCCGCCGGAGCTCCGCGTGGCGGAGTGGACGGACGTCACGTTCATGCTGACGACGTCGGGTTCCACCGGGCTGCCCAAGGTCGTGCCGCTCCACCAGGCGGCGGTCGACCGGTTCATCGCCTGGGCCGCGGAGAAGTTCGACATCCGTCCCGGCCGCGGCGTGCTCAACTACGCCCCGCTGAACTTCGACCTGTGCCTGCTGGACATCTGGACGACGCTCGCCCACGGCGGCCGGGTGGTCCTCGTCGACCCGGACCACGCGGCCAACGGGTACCACCTGCTCGAGCTGCTGGTGCGCCACGAAGTGCACGTGGTCCAGGCGGTGCCGATGTTCTACGGCCTGCTGCTCTACGCCGCGATGACCCGCGATCCCGACCGGCGGTTCGCGTCGGTGGAGCACGTGATGTTCACCGGTGACGCCATCCCGCAGTGCACGCTCGAACAGCTGCCCGGGCTGTTCCCGGCGGCCCGGATGTACAACATCTACGGCTGCACCGAGACGAACGACAGCTTCGTCCACGAGCTCGGCCCGCAGGCAACGCGGGCCGGCGGGCCGCTGCCGATCGGCGCACCGCTGCCGGGCGTGCACGCCGAGGTCGTCGGCACGGACGGCACCGTCCTCAGTGGCCCGGGCACGGGTGAGCTGTACGTCTCCACCCCGTTCCAGGCGAGCGGCTACCTCAACCGGCCGAGCCAGAACCACCGGTTCGCCCCGCACCCGCAAGGGTGGGACGACCGCCGCTACTTCCGCACCGGCGACCTCGTGCGCCGCACGGTGGACGGCGAGATCTTCCTGTTGGGGCGCAGCGACTTCCAGGTCAAGGTGCGTGGGGTCGCCATCAACACCGCGCAGGTGGAGCGGGTCCTGCTCGACCACCCGGACGTGCGCGAGGCGGCGGTGGTCACCCAGCCCGACGACCTGACCGGTGTCCGGTTGGTGGCTTCCGTGCAGCGCGCGGAGGGCAGCAGGCTCAACAGCCTCGTGTTGCGCTCGCACTGCGCGAAACACCTGCCAGCGGCCGGAATCCCGGCGGAGCTGCGCATCGGCGACGAGCCGCTGCCGAAGACCGCCACCGGCAAGGTCGACCGCAACGCCGTGAAGTTTCCCGATGTATCGCCGGACGTACAAGGAAGGGTCTCATGAGCAACGTCAGCAGCAATGTCAGCAGCAATGTCAGCGTCATCAAGCAGTTCCTGATCGACGAGTTCCTGCCGGATGTCAGCGCCGCGGAGCTCGACGTGGACCACGACATGCTCTCCGACGGCGTGATCGACAGCCTCGGCGTGCTGAAGCTGATCGCGTGGGTCGAGGAGCGGTTCGGGCTGACCGTGAGCGACACCGAGCTCGACCCGGACAACTTCCGCACGGTCACGTCGATCGACGCGTTCATCGCGAACAACACCCGATCCGTCCCGGCCGGGAGCTGAGGAGATGCGCGGGCCGCTCGAAGGGCTGATGAGCTGGGAGCCGGACATCGAGGTCGACGTCTGGCGGTCGTTCTGGGACCGGCTCGACGCCGGTGACGTCGACCGCGGCGAGGCCGTCGCCGTCCTGTCCTCGCTGGCGACCCGGTTACCGGACCACGCAACGCTGTGCAACCTGCTGGCGTCGTTCGACGAACGCCGCCGGCAGGCGCCGGCGCGGTGGCCGGGCTCGGTCAACATCGTGGGTACCGGCGGCGGTCCGCGCACGTTCAACATCTCGACGGCGGCGGCGTTCGTCGCCGCGGCCACGGGCGTTCCCGTGGTGAAGACGGGTTCCCGGGCCTACACCAGCAAGCTCGGCTCGGTCGACCTGCTCGAGCGGCTCGGGATCGGGCTGACCAAGTCCTATTCGGACACCGAGGACGCGCTGGCCGACTTCGGCGTGGCGTTCGCCGGGCAGTTCGTCTACCCGGCCGCCCTCTCCCGGCTGGCCCGGGTGATCCTGCCGACGAGCATGCGGTGGTTCGGCAAGTTCCTCAACACGCTCGGGCCCTTCCTCGCGGGGCTCCCGGTGGCTGCCCAGCTCACCGGGGTCTCCACGGCCGCCCCGCTCCCCCGGCTGCGCCAGCTCGCCGCGGCGAGCGCCGACCGGCGGATCTGGCTGTGCACCAACGATGTCGGTGCCGACGAGCTGCTCGGCTTCGCCGAGAACATCGTCTACACCGACACCGGCGAGCTGCGGATGGCGCGCGGTGAGCTCACCGCCGGCGCGGGCACGCTCGCGGACCTGGCGCCGCCCGACGACGCCGCCGCGGCGGTCGACCGCTTCCTCGCGGTCGTCTCCGGCGACGGCGGCGAGACCGCCACGGAGACCGTCTGCCTCAACGCGGCGGCGATGGCCGTCGCCGGCGGGCACGCGGCGGACTGGGCCGCCGCGGTCGAGGCGGCGCGGCGGGCGGTGCGCGACGGCGCCGCGCGCGACCTGCTGGACCGGGTGCGTGCGGCGGGGCGGCGGACTCCGCGCCCGGCGAGGGCGGTGTCCGGTGACTGAGTTCTTCCCGCGGCACGGCAGCGGCCTGGCCCTGTTCCTCAACGCCGGCGACCCACCGCTGCCCGTGCTCGACGACGTGGTGGCGATGCTCGACGAGTCCGGAGTGGACTGCCTGGAGCTCGCCGTGCCGTTCCCGGACTCGGTCACCGACGGACCGGTGATCCGCAAGTCCGCGCGGCGGGCGCTCGACCGCGGCGTCGAGCTGGCCGACGTGCTCGCGTTCGTCGAGCGGGTGCGGCCCCGGCTGCGCCACCTGCGGATCGCCCTGCTCGCCGACTGGAGCTACTCGGTGCGGCGCACGCCGCTGCGCTCGTTCGTCGACGACGTCGCCGAAAGCGGCGCGGACGGCCTGCTGCTCCACGGCCTGCCACCACGGCTGCGCGCCGAGTACTACGCGGCCACCGGCGAGGCGGGCCTGCCGATCGTCACGACCTGCTACCACGGCGTCTCCTCGGTGGACGTCGTGGCCGAGGCCGCCGCGCGCGCGTCCGCCTACGTCTACCTCGTCGCCCACTACGGGCGCAGCGGCACCTCGGCCGCGCCCGACCACGACGCGCTCGCCGCCACCATCGCCGGCCTGCGCGCGCGGACGGCCGCACCGATCGCGGTCGGGTTCGGAGTGCGGAGCGGGGCGGATGTCGCGGCGCTGCGCTCCCGCGGAGCCGACGCCGCGATCGTCGGCTCGGCCGTGGTCGCGCGCGTGGCGGAGGCACAGGCCACCGGGCACGACGTGACCGGGGCACTTCGCGACTTCGTCCGGTCCATCCGGCGACCGGACACGTTCAACAGAGCAAGAACCGGAGGTTGACCATGATCGTTCGTCACATCGACAACGTGAAGACGGTGGAGTGGGGCAATGGCCTCAGCCGGCGTTTTCTGGTGGCCGACGACGGCGTCGGCTACACGGTGACCGACACCCTCGTGCGTGCCGGCACCAAGTCCCGGCTCGAGTACCGCAACCACCTCGAGGCCTGCTACTGCATCGAGGGCTCGGGCGAGGTGATCGAGATGGACGGCACGGCGCACCCGCTCGTGCCGGGCACGCTCTACGCCCTCGACCAGCACGACGCGCACTTCCTGGTGGCGAGCCCGCACGAGGACATGCGACTGGTGTGCGTGTTCACGCCCGCGCTGCGCGGCGACGAGGCACACAGCCTCGACGAGTACACCTCGTCGGCGTACTGACAGGCAGGTGATCATGACCAGGTGGAACGCCGACCAGCTCGCGCTGCGCGCGGGCCTGGCGAGGTGGCGCGACGACCTCAACGAGGGCCACGTCGAGCGAGACGAGGAGGGCGGTTTCTCCTGGGACAAGTGGAAGCTGATCAAGGACACCGGGATCCTCAGCCTGCCGTTCGACGAGCGGTGGGGCGGCCTGGGCCAGGACATCGTCACCACGATGTACGTACTCGAAGGCCTCGGCGAGACCTGCCGTGACGGCGGGCTGAGCTTCTCGACCACGACCAGCATCTGCAGTACCGGGATCCCCCTCGAGCACTTCGGCACCGAGGAGCAGAAGGCGCGGTACCTGCCCGGGATCTGCTCCGGAGACCTGATCGGCGCGCACGCGATCACCGAGGCCTCCGGCGGATCCGACGCCATGAAGATGCTGACGAGAGCCGAGCGGGACGGCGACCACTTCGTCCTGAACGGCAGCAAGACCTTCGTCAGCAACGGCCCGATCGCCGACGTGGTGGTCGTCTACGCGCGCACCCGGCCCGACGCCGGCGCGCTCGGCATCACCACGTTCCTCGTCGACAAGGACACGCCCGGCATGACGGCCGGCAAGCCGCTCAAGAAGATGGGGCTGCGCACCTCGCCGCTGTCCGAGCTGTTCTTCGACGACTGCCGGGTGCCCGCCGACCGGGTGCTCGGCCGGGTCGGCGGCGGGTTCATCGTCCTCGACCACGTGATGAAGCGGGAGATCCTGTTCTCCTTCATCGTCAACGCCGGGGAGATGCAGCACCGGCTGGACCGCTGCATCGAGTACGCGAAGACACGGGTCCAGTTCGGCAAGCCGATCGGGTCCCACCAGTCGATCGCCAACAAGATCGTCGACATGAAGATCAAGTTGGAGACGGCCCGCAAGTGGCTCTACGACACCGCGGAGCGGCTCGTGGCCGGGGAGAACGTGACCGTCGACCTGGCCGTGGCGAAGCTGCTCACGAGCGAGGGCAACCTGGAGTCGAGCCTGTCGGCGGTGCAGATCTTCGGCGGGCACGGCTACATGGCCGAGAGCGGCCTGGAGAAGGACGTGCGCAACTCGGTGGCGGGCACGATCTACTCGGGCACCACGGAGATCCAGTACAACCGGATCGCCTCGATGCTGGGGCTCGGCAAGTGAGCGAGCTCGCGAGCGAATCAATGTCACAGGGCGACCGCGAGTGGCTCGACCGAGCCTGCGAGGGGGAGTCGTGAGCCCACCGCTGCTCAAGGTGTGCGGGGCGCGGTCCGCGCCGGACGTGGCGTTGCTCGCCGCGGCCGGTGCGGACCTCGTCGGCCTCTGGCACGGCGTGCCCGGCGGGCACGCGGAGCTGCCGCTCGCCGACCTCGGGTCGCTGGCCGGCGCCGCGCGGTCCGCCGGGCTGACGCCGGTGCTGGTGACCTTCGCGAGCGACGCCGGGCAGCTGGCGGACGTGCTGGCGCGCACCGGGATCCGGTGGGTGCAGCTGCACGCCTTCCAGCTCCCGGCGACGGTCGCCGCGCTGCACGCCGCGGTCGACGGGCTCACCGTCGTGAAGGTGCTGCACGTGCGGTCCGGCGCCTGCCTCGAGCGGCCGCTGGTCGGCGGCTACGAACGGGCCGGCACCGACCTGTTCCTGCTGGACACCATGACCGAACAGGGCCGCGTGGGCAGCACCGGGCGCCGGCTCGCCCCCGCCGACGCGCTCGCGGTGGCCGGCGCGTTGCACCGCCCGTTCCTGCTCGCCGGCGGCCTGTCCGCGGACAACGCCGGCGACTTCGCGGCGGTCGCGGCCCAGCCGAACTACGCGGGCATCGACGTCGACACCGCGGCACGCGACGGAGCGGGCCGGTTCGCCGCGGGCGCGGTCACCGGCCTCGCCCGCGCCTGGCGCACCGCCCGCCACTCGCCGGCCGCCTGACAACTTACGGAGACGACATGGCCGCCCCGTTCATCGAGAGCCTGCTGGCCGCCGAACGCCCGCTGATCATGGAGGTCAAGCGGCACGACGGCGACGGCGACGACCTGCTCGGCACGCGAACCGTCGCGGACGTGGTGGCGGCCTACGAGGCGGCCGGCGCGCCGTGCCTGTCGGTCGTCACCGGCCGCTGGTTCGGCGGCACCGAGGAGATGCTGGCGGAGGTCGCCGGGCTCACCGACCGCCCGATCCTGCAGAAGGACTTCATCACCCGCCGCGCGCAGGTGGCGCGGGCGGCCTCGCTGGGCGCCTCGGCGGTGCTGCTGACCGCCGGGCTGCTGCCGAAGTCGAGCATCGCGGCCCTCGTCGACGAGTGCCTCGCCGCCGGCCTCACCCCGTTCGTGGAGGTCACCAGCGAGGCGGAGATCGCGGCGGTGCCGCACGCGGAAGCGTGCGTGCTCGCGGTGAACAACAAGGACATCCGTACCCGGGAGCGCGACGCGGGTGACACCGGCCGGAGCCTGCGGCTGCTGCCGGCGCTGCGGCGGGCCGGCACGCCGTGCCCGGTCAGCGCGAGCGGCATCGACGGCCCGGCGGTCGCCGCCCGGCTGCTCGACGCCGGGTACCGGGGACTGCTGATGGCGACGTCACTGCTGCGCGCCGGCGACCTCGACGGGTTCGGGGCCCGGCTGGACGAGCACCGAGGGCGGCGTGTGCCGCTGGGAGGAGGGGCACGATGACCGGCGACCTCACGGCGTGGCTGCGCCGCTTCGACGTCGCGTCCGGCGCGGACCGGCGACTGGTCTGCTTCCCGCACGCGGGCGGCACGGCGAAGTACTTCCGGCCCTACTGGCGGGCGCTTTCCGGTGCCGCGGACGTGATCGCCGTCCAGTACCCCGGCCGGCAGGAGCGCAGCCACGAGCCGCCGATCGGCGACCTCGAGGAGCTGGCCAGGCCGGCGGTGGACGCGGTGCTGGAGCTGTCGGACCGGCCGCTGACCCTGTTCGGGCACAGTATGGGCGCGGCGCTCGCGTTCGAGGTCGCCCGGCGGCTGGAGGCCAAGGGCGTCGTGCTGAGCGGCCTGTTCGTCTCCGGCCGGCGGGCGCCGTCGCGGCACCGCGACGAGCGCACCCACCAGCTCGCCGACCCGTGGCTGCTGCACGCGGTCCGCGGGCTCGCCGGCCCGAGCGCGGAGCTGCCCGGGTTCGAGGTGTTCGCGCGCAAGACGCTGCCGCTGATCCGCGTCGACTACAAGGCGGCGGAGACCTACCGGTACGTGCCGGGACCCCGGCTGTCCTGCCCGGTCGTCGCGCTCACCGGCGACGCCGACCCGCTCGTGACCGTGGACGAGGCCGCCGCGTGGGCCGGCCACACCGACGGGCCGTTCGACCTGCGGGTGTACCCGGGCGGCCACTTCTATCTCGACGAGCACCGCCCGGCGCTGATCGAACTGCTGTCCGCGCACCTGTCGGACGGCGCGTGAGCGGCCGGCCGCCGGCCCCGTTCAGGACGCGACGACTGAGAGCAGCTCGCCGCTCGTGTGCGCGTGCTGCAGGTTCTCGTCGGAGTTGAGGATCGCGCGCTGCAGGCGCTGGATCGAGATCGACGGCTCCAGGCCGAGCTCCTCCACCATCGTGGAGCGCAGCTTCCAGAAGATCTCCAGCGCCCGCCAGCCGCGCCCGGACCGGTACTGGGCGATCATGAACTGGGCGCACAGCCGCTCGTTCATGGGGTACTGGGCGGTCAGCTCGGCGAGCTCGCTCAGCACGATGCGGTGGCGGCCCAGCCAGAGCTCGGCGTCGATGCGGTCCTCCAGCGCACCCAGCCGGCTCTCCTCGAGCCGGTTCACGTGCGCGGCGAGCGGCTGGCCGGTGTGCACGTCGACCAGCGCCGGCCCGCGCCACATGCCCAGCGCGCCGTGCAGGATCTCCGCCGCGGCCTCGTACTCGCCGAGGTCCATCGCCTGGCGCCCACGCTTGGCCAGCCGCTCGTAGCCGACGGCGTCCACGTCCTCCGGCGCGATGCGCAGCGAGTAACCGGTGTGCTGGGTGACCAGCACGCCCTTGGCCACGTCGGTCTTGTTCACGCCGAGCGCGTCCCCGATGCGGCGGCGCAGGTGCAGGATGTAGGTCTGCAACGTCTGTTGTGGAGTCTCCGGCGGCGTCGTGCCCCACAGCTCCTCGATCAGCGCACGCGAGGACACCACCTCGCCGCCGTGTAACGCCAGTAACGCGAGCAGCTGGCGCAGCTTCGCCGCGGTCGGCGTGAACGGCCGCCCATGCGCCTCGATCTCCAACGGTCCGAGCACCCTGATCTGCATGCCTGTGCCTTTCTGCCGGTGCGGGGTGGATCTGTCGACGCCGCTGGCGAGGACACACCCAGAACGCTCCCAGAACGCCGGGACGGAAGGCAGTGACGACGCCATGAATGCGTGGATGAAATCCACTCGAGAATTTGCATGACGAATACACATCGGACCGGTGAGCGCGGCACTGGCTCTTCGGCGCCGCGGGCCCGGACACTTTTCCACGGACACGCCCGGTCGAGACCTACTCGAGAACCGAGGGAGCAACCCATGACCCCACCGGCAGCGCACCTCTCCACCGTGTCGGCGACGTCCGGCGTCGCGACAGGCGACTCCGGCGCCCGGGTCAAGGTGGTCATCGACGTGTTCGACCGCTGGCACGACAAGGCGGACACCCTCGTCTCGCCGACCACGATCTGCTGGGTGGCCGCCGACACCGGGGTGCGGCCGGCATGACGGGCACGGAGCTCCCGCCCGTGGTCGGCTTCCGGCGGCACCTGCGAACCGAGGTCGCGGGCGAGGTCACCTACCTGTTCTCCGAGCGCGGCATGACCACGCTCAGGGGGGCGGAGGTCTCCACGCTGGCGCCACTGCTCGACGGCACGCGCAGCCTCGAGTCCTTACTCGAGGACGCCCCGGGAGGCATGGTGCGCGAGGACGTTGCCGCGGTGATCGCGCAGCTGACCGACGCCGGCCTCGTCACCGTGCAGCCGCCGGTCGCCGAGCGGGCCGACGAGCCGGCCCTCGCCTACTGGGACTCCGTCGGCCTGCCCGCCGCCGAGGCGGTCGCGGGCACCACGACCAAGTCCGTCGCGATCTTCACCGTCGGCGACGTCGACACCGTGGCCGCCTGGTCGGCCTTCCGGTCGGCGGGCCTGGCGGTGACGGCCGGCCTGCCGCTCGACCCGGTCGACCTGTCCGTGGACCTGCCGGTCGTGCTGTGCGACGACTACCTGAGCCCCTGCCTGGGCGAGATGTCCGAGGCACTCCAGGTCGCCGGAATCCCGTGGCTGCTCGCCAAGCCGGGCGGCACCCAGGTGTGGATCGGGCCGTTCTTCGAGCCCGGCAGCTCGGGCTGCTGGTACTGCCTGGCCAGCCGGCTTCGCCTGCACCGGCAGGCCGAGTCGTGCGCGAGCGACGAGCTGGGACGCACGGGCCCGGTGCCCCACCCGCTGCCCGCCGTGCCGCCCCTGTCGTCGGCGGCCATGGACCTGGTCGCGCTGGAGGCCACCAAGTGGCTCGGCGGCCAGCGGTACGCGGGTCAGCGCTCGGTGTGGGTGATGGACGCGACCGACCTGACGACGGCCCATCACGAGCTGCGCGGCCGGCCGCCGTGCGAGCACTGCGGCGACGCCGGGTTGGTGAGCGCGCGGGCGAACCGCCCGATCACCCTGACCTCCCGCCCCAAGGCCGCCGGCACCGGCGGCGGGCACCGCGCCCTCCCGCTGGAGGACGTGCGCGCCGAGTACGCGCACCTGGTCAGCCCGGTCACCGGCGTGCTGAAGGAGATCCGGCGCGACCGGCGCGGGCCCGCGGTCTTCCACTCCTACCGCTCCGGGCAGAACGCCGCGCTGGGCGTGCGCACGCTCGACGCGCTGAACGCCGCGCTGCGCGCGGAGAACGGCGGCAAGGGCACCACCGCGCTCGAGGCCGAGGTGGGTGCGTTGTGCGAGGCGGTCGAGCGGTACAGCGGCGCCTTCCACGGCGACGAGCAGCGCATCCGGGGCAGCCTGCGCTCGCTGGGTGAGCGGGCCGTCGACCCGGGCACGTGCCTGCTCTTCCACGACCGCCAGTTCCGCGACCGCACTGGCTGGAACGCCGAGCACTCGCCGTTCCAGCACGTCTGCGACCCGTTCGACGCGGACGCGGAGATGGACTGGACCTCGGTGTGGTCGCTGACCGGCGGGCGCCACCGGCTCCTGCCGACCGCGCTGCTCTACTACGGCGCGCCGGCCGAGCGCGGGCCGCGCTTCCTGCACGCCGACTCCAACGGCAACGCCGCGGGCACCAGCATCGAGGACGCGATCCTGCAAGGCGCGCTGGAGCTCGTCGAGCGCGACGCCGTGGCGCTGTGGTGGTACAACCGCACCCCGATGCCGGGCGTGGACCTGGGCTCGTTCGGCGACTCGTGGCTCGACGACGTGCGCGCCGCCTACGCCGGCCTGCGACGCGAGCTGTGGGTCCTCGACATCACCTCCGACCTGGGCGTGCCCGCGATGGCGGCGATCTCCCGGCGGATCGACGGTCCGCGCGAGGACATCATGTTCGGGTTCGGCGCGCACCTGGATCCCCGCATCGCCGTGCGGCGGGCGGTCAGCGAGCTCAACCAGCTCATCCCGGCGATGCTCGGCCGGGGCGACCGGTACGACTGCGACGACCCCGACGCCGTGCGCTGGTGGCGCGAGGCGACCGTAGCCGGCCAGCCTTACCTGGTGCCCGACGCCGGGGTGGCGGCCCGCACGCCCACCGACTACGGCTACGTGCCCCGCACCGACCTGCTCGACGACGTCCGGACCGTCCACGACCGGATCGCCGCGCAGGGCATGGAGATGCTGGTGCTCGACCAGACCCGGCCCGACGTCGGGATGCCGGTGGTCAAGGTCGTCGTGCCGGGGATGCGGCACATGTGGGCGAGGTTCGGTCCCGGCCGCCTCTACGACGTGCCGGTCCGCCTCGGCCGGCTGACCAGCCCGACGCCCTACGACGAGCTCAACCCGTACCCGATGTTCCTGTGAGACGTCTCCTTTCCGTGCGGCGCAGTTCTCGTGGCACCCGGCGGTGACGACCGCGACCATCGCCGGGTGCCACGGCCAAGGAGCCCTGACCATGCCCACCGATGACGGCCCGTACCCGCCCACCCGGATCCACCTGCGATCCCTGACCGAGGACGTGCTCGTCGAAACGACCGAGAGCGGCCGGCTCCGCGTGCTCACCCGCTGGGGCGAGCTCGTCCTCGACGAGGTGTCGGCCGCGGTCCGCGCCGCGCTGGAGCGGCTGTCCATGGGGCCGACCGCGGTGCACAACATCGAGCCGGCCGGGGCCGGGGACCGCGCGGAGCTCGCCCGGATCGTCGGCTCGCTGGGTGGTTCGGTCGTGCACACGCTCGACGTGGACGACGGCCACGGCCCGCTGGCTTCGGTGGTGCCGCTGACCGAGCACGCCAGCTTCCGGCTGGCCGAGGTCGACGCGGACCGGCCGCTGCGGCTCTCGCGCTTCGTGTCGGTCCGGGTGGGGCACGGTGGGCTGGTGCTGGAGTCGGCCGTCGGGCCGTTCCAGGTCGTGCTCCACCGCACGCTCGCCTGCCAGGTGGTCGTCGCGCTCGGCTGGCCGACCTCGATCGCCGGCCTGGCCGGTGAGCTGGGTGTCGCGCCCGGGCTGGTCGCGGACCTGGCCGCGTACCTGGTCGCGGCCGGGGTCGTCCAGGTCGGCGAGGGCGCGGCGACGGAGCCGGTGCCGTCCATCGTCGGCGACCGGCGCCCGGCTTCGGGCGTGGTCTTCGGCGAGGACATCGAACCGGCCCTGAGCCGCTGGACCCACCACGAGCTGATGTTCCACGCCCGCACCCGGGTGGGCCGCGACCACACGGCGTCCGGCAGGCCCGCGGGCGACCGGGAACCGCCGCCGGTGACGAGGTCGGCGCCGGCCGGGCCGCGGTTTCCGCTCTTTCGTCCCGACGAGGCCGAGCTGAGCCGGAACGATCCGGCGCTCACCCGGCTCATCGAGACGGAGCGCGTCTGCCCGGAGCCCTCCGACCGGCCGCTGGACGCGCGGCAGCTCGGCGAGCTGCTCTACCGGGCCGCGCGGGTCCGCTCGGTGACGCCTGCCGACGGGACGACCCACGCGACCTCGAGCCGGCCCTACCTGAGCATCGCGGACCGCTACGAGCTGGAGCTGTACCTGAGCATCGACCGCTGCGCGGGCCTGCCCCGCGGCAGCTACCACTACGACCCGGCCGCGCACGCCCTGACGCTGGTCAACGACTCCGCGGCCGACCTCGACGCGTTGCTCGACGACGCCAAGGCCGTGGCCGGCCACGCCGAGCAGCCCGCGACGCTCATCACGGTCACCGCACGCGCGGAGCGGCTGCTCTGGCTGATGCGCGGCACCGGCTACTCGGTGGCGCTCATGCACCTCGGCGCGCTGCAGCAGACGCTGGACCTCGTCGCGACCGCGACCGGCCTGGCCGCGTGCCCGCTCGCGCTCGACACCAGCGACACCACCAACCGGGCGCTGCGGCTCGACTGGCCCGCGGAGGTCGGGATCGGCGAGTGCATCGTCGGCCACCGCTGACCGCCTCTGGATCTCGCCTCGAGCGTGATCAGCTGACTGTGTGTATAACCTAGACTCCGCTGGGCATCTCCCAGCATGCGCGCCTAGGGGTATCGCCATGGAGTCGGACTTAACGTTGCCCACCCGCACCGGGGGTGACGGCGCGCGCCGACTGCCGCGCGCGGCGCCGAAGCTGGCGATGGCCGTGCTGGTCACCGTTTTCGTGGGTTTCGGCGTCGTCTCGTCAATCGCGTTGTTGAGCACGCCGGGCTTCGACTTCGCGTCGACGGTTCTCTCGCTGATATACACCGCCGCGCTGCTCGTCCTGCAGATCGGCTATTTCGGCCGGCCGGCACGGCATCGCGGCGCCCCGGCGAAGTACCTCGCGCTGCTCGCCCAGGCCGCGCTGGTCTACCTCCCGCTGCTGCAGTACGGCCAGGCGTGGGTCAGCCGGCCCGGCTTCCTCGCCGGAAGCGTGCTGCTCTGCCTGCCCGCGGCGGCGGGGGTGCCGCTGTTCGTCGGGATCGTGGCCAGCATGGGTGCGGCGCAGGCGGCGATGACCGGGTCCGGCGCTGACGTCGCCTACACCACGGTGTCCACAGTGATCACCGGCTTGGTCGTGTTCGGACTGACCTGGCTCGCGAACCTCGTCGTCGAGCTGGATTCCGCCCGCGAGGAGCTGGCCCAGCTGGCGGTGGCCCGGGAACGGCTGCGGTTCGCCCGGGACCTGCACGACCTGCTCGGCCTCAGCCTCTCGGCGATCACCTTGAAGAGCGAGCTGACCAGGAGGCTGATCACCGACCAGCCGGCCGAGGCCAAAGAGGAGCTGGGCGAGATCCTGGGCATCTCCCGCAAGGCCCTGGCCGATGTGCGCTCGGTGGCGAGCGGCTACCGGCGCCTGTCGCTGGACGACGAGTGCGACTCGGCCGAGTCCGTCCTGGCCACCGCGAACGTGGCGGTGACACTGCGGCGCGAGTACCAGAAGCTGCCCGCCGAGACCGGCACGCTGCTCGCGACCGTGCTCCGCGAGGGCATCACGAACGTGCTGCGCCACAGCGAGGCCGAGCAGTGCGCGATCGAGATCCGGCAGCACGACGACACGGTCGCCATCGAGATCGTCAACGACGGAGCCTGCGCGAAGGCCGCGACGGGCGGCGGC
>NZ_DATBKY010000145.1:0-10096 GCF_036555685.1 Actinophytocola sp. | reverse complement strand
GTTCGGGCCCACGATGCGCGTCTTGTTGCCGGTCGCGCAGGCGTGCGCCCAGAAGCTCGCGGTGTCGTGCACCGGGATGCCCTCGGTGATCACGACCGCGAGCCCGATGCCGGCGTCGATCGCCTCGACGACGGCGCTCTTCGCGAACCTCGGCGGCACGAACACGACGGACGTGTCGGCGCCGGTCTCCGCCATCGCGACGCCGACGCTGTCGAACACGGGCAGCGTGGTGCCCGCGATCTCCGCGACCTGGCCGCCCTTGCCCGGCGTCACGCCGCCGACCACGGTCGACCCCGCGGCGAGCATGCGGGCGGTGTGCTTGCGCCCCTCGGCGCCGGTCATGCCCTGGACGACGATCCTGCTGCCCTCGTCGAGGAAGATGGCCACGGCTTCTCCTATGCGTCCTGTTCGATCGCGAGCTCGACGGCGCGGCGGGCGGCCGCGTCCATGGTGTCCACCTGGGACAGACCGGGCAGCGCGGCGTCGGTGAGGATGCGCCGGCCCTCGGCGGCGTTGTTGCCGTCCAGGCGGACGACGATCGGCTTGTCGACGGTGCCCAGCAGCTGGAAGGCCCGCACGATGCCGTTCGCGACCGCGTCACAGGCGGTGATGCCGCCGAAGACGTTGACGAACACGCTGCGCACGACGCGATCGGAAAGGATGATCTCCAGCCCGTTGGCCATCACCTCGGCCGACGCGCCACCGCCGATGTCGAGGAAGTTCGCCGGCCGGGTCCCGGTCCCCTCGCCCGCGTACGCCACGACGTCCAGTGTGGACATCACGAGGCCCGCGCCGTTGCCGATGATGCCGACCTGGCCGGCCAGCTTGACGTAGTTGAGGTCCTTCGCCTTGGCGCGCGCCTCGAGAGGGTCGTCGGCCTCGGTGTCGACGAACTCGGCGTGGCCGGGGTGGCGGAACGCGGCGTTGCCGTCGAGCGTGACCTTGCCGTCCAGCGCCAGGATCTCGCCGTCCGGGGTGCGGACCAGCGGGTTGACCTCGACGAGCGTGGCGTCCTCGGCGACGAACGTCTCCCACAGCTTCACCACGACGTCGGCCGCCGCGTCGGTGACCTCGGCCGGGAAGCCGCCCTCGCGCACGATCTCCTTGGCGGTGGCCAGGTCGACGCCGCCGAGCGGGTCGATCGGGACCTTGGCCAGGGCGTCGGGCCGCTCGGCCGCGAGCTGCTCGATCTCCATGCCGCCCTCGGCCGACGCCATCGCCAGGAACGTGCGGTTGGCGCGATCGAGGAGGAAGGAGAAGTAGTACTCCTCGGCGATGTCCGACGCCGGCGTGACGAGCACCCGGCGCACGGTGTGGCCCTTGATGTCCAGGCCGAGGATGGCGCCGGCCTTCGCCCGCGCGTCCACCTCGCCGTCGGCCAGCTTCACGCCGCCGGCCTTGCCCCGGCCGCCGGCCTTGACCTGCGCCTTGATCACCACCGGCACGCCGAACTCCGCGGCCGCCACGGCGGCGGTGGCTGCGTCGTCGGCGACCCGCTGACCCGGGCCGATGGGCACGCCGTGCCGCGCGAACAGGTTCTTTGCCTGGTACTCGTACAGGTCCACGCGGCCGTTCCTCCGATTCTGGGGCTGTGACCGGGGCCATAGGTGTTGTAGACTGTATGCAGTATGGAGGCACTTGTCCAGGGAACGCCTACCCCGGAGGCAGTGATGCGCACCTCAACGCTCGACTTTCTCGGGCGCCGATACGTCGTCGGACCGGCCGCGGAGGAGCTGCTCGGCCGCCGGAGGGAGTGGATGCTGTGGCTGCCGTGGGCGGCCATGGCGGCCATCGGCATCCTGCAGTACGGGTTCGGTTCGCTGGTGCCGGCGCTGGTCGAGCGCGGCTGGGCGCCGGTGGACGTGTTCTGGTTGCTGGCGTTGTGGACGGTGTTCCAGGCGGGCGCGGGCTTCCCGGCCGCGTACCTGCGGGAGCGGGGCCGGATCGGGCCGCGCAGCGCGATGGTCATCGGGGCGGTGCTGCTGTTGTGCGGGCCGCTCGCGCTGGCGCAGGGCTCGTTCGCGGTGGCGGTACTCGGTTACTCGCTGCTGAGCGGCACGGGCGCGGGGCTGGTGTACGCGACCTGCTCGTCGACCGTGGCGAAGTGGTACCCCGAGCGCACGGCGGCGAAGGTCAGCGTGGTGACGGGCGCGTTCGCATACGGCTCGGTCCCGTTCGCGATGGCCTACTTGTTCACTGTGGACGGTGGCCCGCTGGTTCCGATGCTGGCGGTGAGCGCGGTGCTGATCTTCCTGGTGGTGCTGGGCGCGGGCGTCGTGTTGCGTGACCCGCCGGCGGACTGGTGGCCACCGGACGTCGACCCGCGCGAGTGGGCGCTGGACGGCCGCCGGGTGAGCGCGGTGCGCCAGTACTCCCCGCGCGAGGCGATGCGGACCGGCGTGGCGCCGCTGATGTACCTGATCCTGTTCTGCGCCAGCGCGGTGTCGCTGTTCGACATCACGTTCCTGGCCTCCCTCGGCACCCAGCTGGACGTCGCCCTGTTCGTGGTCGCGCTGTGCACCGGCCTGTTGCTGGGGACGAACGGCGCCGGCCGCGCGCTGGCCATCCGGGTGTCGGAGCACCTCGGCCGGACACGCACGCTCGGCTGGGTCCTCGCCGTGCTCGGTGTCGGGCAGCTGTGCCTGGCCAGCGCGGCGACCACGGGTTCGGTAGCGATTCTGCTGCTGGCGTCGTTGCTGGCCGGTGTCGGTGGCGGGGCGTTCTACCCGCTGTTCGCCAGCCTGGTGCGGGAGTTCTTCGGCGACCAGAGTCCCGGCGCGCGGCAGACGCACGCGGCCGTGTACTCGGCGAAGGCTTTCGGCGGCGTGCTGGGGGTCGGGATCGCGGCACTGGTGGCTCCCGCCTGGGGGTACCCGGCGGTGTTCATGCTCGCCTGCGTGCTGGCCGTGGCTTCGGGGGCGCTCTGCCTGAAGCTGCGGCAACCGGGCCGGTTCCTGCCCGGGCTGCCTCCGCGGCGGGTCGCTTCCTGACCGCTCGCGTGGCTGCTAGCCGTTCGTCGGTGCCGGGAGGAGTTCGTCCAGGTTCGGCTCGCCCGGGAGGATCTTCTCCTGCTTTCCCAGGTCTGCCACCGACTTCAGCGAGTCCTCGTTGATGTCCTTGGGCCACTTCGGAAGGACCAGCTTCGGGATCACCTCTGCCGGGATCTTCGTATACGTCGGCAGGATGTTGCGGACCTCGTCGGGATGGGCGTCCGCGTACGCCAGGGACTCGTTCATCGCGTCGGTGAAGCGCTTCACCAGGTCCGGGTTCTCGCCGATCAGCTTCTTCGACGTGAAGTACATCGCCACGCACAGGTCCGGCGCCGTGTCCACGTAGCTCGACGCCAGGTGCCGGCCGCCTTGCGACAGGATGATCTGCTGGAACGGCTCCACCACGAACACCGCGTCCGCGCGGCCGTCCTCGAGCGCGGCCGGCATCTCGGGGAAGCCCAGCTTCACGAACTCGATCGAGTCGGGGTCGATGCCCGCCTTCAGCGCCGACGCGCGCACGGCCAGCTCGACGATGTTCTTGAACGTGTTGACCGCGACCTTCTTGCCCGCCAGGTCCCGCACGCTCTTGATCGGACTGTTCTGCTCGACCATGAGGGCACCGAAGTCGGCACCGTCCTTGCCGGTCGAGTTCGTGCCGTTGGTCACCGCCTTGACCGGAAGGCCTTGTTCCTGCGCCAGCAGCAGGGTGACCACGTTGCTGAAGCCGAACTGCTGGTTGCCGCTCATCACCGACGGGACCGTCTCGGTGCCGCCCTCGGCCGGCTCCAGCGTCAGGTTGATGTCGTGCTTGGCGAAGATGCCCTTCTCCTTGCCGAGATAGATGGGCGCCACGTCGAGGATCGAGATCAGGCCGACCTTCACGTCGTCCCGCTTCCCGGGCGTCGACTGGCTGCCCGAGTCCGAGCCGCAGGCCGCGGACGTCAGTAGTGCCACCGCGCAGAACATCGCGGCGAAGCGTCGTCGCATCACCGGGAGCCTCCGAATGTTCGTATAGCGAACACAGGTTCTCTCAACGAACCTGCGTCGAACGTATCTGTGCGCGTGTGACGTCGTCAACACGCACGCTCCCCCGTTTCGCTCAGTGAAATGCTCCCCTTGGCGGGCGATCCCGTGCGCCCGCAGCATCTCCCCGTGACCCGTAACGTGGCAGTCCGGAGTGGAGCGAGCACCGGCCGGGGCCGCGCATGAGGCCCGTCGAGGCACTGCTGGCGATCCTGCGCGACGAGGGCGTGGACAAGATCTTCGGCAACCCGGGCACGACCGAGCTGCCGTTGCTCGACGCCCTCGCGGCGGCGCCGGACATCGAGTACGTCCTTGCCGTGCAGGAGATGTCCGCGGTCGCCATGGCCGACGGGTACGCCCGCGCGACCGGCCGCCCGGCGTTCGTGAACCTCCACGTCGCCGCCGGCCTCGCGAACGGGCTCATCGGCATGCTCAACGCGAAGCGCTCGCGCATCCCGCTCGTCGTGACCGCGGGCCAGCAGGACCGCCGCCACCTCGTCGAGGACCCGATGCTCTCCGGCGATCTCGTCGGCCTGGCGGCGGCGGCAAGCAAGCACGCGGTCGAGGTCCAGCACGCCCACGACCTGCCGATCGTGCTGCGCCGGGCGTTCGCGCTCGCCGCGCAGCCGCCGGCCGGGCCGGTGTTCGTGTCGATCCCGATGGACCTGCTGGCCGACGGCACCGACGTCACCGTGCCGCCGGCGAGCAGGCTCACCCCGCCCGGCCCAGCGACCGGGATCGACGAGGCCGCGGCGATCCTCGCCGGCGCGCGGCGTCCGGCCGTCGTGGCCGGCGACGGCGTGGGCCGCGAGGACGCGGTGGCCGAGCTCGTGGCGGTGGCCGAGCGGCTCGGCGCGGCGGTGTACCCGCAACCCATGCACGACGCGGTCAACTTCCCCGGCGACCACCCGCTCAACGCGGGCATGCCGGCTCCGCGCAACGCCGCGGTCCGCGAGGCGCTCGACGGGCACGACGTCGTGTTCGTCGTCGGCAGCCACGCGTTCTCGCCGCACCACTACACGCCGGGCTCGCCGATCCCGGACGGCACGCGCGTGGTGCAGCTCGACTCCGACCCGGCCGAGCCGGGCCGCAACTTCCCCGTCGAGCTGGGCCTCGTCGGCGGCGTGCGGCCGTCGCTGGCCCGGCTCGCGGCGGCGCTCGACGGGCGGGTTTCCGTGCCACCGCAGCAGGTCCGCCGTCCCCGTGTCGAGCGGCCGCGGACGGGACGCGGCCCGATCGACCCCGCGGCCGCCGCGCACGCGATCGCCGACGCGCTGCCACCCGACGCCGTCGTGGTCGACGAGGCCATCACGATCGGTGTGCTGCTGCGCCCGCTGCTGCGCCTGCCACGGCCCGGCGGCTTCGTGCACACCGTCGGCGGCGGCCTGGGCTGGGGCATCGGTGCGGCGATCGGCAGCCGCCTCGGCCGCCCGGACCGTCCGGTGGTGGCGGTGCTCGGCGACGGGTGCGCGATGTTCGGCCTGCAGGGGCTGTGGAGCGCCGCGCGCTACCGCGTGCCGGTGGCCTTCCTCGTCATGAACAACGGCGAGTACCGGACGCTGAAGGACACGCTCGCGGAGTCCGGCAGCACCGGCCCGCACCCCGGGCTGGACCTGACCCTCGCGTCGGGCCGGCTGGACTGGACGAACGCGGCCGCGTTCTTCGGCGTGCGGGCAAGGCGGGTCGACAGCGCGGCGGAGCTGCGCGAGGTGGTCGCCGGCGCCGGAAGGCTCGACGCGCCGCTGCTGGTCGACGTGCCGATCCTGGACCGCGGGGGCGGGTGAGGTTGCCGGGTGCGTCCCGGACGACCACGATCTATTCATGAGCGACCCGCCGAAGTCGGTCCTCGCCAGGGGCCTGCGCGTGCTGGACGCGTTCGGCCCGGCGGACGTCGACCTCACGCTGGCGCAGCTGGCGGCACGGACGGGGCTGCCGAAGCCCACCGTCCACCGGCTGGTCGGCGAGCTGGTGTCCTGGGGCGGCCTGGAGCGCAGCGACGAGGGGTACCGGCTGGGCATGGCGCTGTTCGTGCTGGGCCAGCGGGTGCCGCGGCAGCGGGGCCTGCGCGAGGCGGCGCTCCCCTACCTCGAGGACCTCTACGAGGCGACGCACGAGAACATCCACCTGACCGTGTTCGACTCGACCGACACGCTGTTCCTGGAGAAGGTCACCGGCCGCCGCTCGATGCCGATCGTGTCGCGCGTCGGCGGGCGGCTGCCGGCCCACTGCACGGCGAGCGGCAAGGTGTTCCTGGCGCTCGGCCCGCCCGCCTACCTGCGCCGCGTCGTCCGCGACGGCCTGCGCCGCCTGACCCCGAAGACCATCGTGCTGCCGGGCCTGCTTCGTCAGGATCTGGCGAGAACGCTGGACCGCGGCTACGGCATCAACCGCGAGGAGTCGGAGACCGGCGTCGTGGCCGTGGCCGCGCCCGTGCGGGACCGCCGCAGCAACGTCATCGCGGCGATCTCCATCGCAGGCTCGGCACACCGCCTCGACCTGGAACGTCTGGCGCCCGCGGTGCGGACGGCGGCGCTGTCGCTGTCCCGGGTGCTGGCCCGCGAGCCGGCCAACTAGGGTCAGTCACGAGTTACCTGGTCGGAGCAGGATTTTCCGCCATGTCGGGTGGTGCCGGTCACGCACTGTGAAGGCGCTCACGAACGGAACAAACGGACATCACCAGCGTTGTATGCTGTAGACAACGAACCACGGCCCCTGCCGCAAACATGTTGGAGTCCACCATGCAGCCGACCGAGTTGCCCAAGGAGCTGGCGGCTCGCCGGATCGATCGCCCCGTCCCCCTGCGGGAGCACGTCTACCAGGCGATGCAGGAGCTGATCATCTCCCGGCGGCTCGCTCCCGGTCAACACCTGGTCGAGAGCGAGCTGGCCCAGATGCTGGGCGTGTCCCGCCAGCCCGTGCGTGAGGCGCTGCAGTGGCTCAACAACGAGGGCTGGGTGGACCTGCGCCCCGGTTACGGCGCGTTCGTCCACGCCCCGACGCAGGACGAGGCCGACCAGCTGCTGGCAGTTCGCTCGCTGCTGGAGAGCGAGGCCGCCCGCCTAGCCGCCCAGCACGCGGACGCCGAGGGCATCGCGCACCTGCGCGACCTCAACCGCCAGGGCGAGGAGGCCCTCGCTAACGACGACGTGGACACCGCGGTCGCGCTGAACGCCGCCGTGCACCGCCACGTCACCGAGCTGTCCGGCAACAAGGTGCTGCTGGACTTCGCCACCCAGGTGGACCGCAGGGTCCGCTGGTACTACACCCCGATCGCCCGGCAGCGCGGCAAGCAGTCCTGGCAGGAACACGCCGAGCTGATCGACGCGATCGAGAACCGTGATGCGGACACCGCCGCCCGCATCATGCAGGAGCACACGGACCGGACCCGGAAGTCCTACCTCGAGCAGCGCGCCGCCGAGGGCGAGGACGACCAGACGCCGATCCCGCTGCCCGCCCGGCGCCGACGCCGGGCCTCGGCTCGAGGCTGAGCCACCCACCACACCACCGAGGCGACACCGTCGCCCCGGCCCTATGACCCTGCCGCCACGTCCTGGCGGCCCGAGGGTCTCCGAGTGCTGGACCCACGAAGGAGGTGAACGCAACCATGCGCAAGTTCTTGCAGGTCCGCGGCTTCAACGCCGACGGCCGCGCCATCGGCCTCGGTCTCGCCGCCGCGATGGAGAAGCAGCGCCAGGAGGCCGCCCGCGGTGTCGAGGACTACCTGCGGCGCGAGGCCGACCGGCCGGTGACCACGACCTCGGTCTGAGCCCGATTCGTCCCGGGTACCCCGTTACCTGGGATCCACAGGAGGTGAAGCACATGCGTAACTGGCGAGCGCTCATCAAGGCCCTCACCAGCTCTCCTCGCGGCTGGAGCGCCGACGGCCGCACGCTCGGCCTCGGTCTCGCGACCGCGATGGAGAAGCAGCGCACGCAGGCCACCCGCGAGGTGGAGGACTACCTGCGCACCGGTGCGGGGGACGACGACCGTCGCATGACGGCCGGCGTCTGAGACACACTCGCACGAACGACACACGGAGGGCCGGGCCGCGCGGCGACCCGGCCCTCCCTCATGTCCAGCCGTCGTGTCTAGTCGACCTCCGCCGCGGAGCGCTCGCTCGCGACCTCCGCGAGCTCCTTGTTCCGGTCGTGGCGCACCTTGAGCAGGCTGACCACCGCCGTGATCACGAGCGTGCCGATGATGACACCCAGCGACACCGGGATCGGGATCTGCGGGGCCCACGAGACGCCGTGGTTGTGCAGCGTCTCCACGACCAGCTTCACGCCGATGAAGCCGAGGACGATGGCGAGCCCGGTCGACAGGTAGATCAGGCTGTCGAGCAACCCGCCGATGATGAAGTACAGCTGTCGCAGGCCCATGAGCGCGAACGCGTTGGCCGTCAGCACCAGGTAGGGCTCCTTGGTGAGCCCGAAGATGGCGGGGATCGAGTCGACCGCGAACAGCAGGTTCGTGGTACCGATCGCGACCATCACGATCAGCATCGGCGTCACCAGCCGCTTGCCGTCCACCTTCGTCGTGATCTTCGCGCCGTCGTACTTCTCCGTCGCCGGCAGGATCTTCTTCGCGCCGCGGAGCATGAGGTTCTCTTTGAACTCCTCGTCCTCCTTGTCGCCGGTGAGGAGCAGCTGCACAGCGGTGTAGAGGAGGAACGCGCCGAACACGTAGAACAACCAGTCGAACTGGGCGATCGCCGCGGAGCCGATTGAGACGACGATCACACGCAGCACCAGCGCGATCACGATGCCGATGGAGAGCACCTTCTGCTGGTGCTCGGCCCGCACCGCGAAGCTCACCATGATGAGCATGGTCACGAACAGGTTGTCCACGGACAGCGAGTACTCGGTGATCCAGCCGGCGAAGAGCTCGCCCGCGTACTCGTGGCCCTCGAAGATGAAGATGGCCAGTCCGAAGAGAAGGAAGAGGCCCACGTAGCCGGCGATCCACGCCAGGCATTCCTTGAGCGAGGGCTTCCGCGGGTTGCGCGCGATGAGATAGAAGTCGAAACAGATCACGGCGGTCAGTCCGACACCGGTGACCAGCCACAGCCAGAGGGGGACGTTCATCGGCTACCTTTCACCCGCTTGAGCGCAGGCCTCGTCGATGCACCACCCGATTATCCGGGGTGCATCGACGAGCGCTCAACGGGTCCTTGGTCGGTCGCTGTCGCTAGCGAGTCGTCGGCGAGGTCTTTCGAGCGGCCCGGTTGCGACTCGTCGCCGCCTTGCGCCGCTCCTTGGCCTCGAACATGGCCCTCGCGTGCGAGGCGTAGCGCAGGTACACCTCCTCGGCCACCTCGTCGCCACGCTGGGCGAGCCGGGCCCACCAGCGCGGGGCGACGCGCTCGTGCAGCCACAGGAACCCGATGGCGAAGCCGAGGCTGAGGATCCCCTGGAACGCGAGGAACCCCAACGTGTCCGGCGGGAACGTCGGCGTGCCGCCGACGTACCAGGTGACGGCCAGCTCGTGCAGCAGGCGGGCCAGCGGGAACCCGATCAACCAGAACAGCGCGGCCGGGGCGAACCCGCCGAGCCGTACTCGCTTGTTGATCAGCAACATCGTGTAGCCGCCGCCCATCAGGGCGAGCGGCACACCGAGCGCCAGCGCGGCCACCACAGCGGCCCCGGCGGGCTGACCGACGAACGCGGTCAGCCCACCGGCGAACACACCGGCGATGAACCCGACTAGCAGACCCGGCAGGGTCAACAGGAACAGACGGCGCATCGCTTCCATCTCCTAACCGAGGTCCACGACGCCGAACCTGATCATACAGTAGAACAGCATGCCCAGGTAGAACACCGCGCCGAAGCCGATGATCACGTTGGACCACCACTTCGGCCGGATGGGTTTCGGCAGCATGCGGTTGTTCACCAGCAGCAAGACGATGCAGTAGGCACCCATCGCGAACGTGGAGAGGAACGCGAGGATGTCCAGGATCCCCTCCGGACCGTCCGCCGGCCCGAACAGCAGGATCAGGATGCCGAACGTGATGACGCCCCACAGGAAACCCGCGTAGAGGTGGGACATCTTGAACTTCTTCGCACCTGGGAAGTGGAAGTAGGTCA
>NZ_DATBKY010000144.1:0-11605 GCF_036555685.1 Actinophytocola sp. | reverse complement strand
GCGCCGGGGACCATCGAGGTCAACGGGGTCAAGATGGACCTCGCGGCCCGCCAGGTCCTCGTGGACGGCGACGAGGTGACGCTCGCCAACAAGGAGTTCGAGCTGCTGCGCGTGCTGATCCAGAAGGCCGGGCAGGTCGTGACCCGCGAGGAGATCCTCGACGAGGTGTGGGGCGGCCCCGAGCTGAAGACCAGCAAGACGCTGGACATGCACATGTCGTGGCTGCGCCGCAAGCTCGGGCACCGGGCCGGCCGGATCGCGACCGTGCGCGGCGTGGGCTTCCGGTTCAACGCCGAGTAAGCCGTGCGCCGCCGCGTCCTGCTCGCGATCCTGCTGGCCGTCACCGTCACCGCGTGCCTGCTGGGGATCCCGCTCGGCTACACGGCGACGGCGATCGTGGAGAGCCTGACCCGCGAGGACCTCGCCGGCCGGGTCCGCCAGATCGCGGCGATCCTCGACGACGAGGTCGCGAGCGGCAACGAGCTGGACCTGTCGAGCGTGCAGCTCGCCGTGCCGACCGGCGGGCACCTGGAGGTCACGCTGCCCGACACCGACCGCGACCTCACGCTCGGCCCCGACCTCGGTGAGGACACGATCAGCGAGGAGGTGCCGATCGTCCAGCACGGCACCGTGCGGCTCTCGATCGACGCCGGGCCCATGCGCACGACGCAGACCCAGGTCGCGCTGCTGGTCGCGCTGGTCGTGGTCGCCACGGTCGGCATCGGGTTCCTCGTCGCGAGCGTCACCGCGCGCCGGCTGGCCCGGCCGCTGCGGCACGTCGCGGACCGGGCGTCGCGGCTGGGCGCGGGCGACTTCCGGCTGGACCGAACGCGCTACCTCGTGCCCGAGCTGGACTCGGTCGCCGAGGCGCTGGACGCGTCCGCCACGGCACTGGCGCAGCTCGTGCAGCGGGAGCGGGAGCTGGTCGGCGACGTCTCGCACCAGCTGCGCAGCCGGCTCACGTCCCTGCAGCTGCGGATCGAGGAGCTGACCGCGGTCCCCGACGAGGAGATCGCCCACGAGGCGCGGGCGGCGCTGGAGCAGGCCGAGCGGCTCGCGGACGTGCTCGACGAGCTGATGGCCGCGGCCCGCGAGGCGCGCGCGGTCGGCGCCGAGCCGGTCGAGCTGGGCACGGAGCTGGTCACGATCGCCGACGAGTGGCGCGCGCCGCTGCGTGCGGAGGGCCGCTCCCTGAAGCTGAAGCTGCAGGACGGCCTGTGGGCGAAGGTCTCCCCGGCGCGGCTGCGGGAGGTCATCGGCGTGCTGCTGGACAACGCCCTGCGTCACGGCGCGGGCGCGGTGACGCTGGCCGCGCGCGGCGACGGGGCCGGCGCTTCGGGCCCGTCGGTCGTCATCGAGGTGTCGGACATGGGCAACGGCGTGCCCGACGAGCTGGCCGAGCACATCTTCGAGCGCGGGGTCTCCGGCGGCGGCTCGACCGGCCTCGGCCTCGCGCTGGCGCGCGCACTGATCGACTCCGACGGCGGCCGGCTCGAGCTGTCCGCCAAGCGCCCGGCGACGTTCACGGTGTTCCTGCCGGTCCCGCGCGCGGGCGACGTGAAGGGCGTCCGCTGGCCCGCCGAACGCTCCCCGCGCTAGCCGGCCGCGAACGAGAGACCGAACAGGGTCCAGTCGGTGAGAACGTGCGCGCCGGTGGGCACCCAGACGTTCTTCGTCGTGAAGTAGGCCGCCAGCAGCACGACGCGGGCCGAGCCGACGACCACGAAACACTGCACGACGTTCCAGTCGTACGTCGGCAGGTGGGCCGCGGCGAAGATCACGACCGAGCCGAGCGACGCGAGGGTCAGGGCCGTGCCGCGGGCCAGGCGCAGCCGGTGGTGCGCCCAGTAGAGCAACGCGAGGAACGGCAGCAGGCTGAGCAGCTCCTCGCCGAACAGCTGCGGGACCAGGCCGACGAGGATCAGCACCCGCTCGCCGGGCGACATCTGCGCCAGCACGGGCCCGAGCGGGTTCGGGTCGAAGCGGGTCACCTGCGAGAGCAGCAGTCCGAGCAGGAGCAGGACGAAGACGCACGCCACCGCGAACAAGAGGATCCAGCCGAGGCCGGCGAGCCGGAGCGGGCGGAAGATCGCCCGCCAGTGGCCGGGTACGGCGCGTGCGAACACCGCGAGCGGGATCGCCGCGAACAGGATCGCCCGGACCCAGACGCCCGGGATCCCGGGCACGGGCACCGTGAGCAGCGCCGCGTAGCCGGCGACCAGCCCGGCCATGACGGTCCACCAGCGCTTCCCCGTGACGAGCGTCGGTCTGCCGTCATAGAAGGGGAAGTCGGTCAAGAGTGGCCGAGCTCCTCGGCGGGGTCGTCGGCGGCCCGGGCACTGCCCCGGCGGCGGCTGCCCAGCTCGTCCGGGAAGACCCACCTGCGGAACGCCCAGAACCGGAAGAACATCGCGAGCAGCATGCCGATGATCGCCCCGCTCGCGAAGTCGGCGACCTCCTGGACGAACCGCGACACGTGCGGCTCCTCCAGCATCAGCCAGTAGCGCGAGATGTAGAGCGGCGCGGAGTTGATCGCCACGCCGATGCCGCTGATGAGGAAGAACAGCGCGGCCTCGTGGTGGCGCTCGCGGCCGCCGCGGGTGCGAAACGACCACTCTCTGTTGAGCACGTACGACACGATCGTCGCGATGATGATCGCGATGATCTTGGCGGTGACCGGCTTGTCCTCCAGGACCGACAGTTTCAGCACGTACCAGATGCCGTTGTCGATCACGAACGTCGTGCCTCCGACCACGGCGAACTTCAGGAGCTCGCGGTGCTTGATGAGCACGGCACGCAAGGGTTCGGGAACCCGGGCCAGGACGGAGTCGACGACGGTCACGCCCGCAGTCTACGGAGCGGTGACCCACCGCTATCGGCAGTATCAGCAAGTCCGAGGCTTCGTCCGGTTCGTCCGGACATGATCACCCGCCCAGCAACCAGCCCAGCAGACCCTCCACGAACCCGCCCCCGTCCGGCTGCTCCGGCCCAGCCGGCGGCGGCGTCGTAGCGCGTGCCGGCGGTGCCGGCGCGGACGGCGCGGATGGCGCGGATGGCGTCGTCGTCCTCGCCGGCGGCTCGCCGGACGACGTGCCGTCCGGCGGTGGCGGGCTCGACGACGTGCCGTCGCTCGACGCCGGCGGCTCCGCGGTGGCCGGCCCGGACACCGAGCCCGACCCCGCGCCCGGCTCGGGTGACGGCGTCGGTGGCACCAGGATGCCCGGCGGCACCGGCCAGACCCACTCGTGCAGCGGCACCTGTGCCGTGTCGCTCGCGGACCCGAGCGTCGCGGCCACGTGCACCGCGTGCGGCGGCTTGGCGGACCGGACCGGCTCGAGCTCGAACACCGTCCGCAGCGTCTCGCCCGGGTCGACCGGGCCGGCCGTCCTGCACGTCGTCGCGGCCGTGCAGGTCATCTTCCGGTCGGAGTAGATCAGCCGGGCCGGCACGTCGACGGTCACGGTCACCGGCTTCGAGCTGGTGCCGGTGTTCTCCGCGCGTGCCTCGAGCGTCGGCCGCAGCCAGATGCCGGGCAGCAGGCCGAGCCACTCGGCGTCGGCGGTCAGCACGACCGCGTCCACCGCGGCCGGCGGGCGCACGTCCACCCGCACCGACACGGCCAGCTTGGTCGTCGATCCGGCCGTGATCGTGCCGGTGAGCCGCCCGCCCGTGCTGCCCTCGGCGGCGGCGATGCGGAACAGCAGCGTCACGGACTCGCCCGGCCGCACCCCCGAACTGGCGGCGCACGTGACGACCGGGGAACCGCCCGGGCAGTCGACCGTGCCGCCCCGCGCGCCGTCCATGCGCAGCAGCGGCGCGTGGCCGTACCGGTCGCCGGCCGGCACCGCGGTCACCCCGGCCGGCAGGCGCAGCGTGGCGGTCACCGGCTCGGACACCGAACCGCCGGAGTTCCGCACGGTGAGCGGCAGGTCGGCGGCCTCCCCGCCCGCGACCAGGCCGACCGGTGCGGCCGGGGACACCGACAGGCTCGCCGGTGCGGCCGGGGCCGGCTGCCCGGGCGGCGGCACGGGAGGCGGCACGGGCGCGGCGGGCGGGTTCGGCTGCCGCGGCGCAGGCTCCCGCGGCGGGGGTTGCGGCGCCGGTGGCTGGTTCGGCGCCGGCGGCTGCTGCCGTGGTGGGGCGGGCGGTGGCGCGGGTGCCGTCCGGGTCGGCGTCGGCGCGGCGGCCGGGATCTCCTGGTTGCCGCCACCCGTGGTCATGGCGATCGCGACGGCCGCGGCCAGCGCCACCCCGGACGCGGCGACGCCGAGGAACTGGCGTGGTACGGACCCCGCCGCCCCCGCCGCACCGCCGGCCGCGGCGGTCCCGCCGGCCCCGGCCGCGGTCAGCGCGCCGCCCTTCGCCGCCGCGGCGGCGAGGTAGCCGAGCGTGCCGGCACCCAGCACGAGCGGGGCGACGACCCCGCGCATTGCGCCGTTGACGTCGGCGAGCTCCGCGGCCAGCGCGCGGCACCGTGAGCACTCGTCGAGGTGCGCCTCGACCTGGGCCTTCTCCCGCCTGGCGAGGCCGTGCCGGGTCCACGCGCCGAGACGCTCGCAGGTCGCGCGGCAGCGTGCCGCGGTGGTCTCGGCGAGGTGTACCTGCAGGTAGGCCTGGCGCAGCCCCTCGCGGGCGCGGTAGGCGAGCGCGGAGACCCCGTTCGCGGTCAGGCCGAGGAGTGGCGCCACCTCGGCCGGCGACTGGCCCTCGATCTCGGTGTGCCAGAGGACCGCCTGCCACCGCTCGGGCAGCCGCGCGAACGCTCGCGCGGCCAGCGACCGCTCGAGCCCGGCGAGCGCGGTGTCGGCGAACGGCTCGGCCACCTTCTCCCCGCCGGTCGCCTCCAGGTCGTCGGACAGCTCGACCCGGCGCTCGCGCCGCGTCCGGTCGTAGGCGGTGTGCCGCAGGGCGGTGAGCAGGTACGCGCGGAACGCGCTGTCGGGCCCGCGGCCGCCCCGGAGCGTGTCGAGGACCTTGGCGAACGCCTCGGCGACGAGGTCGTCGGCCTCGGCCGGGGAGCGGGAGAGCCGGCGGGCGAGGTTGTACGCGGAGGCGACGTGTCGTTCGTAGAGCGAGCCGTACGCCGAGACCGTGCCCTTGCGCACCGCGTCGATCAGCTCGGCATCGCTGGGACCCTCGATGTCGGCGGGAACGGTGGCCACGGTCCTCCTCAGCTCGCACGTGTCAGCCCCGACCCGGCTGTAGAACGAGCCGGATTCGCAAAAGACACGCTCCCGCGCTCAGTGTGACGGATCCCGCCGAACGCGCCATCCGTTGATCACCACAACGGCGGAAAGGCATCGCCTTACTGGAGGTACGGGCAGCAGTTCACCCGAATGGCGTCACGGATGTCGGTGGCCCGCGTTTCTACGACGAGAGTGCCGAAAGATGGGACCACCAAGTGACAGTACGTGAAGCCGGGTCGCGCTCATACCGTGGCGACGCTGAGGGTACTGACCACGCACTGCGGGTGCTGCGAGCCCGCTGGCGCACCGCGAGCATCGCCGCCGGCTGGCGTTTTCCCAGCGACTGGGGCCTGCCCGAGGTCGACGCGGTCTGCTCGTCGGCCGTGCGGCGGGCCGACCTGACCCGCGCGCTGTCCGACCTCGGCCGGGCGCGGGCGCAGGCCGGTGCCGGCCTCGAGGAGACGCTGACCGACCTCGCCGCGCTGCACGCCGTGCTCATGGCACCGGAGGAATCCCCGGACGGCCCGGCGAACGGCCGCGTCGCCACCGACCCCGACGCCGCCCCCGCGAAGCTCGTCCGCACGACCGCGCTGGCCTGGGCGGACGCGTCGTGCGGCGAGCTGCGCGACGCCGAGGCGACGGAGAGCCTGACGAACCTCGCCACGCACTCGTACCTGCGCACGCGGCTGCACGAGGTGTACCGCCAGGCCGCCCGCGACGGGCGGTCCGTGCCGGAGACCCACTCGCTGCTCGCGGTGACGATCGACCTCACCGCGGTCGTCGGCTGGTCGCGGCTGATGGCGATGGTCCTGGTCGCCGACGTCCTGCGGGACGTCTTCGACGGCGGCGAGAGCGTCGCGCTGCTCGGCCCCTCGGTCGCCGCCGTCCTCGCCCCGCGCGACACCGCCTTCGGCGACCGCTCGCTCACCGCGAGCTGGCGCATCACCGAGCGCCTGTCCGCCGACCCGCAGCTGGCGTCCAGCGGGCGCCCGTGGCTGCGGGTGGAGAAGCTGCCCGCCACCTTCGCCGAGGCCCGGGAGCTGTTACGCCGGATCGGCCGCGCCTAGCCGCTACTGGCCGTACGACGTCCGCAGCTTCTCGTTGAGCAGGAAGTTCATCCGGAACCGCAGGTGTCCCAGCTTGCTCTGGTCGGGCGCCCGATCCGTCGTCGTGAGCGTCCAGCGCAGCGCGCACCCGTCGCCGTCCGGGCGGATGTCGAACGTGATGCGGTCCTCCGGCCGGTCCGGCCACAGCGACGACCACACGACCCGGTGCGGGCGCTCGGACTCCAGCACGCGCGGCTCGACCTCGTCGTCGAGCAGGTCCAGCCACGGCCGCGCCGACGGCTGGCGTGGCCTGGTCAGCGAGTCCCACACGATGTGCGGCGGCGCCGGCTGCGTGCGCTCGCGGCTACCGAGTACGTCAGCCACCGGGCATCCGCCAATCCCACGGCGGGTCCTCGCCGACGCGGCCGTCCACGGCCTCGCGCAGCAGGTCGGCGTGTCCGGTGTGGCGGCCGTACTCCTCGATCATGTCGCACACCAGCCGCCGCACGCTGGCGTGCTGGCCGGCGTCGTTCGACACGTGCGCGGGGCCGTCGAGGCCGCCGTCCGCGAGCGCCGCGGCGAGCCGGGCGCGCGACCGCTCGACCGCGCCGTCCCACCCGGCGTACAGCTGCTCCGGGGTGTCCGCGGCGGCCGACGTGAACGGCCAGTCCTCGCTGTCCCAGGTCGAGAAGTCCCACTGCTCGCCGGCCGGCTCCCCGCGCAGCTTCGTCGCGAACGTGTAGTCCTCCACGAACGCCAGGTGTTTGAGCAGCCCACCGATGGTCAGCGACGAGGCACCGATCCGCTTGTCCAGACCCGCCGCGTCGAGGCCGTCGGCCTTCCAGCGGAACGTCGCTCGCATGCGTTCCAGCGCACCGGTGAGGTGGTCCACCTCGTTGCCCGCCAGCGGCGGCTCCCACGGAGGCACGTCGGTCATGCCGCCACCGTATCGAGGCAGGGCGGCTCCACCGGGCCACGCCGGGCCGTGGTTTCCTTGCGAGCGTGAGCGAGACCGTCCGGGCCACCCCCGAGGCACCCGTCGAGGACGGGCACTGGCTCGCGCGCTCGGTCCGGCGCCTGTTCGCCTCGCGGTACGCGCTCGCCCTTCTCGCCGTGCCGGCGGGGATGCTCGTCGCGGGGATCGTCAGCTGGGCCATCGACTGGCGGCTCGGGGTCGACTCCGCCGTCTACCGCTCGGGTGCGGTCGCGCTGCTGACCGGGGAACCGTTGTACGACAACGACTTCCTCTCCGCCGAGCCGCCGTGGGCGCACCTGCCGTTCACCTACCCGCCGACCGGCGCGCTGCTGTTCGTCCCGCTCGCGCTGTTCCCCACGCAGGTCTCCTGGGGGGTGCTCGCGGCGATCTCCGTCCTCGCGCTCGCCCTCGTCGTGCGGATCGGCATCCAGGCCGCGGGCCCGTCGTGGCTGCCGCCGGCCAAGGCGACGGTCCTGATCACGATCGGCGCGCTGGCGCTCGAACCGGTGTGGCGCACGCTCTTCCTGGGGCAGATCAACATCATCCTGATGGCCCTGGTCGTCGTGGACGTCCTCGTCCTGGGCACCGTCGCCGGCCGCGCGCGCCACCTCGGTGGCGTCCTCATCGGCGTCGCCGCCGCGGTCAAGCTGACGCCGCTGATATTCGTGCCGCACCTGTGGCTGACCGGCCGCCGGATGGACGCCGTGCGCGCGCTCGCCACGTTCGCCGCGCTGCAGGCACTGATCTTCGCCATGCGGCCGCACGACTTCGCGCGCTTCTGGACGGTCGCCGTGACCGACCCGGCCCGCACCGGCCCGACCTTCTGGGCCGGCAACCAGTCGCTCAACGGGCTGGTCCTGCGCCTGACCGACCTCGCCCCGTGGGCACTCGCGGCCGCCGTCGGCGTCGGCGCGGTGCTCGCGGTCCCGGCCGTCCACCTCGTCCGCCGCTTCCACCGGGCCGGCCAGCCGCTCGCCGCGCTGCTGGTCACGGCGTTCTTCGGGCTGCTGCTCAGCCCCGTGTCGTGGTCGCACCACTACGTCTGGGTCGTGCCGCTGATCGTGCTGCTGCTGACCAGGCTGCCCGGCCGCGCCGGCGTGCGCGCCGCGCTCGGCGGGGTCGTCCTCGTGTTCGCGAGCTGCGTGCTGCTGATCATGCGCACGTCCGACCCGTCGCGCCCGCCCGGCGTGAAGCCCGAGCTCGAGTGGACGCCGCCCGAGGTGGTGCTCGGCAGCGCGTACCTGCTCGTGCCGCTGGTCGCGGGTGCCGTGCTGCTCCTGCGAAAGCGAACCGGAGGGAGGTAGGCGTGGACCCCCGGACCGGCCTGCCGATCGTCGGCATGGTGGGCGGCGGCCAGCTCGCCCGGATGACCCAGCAGGCGGCGATCGCGCTGGGCCAGTCGCTGCACGTGCTCGCCGTGTCCGCGGACGACTCGGCCGCGCTCGTCACGCCCAACGTCACGCTCGGCTCGCACACCGACCTCGACGCGCTGCGGGCGTTCGCGAAGACGTGCGACGTGCTGACGTTCGACCACGAGCACGTGCCGACCGAGCACCTGCGGGCGCTCGCCGCCGATGGGTTCAAGGTCCACCCGGGGCCGGAGGCGTTGCTGCACGCGCAGGACAAGCTCGTCATGCGGCACAAGCTCGCCTCCCTCGGCCTGCCGGTGCCGAGCTTCACCGCGGTGTCCGAAGTGGACGACGTGGTCAAGTTCGGCGACGAGCACGGCTGGCCCTGCGTGCTCAAGGCGGCCCGCGGCGGCTACGACGGGCGCGGCGTGTGGCTGCTCAACGGTGCCGAGTCCGCCCGCGAGCTCGTGCCGCGGCTGCTCGAGTGGGGCACGCCGCTGCTCGTCGAGGCGCGGGTCGCGATGCGCCGCGAGCTGGCCGCGGTCGTCGCGCGCTCGCCGTTCGGGCAGGGCGGCGCGTGGCCGGTCGTGGAGACCGTGCAGTCCAACGGCATCTGCGTCGAGGTCCTCGCGCCCGCGCCGGACCTCGCGGCCGGGCGGGCCGGGGAAGCCCAGGAGCTCGCGTTGCGGATCGCCGCGGAGCTGGGCGTCGTAGGGGTGCTGGCCGTGGAGCTGTTCGAGACCGATGCCGGGTTCGTGGTCAACGAGCTCGCCATGCGGCCGCACAACTCGGGCCACTGGACCATCGAGGGCGCGGCGACCTCGCAGTTCGAGCAGCATCTGCGTGCGGTCCTCGACTACCCGCTCGGCGCCACCACACCGCGCGCGCCCGCGGTCGTGATGGCCAACGTGCTCGGCGCGGCGCAGCCGCCCGCGATGAGCCCGGACGAGCGGCTGCACCACCTGCTGGCCCGGTACCCGGACGCGCATGTGCACTACTACGGCAAGCAGGAGCGGCCCGGCCGCAAGATCGGCCACGTGACGCTGCTCGGCGCGCGGATGGCCGGCGTGCGGGAGCGGGCGCGGCTGGCCGCGCACTGGCTCTCGGACGGTGAGTGGCTCGACGGGTACGACATCCACACAGGGGAGCGAACGTGACCGCGGTCATCGGCCTGATCATGGGCAGCGACTCGGACTGGCCGGTGATGAAGGCCGCCGCCGAGGCGCTGGCCGAGTTCGAGGTGCCGTACGAGGTCAGCGTCGTGTCGGCGCACCGCACGCCGCGGCGGATGCTGGACTACGCGGCCGGCGCCGCCGACCGCGGGCTGCGGGTGATCATCGCGGGCGCGGGCGGGGCGGCGCACCTGCCGGGCATGGTCGCGTCGGCCACGACGCTGCCGGTCATCGGCGTGCCGGTGCCGCTCAAGTACCTCGACGGGCTGGACTCGCTGCTCTCGATCGTGCAGATGCCGGCCGGGATCCCGGTGGCGACGGTGTCGGTCGGCGGCGCCCGCAACGCCGGCCTGCTCGCGGTGCGGGTGCTGGCCGCGTCGGACGAGAAGCTGCGGGCCCGGCTGGCCGAGTTCCAGGCCGACCTGGAGCGGCTCGTACTGGACAAGGACGCCGCGCTGCGGTCGAGCCTGGATGTGACGTCCGACGACCCCGCCGGTCCTGGCGTGAACGGGCGCTAACATCGGGGTGTTACGGACGCGCACGTGGAGGTGGCGACGGTGGAGGGGCTGTACCAGCTGAGCGAGGAGCACGAGGCGCTGCGTGAGGCCGTGCGCGCGCTCGCGGAGAAGGAGATCGCGCCCCACGCCGCGGACGTGGACGAGAACTCGCGGTACCCCTCGGAGGCGCGCGACGCGCTGGCGCGGTCCGGCTTCAACGCGGTCCACGTGCCGGAGGAGTACGACGGCCAGGGCGCGGACGCGATCGCGGCGTGCATCGTGATCGAGGAGGTGGCCCGCGTCGACGCGTCGGCCTCGCTCATCCCCGCGGTCAACAAGCTGGGCACGCAGCCGATCCTGCTGTCCGGGTCGGACGAGGTGAAGAAGCTGGTGCTGCCGTCCCTCGCGGCGGGCGAGGCTTCGGCGTCGTACGCGCTGTCCGAGCGCGAGGCCGGCTCGGACACGGCGTCGATGCGGACGCGGGCCGTGCGCGACGGCGACACGTGGGTGCTGAACGGGACGAAGGCCTGGATCACGAACGCCGGCGAGTCCACGTGGTACACGGTGATGGCCGTGACGGATCCGGCGGCGGAGAAGAAGGCCAACGGCATCTCGGCGTTCGTGGTGCACAAGGACGACCCGGGCTTCTCGGTCGGACCGAAGGAACGCAAGCTGGGCATCAAGGGCTCGCCGACGTGCGAGATCTACTTCGAGAACTGCACGATCCCGGCGGACCGCATCGTCGGCGACCCGGGTACCGGCCTGAAGACCGCGCTGCGCACCCTGGACCACACCCGCCCGACGATCGGCGCCCAGGCGGTCGGCATCGCACAGGGCGCCCTCGACGCGACCATCGCGTACGTCAAGGATCGCCGCCAGTTCGGCCAGCGCATCGCCGACTTCCAGGGCGTGCAGTTCATGCTCGCCGACATGGGCATGAAGATCGAAGCGGCCCGCCACCTGGTGTACACCTCCGCGGCCGCCTCCGAACGCGGCGACAAGCGCGCCGGCTTCATCGCCTCAGCAGCGAAGACCTACGCGTCCGACACGGCGATGGAGGTGACCACGGACGCGGTCCAACTCTTCGGCGGCGCCGGCTACACGAAGGACTTCCCGGTAGAACGCATGATGCGAGACGCCAAGATCACCCAGATCTACGAAGGCACCAACCAAATCCAACGCATGGTCATGGCCCGCGCCCTGCTCAAGGGCTAGATCGGCGATCTTGGGTCGGTGGTGGCCGCCGGTCGCGCCCATGATCAGGCCGCCTCCAGGCCGTCGTCCGCCCGACGTCCGTTCGGTACCACGGCGAATCGTGGCGGCTGCGCCTTGATCGCGCCAGGTTGCGCGCTGGTTGCCGTTGAAGGTCCTCGGCGTGG
>NZ_DATBKY010000143.1:0-18350 GCF_036555685.1 Actinophytocola sp. | reverse complement strand
AGGACCATCACGAAGGTCGGCGGGGCGATGACGTCCGGATGCCCGGCGGCCTTGGCGGCGTCGGCGTCGCGGTACATCGGCTGCGGGTCGCCGATGGCGTCCGCGAACTCCCGGATCTTCTCCCGGCCGACCTGATAGATCTCCGAACGTGGGTAGGTGTGCCCGACGTAGGACGGGTCCAGTGGCACCTAGCGCGTTTCCTTGTGCGTCTGGTGCTTGCCACAGTTCGGGCAGAACTTCTTCATCTCCAGGCGATCCGGGTCGTTGCGCCGGTTCTTCTTGGTGATGTAGTTGCGGTGCTTGCAGACCTCACACGCCAGCGTGATCTTCGGTCGCACGTCCGTGGAGCTGGCCACAGCCTTGCCTCTCTCTCATCTCACCCGCGTAGCGGTGGCCGGACTTGAACCGGCGACACAGCGATTATGAGCCGCTTGCTCTACCGACTGAGCTACACCGCCAGATCCCTGAGGGGACGTGCCCCCAAGTGTATTCGCGAGCCCCAATACGGAATCGAACCGTAGACCTTCTCCTTACCATGGAGACGCTCTGCCGACTGAGCTATTGGGGCGTGCTCCTGCGTGAGCCGTGATGACTGTACACGGCACGGTGTGCCGGGCGAAATCGGGATCCCCGATCACGAAAGCAGCGTGAGGACCGTCTCGTCGCGCACGTTCTTGGCCATCGCGGTGCGGGCCTGCAGCCATGCCTCGAGCCGCTCCTCGGACAGCGGGCGGGAGATCAGGTAGCCCTGCGCGACGTCGCAGCCCATGGCGGCGAGCTGGTCGCGCGCGGCGTCCTCCTCGACACCCTCGGCCACGACGACCAGGCCCAGCGAGTGGCCGAGCTCGACGATCGAGCGGACCACCGCGAGGTCGCCGAGGTCGCTGCCCATGCCGAAGACGAAGCTCTTGTCGATCTTGACCTCGTCGACCGGCAGCTGCCGCAGGTACGCGAGCGAGGAGTAGCCGGTGCCGAAGTCGTCGACCGCGAGGACCACGGCCAGGTTGTGCAGCGCGCGCAGCACCGGCAGCGCCCGCTGCGGGTCGGCCATCACGCCGGACTCGGTCAGCTCGAGCGTCAGCAGCTCCGGCGGCACGCGGTACCGCTCGAGCGCCGCGGACACCCGGGTCGGGAACTCGAGGTCGGCGAGGCTGCGCACGGACAGGTTGACCGCCACGCCGATGCGCAGGCCACGGTCGAGCCACTTGCGGATCCGGATGAGGGCCCTGTCGAGGACGAACTCGGTTAGCGCGTCGACCAGGCCGGCCGCCTCGACCGCCGGCACGAACTCGTCCGGGTGCAGGTCGCCGAACTCCGGGTGGCGCCAGCGGACCAGCGCCTCGACGCCGAGCACCTCGCGGCGCGGCAGCGCGACCTTCGGCTGGTAGTGCACGCTGACCTGGCCCGTCTCCAGAGCCTGGCGGAACTGCGTCACCAGCTGGAAGCGGCGCAGGAATATCTGGCCCATGCTCGGCATGTACGCGCGGACCCTCTCGCCGCTGGTCTTCGCCGCGCGCAGCGCCACGTCGGCGCGCTTGAGCAGCTCGTCGACGTCGAGCTCGGTCGGCGTACCCGCGCGGCCGCCCGGGGCGTCGGAGAACAGCACGCCGTCGGGCATCGCGGACGACGAGTAGCCGACGACGACGCCGGCCTCGACGGTCAGCCGGTCCACCGGGTACGGCGCCGACAGCCCGGCCACGAGCTTCTCCGCCGCGACCTGCGCGCGCTCGAGGTCGGCGTCCACCAGCAGCGCCGCGAACGCGCCGCCCTCGAGCCGGGCCAGCGGGGTGTCCGGGCCGAGCGCGTCGCGGAGCCTGCGGCCGGCGGCGATCGTGATCCGGTCACTCCAGGCGTAGCCCAACGCGTCGCTGATCGCGGGCTGGACCTCGAGGTCGACGCGCAGCATGACCGAGCCGGGGTTGCTCGCGAGCATCTCGGTGGCGAGCTGGCGGAAGCCGGGCCGGTTGTGCAAGCCGGTGAGCGGGTCGTGGTAGGCGTCGTGGCGCAGCGTCGCGAGCAGGCGGCGGTTGTCGAGCGCGGTGGCCAGGTGGCTCGCGGTGGTACCGATCATGCGCAGGTCGGCCTGGCCGAAGCCGCGCCAGCGGGACAGCTTGTCGTGCGCCTCGACGACGCCCAGCAGGTGGCTCGCGCTGCGCAGCGGCACGACGAGCGCCTCGTGGGCGTTTCGCTGGATGAGCGCCTGCCGGATCTCCGGGAGCGAGTCGACGCGGCGGAAGTGGCGGACATGGGAGCCGGGCAGCCGCAGCAGCCCGTCGGCCTTGGCGCCCGCGGTGTCGATGTCGACCACGCCGGCCGGCAGCTCCTGGCCGGCGACGACCGTGTGCATCGGTGCCTGCGGGTCGAACCGCAGGCGGAGCACGACGCGGGCGGCACCGAGCTGGTCGCGGATCCGCTGCGCGACGCCGTGCCAGTCGTCGGACTTGATGGCGCTCGCGGTGTCCTGACCGGCGGCCGGGCGGGCGGCCGCGCGCCGGCCGGAGCGCGCCACGATGAGGCTGACCTCGGACAACGCCTCGAGGTCGCGCTGCTCGCGGAGCAGGCCGGAGTAGGCGAGATAGAGGGCCCAGACGCCGCCGAGGGTGGCGAGGACCAGCGGCAGGCCGTGGTCGACATTGGTGGCGACCTCGTAGCCGACGACGCCGACAGAGGCGTTGACCAGGCCGAGGACGAGCGTGCGGAAGACGAGCTTGGTGGCCGCGCCGACGCGCAGCCGGCGGCCGAGGACGTGGACGGCGGCGAGCGCCAGCAGCGTGCTGGTGATCGGGGCGCTGATCGCACCCAGGTACGCGGCGATCCACTGCGGGCCGGTGCCCTGGATGATCATGCCCGCCACGGTGTAGACCGCGAACGCGTTGGTGATCTCGAGGATCTCGGCGCCGGTGTTGTAGAGGACGCGGTCCTGCACCCGCCGGGCGAGCAGCGTGCCCACGCCGGCGATCAGGTGGGCGGCGAGCACGACCTGGAACGGCGCCACGAACAGGCCGATGGCCAGCGGTATCTCGGTGAACGAGATGGTCCACGAGATGCCGCCGCGGACGTCGATGTTGACCGAGACCTGCTCGACGACGAGGAACGCGAGGACGAGGAGCAGGCCGGTGCCGATCTGGCCGGTGCTCGGGTGCAGCGGCAGCCACCAGGACATGAGCGCGGCCGCGGCCACGCCGATGACCAGCACGATCACGGAGAACACGCCGAAGCGCCGGTCGACCGACTGGTCGGTCTCGGCGGACGCGTCGGCCGCTGCCGTGCGCTCGGGTGCCGTTTCAGGCATGCACTCTCCTCGGCCGCCGCAGCGGCAACCAGCCAAAACCCCACTCACGCGACTTCTCGCACAGTGACCGAGCCCCGCCCAGGACACGTCACGGTCCGGTAACTGTACCCCGATCGGACGCAGAAACCGACTGTGCTAAAAGGACATCGCAACTCAGTGCACTTTCGAGCATCACTCGATCGGCGCGCCAAGCTGGGTCTGCCTGCCGAGAAATCGTCCGAGATCACTCACCTCGTTACGTAGATCGGGTAACTTTCGATCTTCGAACGGCTCGACTTCGACGGTGATCGAGTTCTTCGCCGCCTTCGTGCGCCACGTCCCGAGCGCGAGCCCCTTGCCGAGCACGACCGGCATCACGAAGCCACCACCAGCCTGAACGGCTTTCCGGTGCGCCTCCGGCACGGCGAGATCCCGGCCGCGGTAGCCGAGGAGGTAGGCGTCGAAGTGGCCGAGCAGCCTGGTCGGCGCCGCGGGCAAGTCCTCTTGTTCGAGGACGGCCGCTTCGACCCCGGCCGCCTCGACGACCTCGATCCGGTCGCCGATCGCGTCGAACGCGGCCCGCGCTTTCGTGATCGGCAACCCCGACCACATGGCGAGATCGCCGGCCGTCGCGGGGCCGTGACCGCGGAGGTAGCGCTCGGCGAGGATGGCCAGCGCCTCGGGCTCGTCGACCGGCTTCTGCTCGCCGAGCCAGTCGCGGACGAGGACGTAGGTCGGCTCGTCCTTCTCGGTGTCCGGGCCGCGGCAGAGCAGGCCGGTGTTCGCGGCGTAGCCGAACAGGTGGGGCGGTTGCTGGCTCTTCGGATCGAGCCGGACACCGCGGTCGGCCAGCCGCTCGACGATGTCGCGCCTGGTCAGCGGTTCCGTGACGATTTCAGTCAGCCCGGCCATGGCCTGTTCGAGGAGCGCCTTGTCGAGCCCGAGCTGGCGACGCCGGGGCGCGCCCTTGTCGGCGAAGTAGGGCCCGAGGAGCCCGTTGACCCACCCGAAGTCCTCGGCGGCGAGCATGTGCAGGGTGCCGCGCATGGCCCACGTCCGGACGACGGTCCGCCCGCGGCAGGCCTGGTCGACGTCCTCGGCCGTGAGCCCGGCAGTGCGCACCCGGACGGCGAGCCGGTTGGCCCGCACGTCCTGCGCCTGCAAACCGACGACCTGCCGCACGGCGTCGGCGACGGTGGTGGCGGTGCCGGCGAGCCCCTGGGCGCGGGTACGTGCGTCACGGACCTGGTTGGCATCGAGCCGCCTCACAGCGACCGCCCGACCGCGAGACCGAGCTCCCTCCCCCACCACCCGAAGACCTCCATGCCGGGAAAGCTAGCGGCAGGGTCCGACATTTACTGCGACTCACCATCGCGGGCGAGAGGCAACCGTACCGAGCGAGGGCAGCCGCAGATCGTCACGCATCGCCTTGCGGAGAAGGCCCATGGCAGCCAGGAGACGCTCCCGCGCCTCCACATAGGGCGGATGGGTGAGGTCGGCGCATTCCAGCAAGGCGTCCCGTGACTCCTGCAACGCGATCTGCGCATCCTCTGCTTTTGCGACGACATCGGCAGGGCCGACCATCGCAACGGTGTGAAACAACCGCCATGAGCCCCCGGGCAGCAAACAGGCATGGAGCTGCGGCCCGATATCTCCGGCAGAGGACGTGTGCTCCCGCACCACGCGGCGAAGGGCCGCGGATCCATCGGTGAGTGCGGCGAGATATCCGGCGTACGCCTCCCGCCGAACGGTCATCCAGTGGTGGTCCTGACTACGCCGCCACTGCGCACGCTCCGCCAACACCGTCGCCCCGACTCCGATGACCGCCCCGGTAATAGTCGCGATCAGCGTCGACCAGTCCATGATTTAGATCTAGCGTGCTGTCGACGTCATAGACAACCCCTTGCCCCCGTGGGGGACAAACCGCTGTTCCGCCTATCGGACCGTCCACACGTGACCGCGCAGCGGTTGGGAAACTAGCGTCCGATCCAGAAGACCGCCAGGCCGCCGTTCCGGTCAATCCACCTCGCCGGCTCAGCCCACCAGGTCCGCCGACTCCGTCTGCACATCGCACAAAGATCGCGGGTCGCGGCTCCGGTGGACACACAGGTTCGCCCTACGAGAGCGAACGCACACGACGATCGAGCGGGACCGCTCGTGCTCACAACTGACTCCTCCCTCACCAGGCGCGGTCAGAATGAGCTCGCCCAAGTCGCGCCCGGATTCTCGTAGGCAATTCAATTGCGGTGCGCGACCGGCACGCAATCACACGAACAGTTGCAACTGCTCAAAACCGTCACCGACGGAACAAGACGAGACGCGAAGGCCCAAATGACCTGAAGCTATCGGCGTCAGCACCCAGCCGGGTGAACCTTCACTGCGGCGGGCGCTGCCCTTCGCTACCACGCGCCCAGCGCCGCTCCACACCGGACAGCAAACGGCCGGTGACCTTCGTGCTGGTCACCGGCCGTTGAGACTGGGGTGGCGGGTGAAGGGTTCGAACCTTCGTAGGCGTAAGCCGACAGATTTACAGTCTGCTCCCTTTGACCACTCGGGCAACCCGCCGGGAGGTCCAGCTCGGCTGGACGGCGGAAACCTTACCCAACGCCTCCGTGGGCAGGCCAACCGGATACTCCGCAGCCGGGCGCGGGGCCAGCGGTAGCATCCGGGCGCGGGGTGAACTCGCAGGTGAGTGGAGGTGTTTGACGGTGGCGGATCCGTCCTTCGACGTGGTGAGCAAGGTCGATCGGCAGGAGGTCGACAACGCGCTGAACCAAGCGAGCAAGGAGCTGTCCACCCGGTTCGACTTCCGGGGGACCGGGGCCTCCGTCAAGTGGGCCGGCGAGGAAGCCGTGACCATCGAGGCCGAGACCGAGGAGCGCTGCAAGGCCGCGATCGAGGTGTTCAAGGACAAGCTCGTCAAGCGGCAGATCTCGCTCAAGGCGTTCGACGTCGGCGAGCCGGCGCCGTCGGGCAAGGTCTACAAGGTCACCGGCAGCATCGTGCAGGGCATCGCCTCCGACAAGGCCAAGCAGATCGCCAAGAAGATCCGCGATGAGGCCCCCAAGGGCGTCCAGGCCCAGATCCAGGGTGACCAGCTCCGCGTCTCCGGCAAGAAGAAGGACCACCTGCAGGACGTCATCGCCCTGCTGAAGAGTTCCGACTTCGGCATCGCGCTGCAGTTCACGAACTACCGCTGACCCGCCGGCGCAGACGGTAGCGTCGACGCCCGTGAAAGGGATCATTCTCGCCGGTGGGGCCGGCACCCGGCTGGATCCGATCACCCGCGTGGTCTCCAAACAGCTCCTGCCGGTGTTCGACAAGCCGATGGTCTACTACCCGCTCTCGGTCCTCATGCTGGCCGGGATCCGGGACATCCTGGTCATCTCGACGCCCGCCGACCTGCCCCTCTTCCGCCGGCTGCTGGACACCGGCGAGGAACTCGGGCTCACGCTGTCCTACGCCGAGCAGCCGGAGCCCAACGGCCTGGCCGAGGCCTTCCTGATCGGCCGCGAGCACGTCGGCGGCGACGACGTCTGCCTCATCCTCGGCGACAACATCTTCTACGGAGCCGGACTCTCCGGCCTCCTGCAGGACGCCGTCGCCGGCCTCGACGGGTGCACGCTCTTCGGCTACCCCGTCCGCGACGCGCGCCGCTACGGCGTCCCCGAGGTCGACGACGGCGGCCGGCTCGTGGAGATCGTCGAGAAGCCCGCAGCGCCGAAGTCGAACATCGCGGTCACCGGGCTCTACATGTACGAGAACTCGGTGGTCGACATCGCGAGGACGCTGCGGCCGTCGGCGCGGGGCGAGCTCGAGATCACCGACCTCAACAACGTCTACATCCGCGACAAGCGCGCCCAGCTGATCAACTTCGCCCGCGGCACCGCGTGGTTGGACACCGGCACGCACGAGAGCCTGCTCGAGGCCGGCCAGTACGTGCAGGTGATCGAGAACCGGCAGAGCGTGCGCATCGCCGTGCTCGAGGAGGTCGCGATGCGCATGGGCTACATCACCCCGCACGCCGCCTACCAGCTCGGCGAGCGGCTCGGAAAGTCCGGTTACGGCCAGTACGTTATGGAGATCGCGCGCGCCGCGGGCGCTTAGCGCATGCCGCGGCGGGCCATGTCCTCCAGGCGGCGGATGCGGTCCGGGATCGGCGGGTGGGTCGAGAACAGCCTGGCCACCCGCTCGCCCGGGCGGAACGGGCTCGCGATCATCAGGTGGGCCTGGGAGACCAGCTGCGGCTCGGGCGCCAGGGGCAGCCGGGCCGTGCCGTACTCCAGCTTGTGCAGGGCCGACGCGAGGGCCAGCGGGTCGCCGGTGAGCTCGGCACCGGACTGGTCCGCCTGGTACTCGCGCGACCTCGACACCGCCATCTGGATCACGCCCGCGGCGATCGGTCCGAGAAGCGCCAGGAGCAGCAGGGCGATCGGGTTGGGACGGTCGTCGTCCGAGCCACCGAACAGGCCCGCGAACATCGCCAGGTTGGCCAGCATGCTGATCACGCTCGCGAGCGCGCCGGCCACCGACGAGATCAGGATGTCCCGGTTGTACACGTGCGACAGCTCGTGCCCCAGCACCGCCCGCAGCTCGCGTTCGTTCAGCAGCTCCAGGATCCCGGTCGTGCAGCAGACGGCCGCGTTCCGCGGGTTGCGGCCGGTCGCGAAGGCGTTCGGTGCCTGGGTCGGGCTCACGTACAGCCTGGGCATCGGCTGGCGCGCGGCCGTCGCCAGCTCGCGCACGATCCGGTACATCGCCGGCTGCTCGGCCTGCGACACCGGCCGCGCGCGCATCGCCCGCAGCGCCAGCCTGTCGGAGTTGAAGTACGCATACCCGTTCATCAGCAGCGCGATCCCGAAGCCGATGAACAGCGCGGTACGGCCGAACAGCGAGCTGATCCCGATGATGAGCGCGCTCATGCCGCCGAGCAGCAGCGCGGTCTTCAGCCCGTTGTAGTGCTTGTGCACTTCCGCACCCTTTCCGTGAACGTAACTCCTTGCCGTACAACGATCCTCGGCCGCCAGGAGTTCCGACACCGCAGGTCAGGTGCCTGCCTCACCTCTCCGCCAGTACGTGGTCGGGCGCACGGCCCGGCGGTCGAAACCCCGCTCGTCCAGCAGGTGGGCCCGCAGCTCGACCATCGACGAACGCTCCCCCGCGAGCCAGGCGTCCACGCGACCGGACGGCAGGTCCGCGGCGGCGACCGCGCCGGCGAGCGTGCCTTCGCCGTCCCGGTGTACCCAGGTGACCGGGACCGGTAACGGCTGCTCCTCCGCCGCGTCCGCGACCTCGACGAACACCTTGGTCACGGCGTCCGCGGGGAGCGCCCGCAGGATCGCCGCGATCGCCGGCAGCGCGGTCTCGTCGCCGGCCAGCAGGTGCCAGTCGGCGGTGGGATCGGGCTGGTAGGCCGGCGACGGGCCGACGAAGATCAGCCGGTCGCCGGGCCGCGCCGCCTGGGCCCAGTCCGACGCCGGTCCGGGCGCGTCGTGCAGGACGAAGTCGAAGTCGACCTCGCGCGCGCCGGGATCGTGCCGGCGGATCGTGTACGTCCGGGTCAGCGGGCGGACCTGGGACCACATCCCGCGCGCGGCCTCGAGCGTCAGCGGCTCGGGCAGCTCCACGTCGTCCGGGTAGAAGTACAGCATCACGTTCTGGTCGGTGCCCGCGCTGACGAAGTCGGCCAGCTCGTCACCGCCGACCGTCACGCGCACGAGCCGCCGGGTGACCCGCTCGACCCGCCGCACCGGCACCCGCCACAGCTTGGTCTCCGGCCGGCGCGTCCGCCGGCCCGCTGTCTGCACACTCATCGCATTCATCTTCGCACCTGGCCGTACGTCGGCGCGGCGCGGTACTGTTCGTTCGAACGAACGAGGAGGCCGGCATGACCACGACCGCACCGACCGACCGGTTCATCGGGCTCGAGGCGCAGGCCGCGCGGCTCGCCGCCGGACAGGTGACGTCCGCCGAGCTCGTCGACGAGGCGCTGCGGCGGATCGACCGGACCCAGCTCACGCTGAACGCCTTCCGGCACGTCCGCGGCGACCAGGCCCGCGCCGAAGCGAAGGTGGCGGACGAGCGCCTCAGGTCCGGCGAGCGAAAGGCGTTGCTGGGCGTGCCGGTGGCGATCAAGGACGACCTCGACCTGACCGGGCTGCCGACCGCGTTCGGCTGCAGCGGCGACTTCCCGGTCGCCGAGCAGGACGCCGAGCTGGTCCGGCTGCTGCGCGCGGCCGGCGCGGTGATCGTCGGCAAGACCAACACGCCGGAACTCGGCCTGTGGCCGATCACCGAGGGCGAGGCGTTCGGCGTCACGCGCAACCCGTGGAACCTCGGCCACACGCCGGGCGGCTCGTCGGGCGGGTCCGCGGCCGCGGTCGCCGCCGGGCTGGTGCCGGCCGCGATCGGGTCGGACGGCGCCGGCTCGATCCGCATCCCGGCCGGCTGGACGCATCTCGTCGGCATCAAGCCGGGCCGCGGCACGCTGCCCTCCCCCGAGGCGTTCAACGGCATCACCGAGTGGGGTCCGCTCGCCCGCACGACCACGGACGCCGCGCTGCTGCTGGACGTCCTGGCCCGCGGCGACCGCGGCCGGTTCCGCGCCGCAGCCGAGCGCGAGCCGGGCCGGTTGCGGATCGCGCTGTCGCTGCGGCCGGCGTTCTCCGGGGTCCGCGGGCTGACGCTGGACCCGCAGGTGCGCGCGGGCGTCCTCCGCGTCGCGCGGCACCTGCACGAGCTGGGCCACGAGATCGTCGTCGCCGAGCCGCGCTACGGGATGATCGGGCTCAACTTCCTGCCGCGCTCGCTCGCCGGCGTGCACGACTGGTGCGGCATGACGCCGGACCCGGCGCTGCTCGACTTCCGCACCCGCGACGCCGGCCGGCTGGGTTCCCGGCTCGCCGGCCGCGCGCTGCGGCTCTCCACGCGGTCGCTGGGCTTCTTCCAGCGGCGGGTCGGCCGGATCTTCGATCGCGCCGACGTCGTGCTCGCACCGACGACCGCCGCCCCGCCGCTGCCGGTCGGCTCGATCGACGGGCTGACCGGGTGGGGCACCGACCGGACGGTGATCACGGCGTGCCCGTACACGTGGCCGTGGAACGTGCTCGGCTGGCCGGGCGTGAACGTCCCGGCCGGGCTGACCGAGGCCGGGCTGCCGGTCGGCGCGCAGCTGCTCGGCCCGGCCGGTGGCGAGGAGTTGCTGATATCGCTGGCCGCGCAGCTCGAGACCGTCATGCGGTGGGCGGACCGGACGCCACCGATCCAGTGACCACGCGCGAGCGGATCCTGCACGCGGTGCTGCGGGTGATCGGCACCGAGGGCGTCGCCGGCGTGACGAACCGGCGGGTGGCGCGCGAGGCCGAGGTGTCCCTCGGCTCGATCACGTACCACTTCGCCACGCAGCACGAGCTGTTGCGCGAGGCGATGGTGCTGTTCGTGGCCGAGGAGACCGCGCGGCTCGGCGGGATCGCGGAGCAGCATCTCGGCACGCCGGTGTCGCTCGAGCGGGCGGCCGCGATGGTGCAGCAGGTCGCGGTCGACACCCGCTTCGGACACGAGCAGATCGCGCCGCTCGAGTTGTACATTCAGGCCGGCCGTGACCCGGGCCTGCGCGACGCCGCCGCCGAGTGCTTCGCCGCCTACGACCGGATCGCGGTCACCGTGCTTCGTGGGCTCGGCCTGCCGGACCCGGAGCGGCTCGCCGGGCCGGTCGTCGCCTTGATCGCCGGTCTGCAGCTGCGCCGCCTGGCGACCGGCTCGACTGGGCCCACGAGCATTGCCGACGCCGTTACGATGCTCGTGCGCGGATAACCGGAAAATTCCCCACCAGCCCATGGAGTCCGCAATGAGGCCACAGTCACCCACGGGCGTCCCCCGGGTCGACATGAGCAAGCCCAACGCGGCACGCATGTACGACTACCACCTCGGTGGCGCGCACAACTTCGAGCCGGACCGGATGCTCGCGGCGCAGGTCGAGCAGGTCGCGCCGTGGGTCAAGGACGTCGCCCGCATCAACCGCGCGTGGCTGCACCGGGTCGTCGACTTCCTGATGTCGCAAGGCATCCGGCAGTTCCTCGACCTCGGCTCGGGCATCCCCACCGTCGGCAACGTGCACGAGATCGCGCAGCGCGTCGACCCGGGCGCGCGCGTGGCTTACGTGGACTACGAGCCGGTGGCGGTCCACCACAGCTTCGAGCTGTTGAAGGACAACGAGAACGCCGCGATCGCCTGGGCCGACATCCGTGACACGCGCGCCGTGCTCGAGCACGCCGAAGTGGCCCGGCTGATCGACTTCTCCCAGCCGGTCGGGCTGCTGATCGTCGGGCTGCTGCTGTTCGTCGACGACGACGCGGACCCGGCCGGGCTCGTGTCGGGCTACCGCTCGGCGTGTCCGCCCGGGAGCTACCTGGCGATCTCCACGATGAGCCAGGACGACGCGGACCCGCGGACGCGCGAGGAGCTGGCCGGCCTGCTGAGCCTGTACGAGGGTGCCGACGAGCGGATCACGCCGCGCACCAAGGAGACCATCGAGTCGTGGTTCGCGGGCACCGAGCTCATCGAGCCGGGGCTGACGCTGCTGGACGAGTGGCGGCCGGACCGCGAGGCGTCGACGTCACCGGCTCGCACGCTCGGGTACGGCGGCGTGGGGCGCGTGCTCGGGTCGCGCGACGAGCACTAGGACGCCCGACAGCAGGTTCAGCGCGGCCTGGACGTCGAGCAGCAGGCCGAACGAGGACGCGCCGGCGCCGGCGACCGCCATGCCGAGCGCGTTGCCGAGCGCCATCGCGGCGAACGCGGAGCTCATCAGCCGGCCGGTCGCGGCCGGCGGGACGGCGGTCTGGAGCGTGGACAGCAGCCCGGACGTCGCCACGACCGCGGGGACGCCGGCGGCCACGAAGAGTCCGATGTAGACGGCGAGCGCGGTGGTGACGTGGGGGCCGTTCCACAGGAGCGCGCTGACGGCGCCGAAGGCGACCGCGCCCCAGCCGAGCAGCCGGCGCGGGGCGACCCGGCGGGCCAGCACGGCGACGCCGACGCCGGCCGCGAGCCCGCCGATCGCCTGGACGCCCCGCAGCAGCCCCGCGCCCTGCGGACCCGCGCCGAGCACGTCGAGGACGAACGGCACGTAGAGGGCGAGGAACATGCCTTGCGACACCGCGCCCATCATCATGGCGGTGCCTATCACCCAGAGCCGGCGGTCGCGGCGGATCATGTCGAGCCCGTCGAGCCATTCGCGGATCGCCGGGCCGCGCGGCGCGGGCTCGTGCGTGGTGCCGAACGGTGTCACCAGCGCGCCGACGGCCACGAGGAGCACGACGGCGTAGGCGAGGTAGACGACCGCGATGCCGCCGCCGGCGAACAGCGCGCCGCCGAGCCACGCGCCGACGAGGCGGGAGACGTTGGTGCCCATGCCGAGCATGCCGTTGGCGGCGGTGACGCCGTCGGAGCCGACGAGGTCGCGGACGAGCGCGTTGCGGGCGGGTTCGAACAGCGCGGCGAGACCGGCCTGTCCGGCCATCACGACGTAGCCGACCCAGACGGCGGAGTCCATGGCGAGCAGCGGCGCGGCCACGAGCGCTTGGCCCGCGCTCACCGCCAGGAGGAGCTTTCGGCGGTCCAGGCGGTCGGCGAGCACACCGGCGGCGGGGCTGAGCAGGACCGCGGGCAGCAGCCCGACGATCATCATGGCGGCGGTCGAGGCGGCGGAGCCGGTGGCCTGGTAGACGAGGATCGGGAGCGCGATCTGGAGCATCCACTCGCCGGTCTCGGAGCAGACGGCGGCGAGCCAGAGGCGGGTCACCGCTCGAGCCTCAGGAAGCCGCGGAAGCCGGCGTGGACGGGCCGGGCGTCGTCCGGCGCGTCCTTCCTGATGGTGCTGACGTACGGGCGGATGAGGTCGTCGACCCTCTGCGCCAGCTCGGCGAGCTCGGCCGCGTTGACGGTGAGCGAGTAGGTGTTGACGGTGCCGGTGGTGCGCCACTCGGGCTCGAGGTCGTCGGAGCGCTCGAGGAAGCGCTGGGTGAGCTTCTGCTCCTCGACGAGGGCGGTGCCGAAGACGGCGAGCTGGGCCGCCCGGGTCGTCGGATCGTCCGCGAGCTCCCCGAGATCGAGCCCGACGACGGTCGCCCGCCACGGGCGTTGCCGCCCGTCGCCGCCGTCGGTGGACTCGACGAGCCCGAACCTCGCGAGCTGGCGCAGGTGCCAGCTGCAGTTGGAGGCGCTGGAGCCGACCGCGTCGGCGCACTCGCTGGCCGTCCGGGGGCCGACGGACATGACGTAGCGCAGGATCGCGGCGCGGAGCGGGTGGGCGAGCGCGCTGAGGAGCTCGACGTCGCGGACCTTGCGGCGGGGTGGAAGCTCGGCCATCTGCGCCTCCAGATCTGAAGGGATCCTTTCGAAAGTATCCTTTCAGACTGACGGTGTCCAGACTCCCGATGAGTTTCGGCCGTTGTCGTGGTCTTCTTGCGCGAAGGGAGGTGGTCCGGGGTGGACCTGTACAGCGTCATGTGCGTGAGTGACCGGACCAGGTCACTGAAGTGGTTCGAGGCGTTCTTCGGCCGCCCGGCGGACGAGGTCGTCGGTGACGAGCACCTGTGGCGACTGGGCGAGAACGCGTGGCTGGTAGTCGACGACCGCCCGGTGCGAGCGGCACACGTGGGCGGCGCGATGATCACGCTGGGCGTAACCGACCTGGACGACATCCTGGCCCGCCTGGCCGCTCACGGCATCGCCCACGCCCCGGTGGAGACGTACGGCAACGGCGTACGCCACGTGGCCGTCCTCGACCCGGACGGGAACAGCCTGTCGCTGGCCGAAGCCCCCGCCGAGTGGGCCGAAAGGTTCTCGAAATAGATCGTGCCCGATCGTCGTCGCGGGCCTCGGATCTACTGTTTCGGCCTGTTCCGCGGCGCTCGATACGCTCGCACAGTGAACAGGTGGTGGGCGGCACCCACGGTGATCCTGGTCAGCGGTTCGACCGCGGCAGGTTTACTGCTGGTGGTCGGCAAATCGTATGACCTGCCGCAGTGCCCGGCGAACGTCACACAGTGGCCCGACGAATGCGTAATCGGGTTCAACTTCGGCACCGCAATGTTTTATTCGGTGGCAATCTTGGTCGCGGCGGGAGCCGTGCTGGCCGCGGCTCTCGTCGCTGCGGTGAAGCTCTGGCGACTCCATGAACACCGAGTTGGGCCCGCAGCCCGTTGAGAAACGGATTCGGGCCAACGCCGCCTGGGGAGTCTTTACGGATAGTTGTCCTGATAGATGCCTGACACTCCCGTTCCACCTGGTACTTGACGGATCGACACGAGCGTCACAGACGACTCGGCCGGCGTCTGCGCCCTTACGACCCGCCGTTGAACAGCGGAAAGGGGTCTGACGCCGGCCGAGGAGTTTGTACGGAGAGTTAGCGGATCAGTCCCGGATTTCCAGCGTGCAGCACTTCGGGCCGCCGCCGGACTTGCGGAGTTCGGAGATGTCCACGAAGGACGGTTCGTAGCCGTGGCTGATGAGTTGGTCCGCCAGGTGCGTGGCTTCGATCGGGAGGACCACGTTGCGGCCGTCCGAAACCGCGTTCAGGCCCAGGCACTCGGCATCCGCCGCGGTGGCGATGACCGCGTCCGGGAAGAGGCGGTACAGGACTCGCTGGGAGCCCGGGGAGAACGCCTCCGGGTAGTACGCCACGTGCGCCCGGCGGCCCGGGGCAGCCGGGGCGAGCACGCACAGCGCCGTGTCCAGGTGGTAGTACCGCGGGTCGACCAGGTTGAGCGACACCACCGGCACGCCGAGGATCTCCTGCGCCTCGGCATGCGCGCCCGGGTCCGTGCGGAAGCCGGTGCCGGCCAACAGCACCTCGCCGGTCCAGGTGAAGTCGCCTTCGGCCTCGTTGATCTTCGTCGGCATGATCACGTCTCGGTAGCCGTGGTCTAGGAACCAGCGGCGGAAGTGGTCGGCCTCGGCGGCCCGCTGCGGCGCCCGGAAGCGGGCACCCAGCACATGGCCGTCGATGACCGTCCCCGAGTTCGCGGCGAACACCATGTCCGGCAAGCCCGGCTGGGGCTGGATGAACTCGACCTCGTGGCCCCACCGGCGGTACGTGTCCGCCAGCTCGGTCCACTCCTTGAGCGCCAGCTCGGTCGACACCGGCTGGCTCGGGTCCATCCACGGGTTGATCGAGTACTCGACGGTGAAGTACGTCGGCTCGCACATCAGGTAACGTCGCTCGGTCGACTCGCGCATGATTCCAATGTAAGTGCCTAACAGACAAGCGATCAACGTCGCAAACCCACCCTTGAACCGGCAGAATGTTGCGTGTGGATAGCATCGATCAGCGAATCGTTTCGCAGCTCGTCGCGGACGCACGGTCCAGCTACTCGGAGATCGGCAAAGCCGTCGGCCTCAGCGCGCCGGCGGTGAAGCGCCGCGTGGACCGCCTCCTCGACACCGGCGTGCTCCGCGGCTTCACCGCCGTCGTCAACCCCGAGGCGCTCGGCTGGGGCACGGAGGCCTTCGTCGAGGTGCACTGCATCGGCAACGTCACCCCCGACCGCATCCGCGCGCGCCTGCTCCCCCTGCCCGAGGTCGTAGCCGCGTACACGGTCTCCGGCGCGGCCGACGCGATCGTGCACCTGCGCGCGGCCAACATCCATCACCTCGAGGACGCCCTCGAACGCCTCCGCGCGGTCGACATGATCGACCGGACGGTCTCGACCGTCGTCCTCTCCACGCTCCTCGAACGGCCGCCCGCACCCGAGCTCGCGAGCTGAAGGCGAACCAAGCACGGCCGCCGCACGTATTGCCGGATATCAGTCCTCCTACGATCGGGCAGCGCGAATGCACCGGGGTATCCCGCCAGGCGTAACAGGCGTCCCACGATCCGAGACACCCAACTGTGAGCTGAGACGCGAATACCCTTGGCGAAAGGGGGCTCGCGGGTCGAGCGCGGATAGGGTGAGCAAGTGAGCACGCAGTAGTGCGACGGAGGGACCGACAGACGATGGAAAGCAGCGAGAACGGGGGAAACGGCGAGCTGAAGAGCCTTCGGGCGACACAGGTCACGACGCTCGACCGGGTCGTGGTCCGGTTCGCCGGGGACTCCGGGGACGGCATGCAGCTCACGGGTGACCGGTTCACCTCGGAAGCGGCCGCCTTTGGTAACGACCTGGCAACGCTGCCCAACTTCCCCGCCGAGATCCGCGCCCCCGCCGGCACGCTGCCCGGCGTCTCCAGCTTCCAGATCCACTTCGCCGACTACGACATCCTCACCCCGGGCGACCGGCCCGACGTCCTCGTCGCGATGAACCCCGCCGCGCTCAAGGCCAACATCGCCGACCTGCCCGTCGGGGGCACGGTCATCGTCAACACCGACGAGTTCACCAAGCGCAACCTCACGAAGGTCGGCTACGACAGCGACCCGCTCGAGGACGACTCGCTCGCGAACTTCCAGGTCTTCGCGGTCCGGATGGCCACCCTGACGCAGGGCGCGCTGAAGGAGACGGGCCTGTCGAAGAAGGACGCCGAGCGGTCGAAGAACATGTTCGCGCTGGGCCTGCTGTCATGGATGTACCACCGGCCGACCGAGCGCACCGAGCGCTTCCTGCGGGAGAAGTTCGCCCGCAAGCCGGAGATCGCCGAGGCCAACGTGCTGGCGTTCCGCGCGGGCTGGAACTACGGCGAGACCACCGAGGCGTTCGCCGTCACCTATGACGTCCCGCCGGCCGAGTTCCCCCGCGGCACCTACCGGCAGATCACCGGGAACATGGCGCTGGCGTACGGGATCGTCGCGGCCGGCCAGTGCTCGGGGCTGCCCGTGCTGCTCGGCAGCTACCCGATCACGCCGGCGTCGGACATCCTGCACGAGCTGTCCCGGCACAAGAACTTCAACATCACGACGATGCAGGCCGAGGACGAGATCGCCGGCGTGGGCGCCGCACTGGGCGCGGCCTACGGCGGCTCGCTGGGTGTCACGACGACATCCGGTCCGGGCATCGCGCTCAAGTCGGAGACCATCGGGCTCGGCGTGATGTCGGAGCTGCCGCTCGTCGTGATCGACGTCCAGCGCGGCGGCCCGTCGACCGGCCTGCCGACCAAGACCGAGCAGGCGGACCTGCTGCAGGCGATGTTCGGCCGCAACGGCGAGTCCCCGGTGCCGATCGTCGCGCCGCAGTCGCCGGGGGACTGCTTCGACGCCGTCCTGGAGGCGACCCGGATCGCGCTGAAGTACCGCACGCCGGTGCTGCTGCTGTCCGACGGCGCGATCGCCAACGGCTCGGAGCCGTGGCTGATCCCGAACGTCGAGGAGCTGCCCGACCTGCGCGTCACGTTCGCCAAGGAGCCGAACGCGCTCGACGGCAGCGACGAGCACTGGCCCTACGTCCGCGACACGGAGACGCTCGCGCGCGAGTGGGCCGTCCCGGGCACGCCGGGCCTGCAGCACCGGATCGGCGGGCTGGAGAAGGCTGACGGCAAGGGGAACATCTCCTACGACCCGGACAACCACGACCGCATGGTCCGCCTCCGTCAGGCCAAAGTGGACGGCATCGACGTGGCCGACCTGACGGTCGACGACCCGACCGGCGACGCGCGGCTGCTCGTCCTCGGCTGGGGCTCGAGCTACGGCCCGATCGGCGCCGCGTGCCGGCGGGTACGCGGCGAGGGCCTCAAGATCGCGCAGGCGCACCTGCGCCACCTGACCCCGTTCCCGCGCAACCTCGGTGAGGTGCTGCGCTCCTACGACCGCGTGGTCATCCCGGAGATGAACATGGGCCAGCTGGCCCTGCTGATCCGCGGCCGGTTCCTCGTGGACGCCCGGCCCTACAACAAGGTCGCGGGCGTCCCGTTCAAGGCGGAGGAGCTGCAGCACGTGCTCACCGGGCACCTGAACGAACTGGAAGGAGTTCCGGCATGACCGCCGTGGACCTCGGACTGCCCGGACTCGGCGGGCTGTCGGGTGTGCCGACGTCTGATGAGCCGCAGCGGGCGAAGGATTTCAAGTCGGATCAGGAGGTGCGGTGGTGTCCGGGGTGTGGTGACTATGTGGTGTTGAACGCGATGCAGTCGTTCCTGCCCTCGTTGGGGT
>NZ_DATBKY010000142.1:0-2326 GCF_036555685.1 Actinophytocola sp. | reverse complement strand
GGGGACAGCTGGACTACCGGATCACACTGGGCGTTGCGCCGGAGGGTGCGTTGACCCCGTTCCTCGCTGGGACGTACGCCCGGGTCAGCGGGCACTGAGGGCTTGGTCGCCTCGCTGACCAACCTCGGCGCAACCAGTTTCGGCATGGGCGCGCTCTTCTCCATCGCGGCGGCGCGTCCCGCATGAACGAGCACTTCAGGGTTTCCCGCCTTCGATCGACCAAGCTTTCGAAAAGTGTCAGTGGTGGGTTCTAGCGTTGGTGTCGTGGTTGCGGCAGTGGTGCCAGTCGAGGCACTCGAGCGGTCGCCGGAGCAGGATCCGGCGACCGGATGGCTGCGCCACATCCTCACCGGCCTCGGCCTGGAGTTCGCCGACTGCCGCGCGCACGAGACCGCCGACAGTCCGGCGTTGATCGACCAGATCGCCGTCCTGGAACAGATCCAGGCGGCCGCCGCCGCGGTGAAGGCGGCCAAGATCGTCCGGTTCCGGGAAGCCCAGATCGACGCCCAGCGTGGTGACGGCTGGGACCCCGCGACCGTCGGTCGCGGGATCGCCGACCAGGTCGCCCTCGCCTGCCACGTCTCCCCCACCGAAGGCTCCCGCCGGCTCGAACGCGCGTGGGCGCTCTGGCACCACCTGCCCGCCACCCTCGACCTGATGGCCCACGGCCGGTTGTCGGAGTGGGCCGCGCAGCAGGTCGTCACCGAGACCCGGCACCTCGACTCCACCACCCGCCGGACGGTAGACCGGAAGCTGGTCGACGACGACCGCATCGACACCCTCGGGGTGCGGGCCGTTCTGGTCCGGGCCAGGACCCGCGCCTACGCCGCTGACCCGGAGGGTTACACCGAACGCGGCAAGACCGAACGCAAACACCGCCGGGTCAGCATCCGGCCCGCCCCGGACACCATGACCTGGCTGTCGGGCTACCTGCCGGTCGAACAAGGCGTCGCCTGCGAGCTTGTCAAATTTTCTGTGTAAACGTTCGTTGATTCTTGGGCTTTCCTTGGTTTGTAGAGCCGGCTGTGGAGGTGGCTGAGGGCTTGTTGGAGCTGCTCGGTCAAGACGTCGCCGGCGGCCGGCTCGAGGACGCTGATCCGGACAACGGTTTCGTTGTCGATGCGGACGGAGTGGTCGCGGAGCAGGTCGTGGGCTGCGGTGAGCACTCTCAGCAGCTGGTGAGCTCGGTCCACGGTCAGGCTGAGCCGGGTCACAGCGCCGCGTCCAGGCGGCCGGGGAAGGCGATGGCGAGGGCGCCGAGGGCCTGGTTCCAGCCCTGCACGGTGCCGCCCTCGACGAGTCGGGGCGGTGCACTGCGGGACTCGCCCTTGGGCCGGCCGGCTTCCTTGGCGCGTTCGGCAGCTCGTTTGGCTTCGATGTCGCGGATCGCCAACCAGAGCAGTTTGATCACGGCGTCGTCGTTGGGGAAGTGGCCCCGGTTCTTGATGATCTTGCGGAGCTGGTAGTTCAGCGACTCGATGCTGTTCGTGGTGTAGATGATCCGCCGGACCTGAGGAGGGAACTCCAAGAACGGGATGAACCGCTCCCACGCGTTGCGCCAGGTCGCCACCGTGGCCGGGTACTTCTTGCCCCAGTTCGAGCCTTCGAAGATGTCGAGCTCGGCCGCCGCGGCCTCGATCGTCGCGGCGGTGTAGACGGGCCGCAGCGCCGCCGCCACGGCCTTCCGGTCGCTGTAGGAGATGAACCGCATCGAGGCCCGGATCAGGTGCACGACGCAGGTCTGCACGACCGCCTTCGGCCAGGTCGCCTCGATCGCGTCGGCGAAACCGGTCAGCCCGTCGCAGCACACGATCAGTGCGTCGCGGACGCCGCGGTTGCGCAGCTCGGACAGCACACCCAGCCAGAACTTTGCGCCCTCAACCGACTGCACCCAGATGCCCAGGACGTGCTTGATCCCGTCGGTGTCGACCCCGACCGCAATGTGCGCCGCCTTGTTCCGGACCTGGTGGTTGTCGCGGACCTTCACCACCAGCGCGTCGAGGTAGATGATCGGGTAGATCGGATCCAGCGGCCGGGCCTGCCAGGCGGCCACCTCCCCGGCGACGGCGTCGGTGATGTTGGAGATCGTCTCGTGCGACAAGTCGCTGCCGATCGTGGCCTGCAGATGGTGCTGAATGTCGCGGACCGTCATCCCCTTCGCATACAAGCTGATGACCATCTCCGAGAGGCCGTCGAGGCGTCGCTCGCCCTTCGGCACCAGCCTCGGCTCGAAGCTGCCGTTCCGGTCGCGGGGGGTGGCCAGATCGATGTCGCCGACCTCGGTGCCGAGCCGCTTCGGCGTCGACCCGTTCCGCGAGTTGCCGGA
>NZ_DATBKY010000141.1:0-5948 GCF_036555685.1 Actinophytocola sp. | reverse complement strand
GACACGGGCATGACGGACGCCGAGTGGTGGGAGGCGTACGGGCCCCTGCTGGCGAAGGTGTTCGACGCGGCGAAGTACCCGGTCGCGGCCCGGGTCGGGGCGGTCGCGGGGGAGGCGTACCAGGCGGCGTACGACCCCGAGCACGGGTTCGAGTTCGGGCTCGCCCGCGTGCTCGACGGCATCGAGAAGCTGGTGGCGTCCCGCGGCGCCGGGCCGAGCCGGCGACGGCCGAAGCGGTAACCGGCAGGCTGGCGCCCGGTTGGCTGTGCAGGTCGTTGCGTGCGTGGATCTTGGCGGCGGTCGGAGTGTTTGGTAACTACTGGCAGGCTGGCGCCGGTTGGCTGTGCAGGTCGTTGCGTGCGTGGATCTCCGCGGCCGTCACAGTGCTTGGTAACCGTGGCCGACGTCCGGCCTATTGCCAATATGTCCGGTTCTTGCGACCGTCCGGGCCATGAACTCGTCGACGGCCACCACGGTCTTCCTGCCGATCGCCCTCGCGGTGATCATGTTCGGTCTCGGCCTGTCGCTCACCGTGGCCGACTTCGCGCGGGTCGTCCGCTACCCGCGGGCCACCGTGGTCGCGCTCGGGTGCCAGGTGCTCGTGCTCCCGGCGATCTGCCTCGGCCTGGTCCTGCTGTTCGACCTGGACCCGCCGCTCGCCGTGGGCATGATGCTGCTCGCCGCCGCGCCGGGTGGCACCACCGCGAACCTGTTCAGCCACCTCGCGCACGGCGACGTGGCGCTCAACATCACGCTGACCGCGATCAACTCGGTCCTGGCCGTCGTCACGCTGCCGATCGTCGTCAACCTCTCGCTCCGCGGGTTCATGGACGGCGAGGACGCGATCGGCCTGCAGCCGGACAAGCTGCTGCAGGTGTTCGCGATCGTGCTCGTCCCGGTGGCCGTCGGGATGCTGGTCCGAAACCGCGCGCCCGGCTTCGCCGACCGTCTCGACCGGCCGGTGCGGATCGCGTCGGTCGCCGTGCTCGTCTCGGTCATCGCGGTCGCGGTGTTCCAGGAACGGGGGAACGTCGGCGGCTACATCGAGTCGGTCGGGCTGATCGCGCTCCTGTTCTGCGTGCTGAACCTCTCGATCGGCTACGCCGTGCCGCGCGCGTGCCACGTGCCGCGCGACCAGGCGGTCGCGTCGGCGTTCGAGATCGGCGTCCACAACAGCACCCTCGCGATCACCATCGCGCTCAGCCCGGCGCTGCTGGACAACGCCACGATGGCGATTCCCGCGGCGGTGTACGGCACCTCGATGTTCCTGCCCGCCGGCCTGCTCATCTACCTGCTGAACAGGCGGCGGCAGGTGGCGGACGAGAAGGTTCCTGACCGGTCAAGGCCATGAGCGGCACGCGTCACAACCCCGTTGCGCGCATCTCGCCGACATCCGAAATACTGGCGAGTAATAAGCAAGGCTGAGGCCCTGTTGTTCGCCGGATGCGGAGGCACTCGTGGTCGTTCGGATGGTTCTCGGTGTGGTCATCACCCTCGTGGTGCTGGCGGTCGCCGGGCGTCGGGCGAAGTTCCTGTACGACCTGGTCCGGTCGGGGCAGCCGGTCGATCGCTTCGACCACCTCGGCTCGCGGCTCTGGGCCCAGGTCAAGGAGGTCTTCGGCCAGCGCAAGCTGCTCAAGTGGTCGATCCCGGGCGCCGCGCACTTCTTCACGTTCTGGGGATTCGTCATCCTCATCACGGTCTACCTGGAGGCCTACGGGACGCTGTTCGACGCCGACTTCCACATCCCGTGGATCGGCCGCTGGGCCGTGCTGGGCTTCGCGCAGGACCTCATCGCGACGCTGGTGTTCGTCTCGATCGTCACGTTCGCGATCATCCGCGTCCGGCAGGCACCCGAACGCAGGCAGCGCTTGTCGCGGTTCTACGGCTCGCATACCGGCGGCGCGTGGCTGATCCTGTTCATGATCTTCAACGTCGTGTGGACGATGTTCCTGTTCCGCGGCGCCTCCGCGGCGGTCGGGACCTTCCCGTACGACTCCGGCGCGTGGGTCTCGCTCGGTGTCGGCGAGTTGCTGGAGCCGCTCGGGCACACGCCGAACGAGTGGCTCGAGTCGGTGGGGCTGCTGCTCCACATCGGTGTCATGCTCTCGTTCCTGATCGTGGTGCTGTACTCCAAGCACCTGCACATCTTCGTGGCGCCGATCAACGTGTCGACCAAGCGGCTGCCCGACGGGCTCGGCCCGCTGCTGCCGATGGAGTCGCACGGCAAGCCGATCGACTTCGAGGACCCCGACGAGGAGGACGTCTTCGGTCGCGGCAAGATCGAGGACTTCACGTGGAAGGGCATGCTCGACTTCGCCACGTGCACCGAGTGCGGGCGCTGCCAGAGCCAGTGCCCCGCGTGGAACACGGGCAAGCCGCTCTCGCCGAAGCTCGTGATCATGGACCTGCGTGACCACCTGTTCGCGAAGGCGCCGTACCTCATCGGGGGCCAGACCGTCCCGGACCACAGCGACGTCGACGTGCTCGAGCTGGCGTCGAAGAACGGCCACCACGTGCCGGAGTCCGGATACGGCCGGGTGCCGGGCACCGGGCCGGAGCAGGCGGTCCGCCCGCTGGTCGGCTCCGCCGAGGTCGGCGGCGTCATCGATCCGGACGTCCTGTGGTCCTGCACGACGTGCGGCGCGTGCGTCGAGCAGTGCCCGGTGGATATCGAGCACGTCGACCACATCGTCGACATGCGCCGTTACCAGGTGATGATCGAGTCGGACTTCCCGTCCGAGCTCGGCACCCTGTTCCGCAACCTGGAGAACAAGGGCAACCCCTGGGGCCAGAACAACTCCGAGCGTCTCGATTGGACGAAGGGGCTCGACTTCGAGGTGCCCGTGTTCGACGGGGAGCTGGCCGACGACGTGGAGTACCTGTACTGGATCGGCTGCGCGGGCGCGTTCGACGACAACGCGAAGAAGACCGTCCGGGCGACCGCCGAGCTCCTGCACATCGCCGGCGTGAAGTACGTGGTGCTCGGCACCGAGGAGACCTGCACCGGCGACCCGGCGCGGCGTTCGGGCAACGAGTTCCTGTTCCAGATGATGGCCCAGCAGACCGCGGAGATGCTGAACACCGTGTTCGAAGGCCGGGAACCGGTGCGCCGCAAGATCGTCACCACCTGCCCGCACTGCATGAACACGCTGGGCCGCGAGTACCCGCAGCTGGAGGGCATGATCCCGGCGTTCGAGGGGACCAGCGGGCACTACGAGGTCGTCCACCACACGCAGCTGCTCAACCGCCTGGTGCGCGAGGGCAGGCTGACGCCGGTGAAGCCGGCCGACGGTGGGGCGCCGGTGACCTACCACGACCCGTGCTACCTGGGCCGGCACAACAAGGTCTACGAGCCGCCGCGCGAGCTGGTCGGCGCGGCCGGTGCCGCGCTCACCGAGATGCCGCGGCACGCGGACCGGTCCCTGTGCTGTGGCGCGGGTGGCGCGCGGATGTGGATGGAAGAGCACATCGGCAAGCGGATCAACCTCGAGCGCGTCGACGAGGCACTGGACACGAACGCGAAGGAGGTCGTGACCGGCTGCCCGTTCTGCCGCGTCATGATCACCGACGGCCTGGTGCAGCGGCAGAGCGAGGACAGGGGCACGGACGTGCAGGTCCGGGACGTTTCGCAGATGCTGCTGGAGTCCGTGAAGCGCGGCGCGCCGCGAGCGGATCGAACCCTGTGAGCGAGCGCCGTCCGGACTGACGTGAGGTGGGAAGACGGCGAGCAGCGGAGGAGCGCGGCGGACAGGTCCACAGTCCGGCCGACCGTGCCGAAGGCGCCGGCCGGGAGATGCGCCGGAGTCATCCCGGACTCCAGTGGAACTCGTCCGCTCTCCTGCCCGGATTGCCGACACTGGCCCGGTGACCACCGATCCGCAGCGCCTCGTGAAACCGCCGGTCAAGCTGGACCGCGTGGTCATCAGGTTCGCCGGTGACTCCGGGGACGGCATTCAGCTCACCGGTGACCGGTTCACGTCCGAGGCCGCGACGTTCGGCAACGACCTGGCGACGCTGCCCAACTTCCCGGCCGAGATCCGCGCCCCCGCGGGCACGCTGCCGGGCGTCTCGTCGTTCCAGCTGCAGTTCGCCGACTACGACATCCAGACGCCGGGGGACCGCCCGGACGTGCTGGTGGCCATGAACCCGGCCGCGCTCAAGGCGAACATCGGCGACCTGCGCGCGGGCGGCACGCTCATCGTCAACACCGACGAGTTCGGGGCGCGGGCGCTGACCAAGGTCGGCTACGCCGCCAACCCGCTCGAGGACGGCTCGCTGGACGGCTTCCAGGTCCACGCGATCGCCATGGCGACGCTGACCAGGGGAGCGCTGGAGAGCACCGAGCTGTCCAAGAAGGACGCCGAGCGGTCGAAGAACATGTTCGCGCTGGGCCTGCTGTCGTGGATGTACCACCGGCCGGTCGAGGGCACGGAGTCGTTCCTGCGGGAGAAGTTCGCCCGCAAGCCGGAGATCGCCGAGGCCAACGTGCTGGCGCTGCGCGCGGGCTGGAACTACGGCGAGACGACCGAGGCGTTCGCGACGACCTACGACGTGGCGCCGGCCAAGGACTTCCCGCCCGGCCGCTACCGGCAGATCACCGGCAACACCGCACTCGCGTACGGGATCGTCGCGGCGGGACAGTGCTCGGGCCTGCCGGTGTTCCTGGGCGGTTACCCGATCACGCCGGCGTCGGACATCCTGCACGAGCTGGCCCGGCACAAGAACTTCGACATCACGACCATGCAGGCCGAGGACGAGATCGCCGGAATCGGTGCGGCGCTCGGGGCCGCGTACGGCGGTTCGCTCGGTGTCACCACGACGTCCGGGCCGGGGCTCGCGCTCAAGTCGGAGACCATCGGCCTCGCGGTGATGACCGAGCTGCCGCTGGTGATCATCGACGTCCAGCGCGGCGGGCCGTCCACGGGACTGCCGACCAAGACCGAGCAGGCGGACCTGCTGCAGGCGATGTTCGGGCGCAACGGCGAGTCCCCGGTGCCGGTCGTCGCGCCGTACTCGCCGGGCGACTGCTTCCACGCGGCGATCGAGGCGGCGCGGATCGCGTTGAAATACCGCACGCCGGTGCTGCTGCTCTCCGACGGCGCGCTGGCCAACGGTGCCGAGCCGTGGCTCATCCCGGACGTCGGCGAGCTGCCGGACCTGCGGGTGGAGTTCGCGACCGAGCCCAACGGGCCGGACGGCGAGCACTGGCCGTACCGGCGGGACCCGCACACGCTCGCGCGGGACTGGGCCGTCCCGGGCACGCCGGGTCTACAGCACCGGATCGGCGGGCTGGAGAAGGCCGACGGCAAGGGGAACATCTCCTACGACCCGGACAACCACGACCGCATGGTCCGCATCCGGCAGGCCAAAGTGGACGGCATCGACGTGCCGGACCTGGTCGTGGACGACCCGGCCGGTGCGGCGAACGTGCTGGTGCTCGGCTGGGGTTCGACGTACGGCCCGATCGGTGCGGCGTGCCGGTCGCTGCGCCGGCAGGGGCGGGCGGTGGCCCACGCGCAGCTGCGCCACCTGAACCCGTTGCCGCACAACCTGGGCGACGTGCTCGGCTCGTACGAGCGCGTGGTCGTCCCGGAGATGAACATGGGTCAGCTGGCCATGCTGGTACGCGCGCGGTACCTGGTCGACGCGGTCTCGTACACGAAGGTCGCGGGCCTGCCGTTCATGGAGGAGGAGCTCGTCGAGGTGCTCTCCGGTCACATCGACGAGACGGGCACGCGGCTCGCGAACGCCGCGTGAGCGAGCCAAGGAGCACTGCATGAGCACCATCGACCTGGGCTTCCCGAGCGGGCTGTCGGGTGTGCCGACGTCTGATGAGCCGCAGCGGGCGAAGGATTTCAAGTCGGATCAGGAGGTGCGGTGGTGTCCGGGGTGTGGTGACTATGTGGTGTTGAACGCGATGCAGTCGTTCCTGCCCTCGTTGGGGT
>NZ_DATBKY010000140.1:0-35061 GCF_036555685.1 Actinophytocola sp. | reverse complement strand
TTCTCGCCGATCGACTTCTTCGAGGACCGCGGGCTGCCCTACGTCGTCGGGCTGAACTGCTTCGACGGCAAGCTGAGCCACGGCATCGAGGAGGTCCGCGACGCGCTCGCGGTGGCCGAGACCGTGCCGATCGTGCCCTGCGACGCCCGCGACCGGGAGTCGGTCAAGCAGACGCTGATCACGCTGACCGAGTACTCGATGCAGCGCTGGGTCACCGTCCACGGAGCGGCTGTTGGGTAGCTGGTCCGCCTGAGCCGCGAGACAAGGCCATTCGCACACGCGCTCACGTATCGTCGCGCGCATGGATCTGTCCCTCACCGAAGAGCAGGCTGCCCTGCGCGAACTCGCGCGCGACTTCGTCGACCGCGAGGTGGTGCCCAACGTCCGCGACTGGGACATCGCCGAGCAGGTGGACCGGTCGATCGTCGGCAAGCTGGGCGAGGTCGGGTTCCTCGGGCTGACCGTGCCGGAGGAGTACGGCGGCTCGGGCGGCGACCACCTGGCGTACTGCCTGATGATGGAGGAGATCGGCCGCGGCGACTCGGCGATCCGCGGGATCGTCTCGGTGTCGCTGGGGCTCGTCGGCAAGACGATCCTGTCGTTCGGCACCGAGGAGCAGAAGCAGGAGTGGTTGCCGCGGCTGTGCTCGGGTTCGTCGCTGTCGTGCTTCGGGCTGACCGAGCCGGACACCGGGTCCGACGCCGGCAACCTGTCGACGAAAGCGGTGCGGGACGGGTCGGACTGGGTGCTGTCGGGCTCGAAGATGTTCATCACGAACGGCACCTGGGCAGATCTGGCGCTCGTGTTCGCGCGCACCGGGGAGCCCGGCCCGCGGGGCGTCACGGCGTTCCTCGTGCCGACGTCGTCGTCCGGGTTCGAGCACCGGGAGATCAAGGGCAAGCTGGGCCTGCGCGGGCAGTCGACCGGGGAGCTGATCCTCGACTCGGTGCGGGTGCCGGACTCCGCGCGGCTGGGCGAGGAGGGGCAGGGCTTCAAGGTCGCGATGGCGGCGCTGGACAAGGGCCGCATGTCGGTCGCGGCCGGCTGCGTCGGGCTCGCCCGGGCGGCGCTCGAGGCGGCGACGACGTATGCGGGGGAGCGGCAGCAGTTCGGCAAGCCGATCGCCTCGTTCCAGCTGGTGCAGCAGATGCTCGCGGACATGGCGGTCGGCACGGACGCCGCGCGGCTGCTGGTCTGGCGGGTCGCGGACCTGATCGACCGCGGGCAGCCGTTCCGCACGGAGGCGTCGATGGCGAAGCTGCACGCGAGCGAGAACGCGGTGTCGGCGGCAAACCTCGCCATCCAGGTGTACGGAGGCTACGGTTACCTCGACGAGTACCCCGTGGCGAAGATCCTGCGAGACGCCCGGGTCATGACGTTGTACGAGGGCACCAGCCAGGTGCAGAAGTTGCTGATCGGACGAGCATTGACCGGACTGAACGCGTTCGTGTGAGTTCGTGTGAGGGATGAGCGACCTACTGAATCCGGGTAGCCCGGAACCGCCACGGCCCCCGCGGCTGTCACCGCAGTCCCGCCGACGGGTCGCGCTGGTCGCGGCGGCCGCCGTCGCCGTGATCGCGGCCGGCGTCTCGCTGGGCCTCGCGATCGCGACGACCAGCTCGGCGTCGTCGGCCACGCAGACCGGCGACGCGGCCGACGAGCCGGCGCTCGCGCTGCCGGCCGGGTGCGACCTCCTGACCCCCGGCCAGCTGGCCGCGCTCGTGCCCGGTACGCCGTCCCGGCTCGGCCGCGGGCCGGAGATCGTCCTCGACTCCACGGAGTCCGCGTGCGACTGGGCCAACACGAAGACCGACCCGCACGACCCGCGCGTGGAGCCCACCTACCTGGAGGTCCGCGCCACGGCCGCGATCGACGAGGCCACCGCGCGCTCGACGATGCGGATCAGCTTGCCGTGCACGGGTTCCGGCAGCACTCGAACGTCGATCCCGGGCGCGGACGAGGCCTGCCTGGGGCACAAGCCGGCCCCCGAGTCCGGCGGGCCGCCGGACGTCTCGACGGTCTCGGCCCGGTACAAGGCGCTGGTCGTCGAGGTCTCCTACCAGCGGACGACCTGGCCTCGCTGGCGGGTGGACGACCAGGCCGAGGTCACCGCGGCCGCCCTCATCGGCAGCATCGTCCAGAGCCAGTGACCGGTCAGGGCTTGTAGGTGCCGAACGACCAGAGGTTGCCCTCCAGGTCGCGCGCCGAGTACTCGTCCGAGCCGTAGTCCATGTGCTCCAGGTCCCGCACGATCGTGGCGCCCGCCGCCTTCGCGCGTTCCAGGTGCGCGCGCGGGTCGTCGACCACGAGGTACATGCTGATCGTCGACGTGAGCGGGTCCGCCTTGCCGGCGCCAAGCCAGCCCGGCTCGCGCGGGCCGCTCACCATGACGATGTCCTCGCCGTGGCGGAGCTCCGCGTGGCCGACGTGGCCCTCGTCGTCGCGGAAGACGTTGTGCTCGGTGAGGCCGAACGCCTCGGTCAGCCAGGGCACGGCCGCGTCCGCGTCCTGGTAGCGCATCGCTGGAATGATCATGCGCAGGACGCTAGTCAGCCGGCACCCAGGCGTATTGGACGGATGTGACCTCGGGTGCCGCCCGTTGCGGCAGCCGCGCGAGGTACTCGGTCGGCGTCGTGCCGGCGAACTCGCGGAAGTCCCGATTCATGTGCGCCTGGTCGTAGTAGCCGCACTCGGCCGCGATCCGCGACCACGCCGCGCCACGCGACCGGCCGACCCGGCGCAGCAGCTCGTCGAAGCGGACGACCCGCGCGACCGTCTTCGGCGGCAGGCCGACCTGCTGGCGGAACCGGGTCACCAGGTGCCTGCGGCTCCAGCCGACCTCCTGCGCGAGCGCACCCACCGGCACCGCGCCGGCCGTCTCGACGAGCCGCCCCCACGCCCACCGGACCTCCGGCGACGGCATCGGGCCCGCCTCGGCACGGGTCAGCAGGAACTCGTCGAGCACGGCGAACCGGGCGGCCCAGCCGGGTGTGTTCGCCAGCCGCTCGGTGAGCCGCGCGGCGTCCGGTCCGAGCACGTCGGCCAGGTCGACGACCTCGTTGGCCAGCTCGTCCATCGGCACGCCGAGCAGCTTGTACGCGCCGAGCGGGGTCAGCTTCAGATCCACGCACTCGATGGCTCCGAACTGGTCCACGACGTCGTGGGTGTCGGCGAGACCGGTGACGAAGGAGCCGGGCAGCCCGCCGAACGCGGCACCCGTGTTGACGATCACGGTGACGGTCGGGGTCGGCGTCGCGAGCCACCGCTCACCGACCGTGGCCGGCTGCGCGAAAGCGAGGTAGTTCCTGGTCAGCAGCGCGCGCACCGGCTCGCTGGGCCGCTGCTCGGTGTAGGTCAGCGCCGGGACCGCCGTACTCACGTGACCGATCGTAGGCATCTTCGAAAGTTCGAGGTTGTTGCAAGCCTCTGGCGATAGGGCTCCGAATGTATCTAGTGTGAAGTCCGTGTCCACGTCAGTAGCCATGCACATGAGCGATGGCCTGATCAACGCGCCCACCTCGGTGATCTTCGGTGGCGTAGCGGTGATCGGCATCGCGGCGGCGCTGGTCGGCGCCCGCCGCGACCTGGACGACAAGACCGCGCCGATGGCGGGTCTGGTGGCGGCGTTCATCTTCGCCGTCCAGATGATCAACTTTCCGATCCTGCCCGGCGTGAGCGGCCACCTGCTCGGCGGCGCGCTGGCGGCGATCCTCGTCGGGCCGTGGGTCGGTGCGCTGTGCGTGAGCATCGTGCTCGTCGTGCAGGCGCTGGTGTTCGCCGACGGCGGGCTGACCGCGCTCGGCGCGAACATCACCAACATGGCGCTCATCGGCACCGCGGCCGGGTTCCTGGTCGCGCTCGCGCTGCGCCGGTTCGCCACCCGTGGCCGGTTCGGGCTCGCGGCGGTCGCGTTCGTCGCGGCGTTCTGCGGCACCGTGATCGCCTCGCTCGGCTTCGTGCTGGAGTTCGCCATGGGTGGCGACGCGGCGTTCTCGCTCGGCGGGGTGGCCGGGACGATGGTGGGCCTGCACGCGCTGATCGGCATCGGCGAGGGCGTGATCACGGCGCTGACCGTGACGGCCGTGGCCGCCGCGCGACCCGACCTCGTCTACCTGCTGCGTGGCACGGCCAAGCCGCTCGAGCTGCGCGAGTCGCCGGTCGTCACCGCGGAGCGGAGCGTGTCATGAAGACCTGGCTGTTCTTCGCCGGCTTCGCCCTCGTGGCACTGGTGATCGCCGGTGCGCTGTCGTACTTCGCCGACTCCGACCCCGACGGGCTGGACTCCGCGACGCTCGAGGGCTGCCAGGTCGTGCAGGCCGACCGCGGCGAGCAGCTCACCGGCTCGTGCATCGCGCAGCGCGCGAAGGACCACGACATGGCCGCCAGCCCGCTCGCCGACTACGCGGTGGGCGGCGACTCCCGGCTCACCGGTGTCGCCGGCATCGCGGGCGTGGCCGCCACCGCCGTCCTCGCGGGCGGCCTGTTCTGGTTGCTGCGCAGGCGGTCCGGCAGCCCGGCCGAACGCAGCCGGACATGAGCGGCGGGCACGGCGTCCACCTGCTGTACCGGCCGGGCACCTCGCCGGTGCACCGGCTGCCGCCGCAGGTCAAGATCGTCGCCGCGCTGCTCGGCGTGATCTGCGTGGTCGCCACGCCGCGCACGGAGTTCTGGGCCTTCGGCCTGTACCTGGTGCTGCTGGCCGGTATCTGGGCGGTGGCCGCGGTCCCGGTCGGGCACTTCGTGCGGCGCGCGGTGATCGAGGTGCCGTTCGTGGTGATCGCGCTGGTGATGCCGTTCCTCGGCGCCGGCCCGCGGTTCACGTTCCTCGGGCTGAGCCTGTCCGAGCCGGGCGCGCTGGCCGGGTGGAACATCCTCGCGAAGGGCACGATCGGCGTGCTGGCCTCGCTCACGCTCGCGGCCACGACGGCGCCGCGCGAGCTGATCGTCGGCCTGCAGCGGCTGCGCACGCCCGCCGTGCTCACGACGATCGCGACGCTGATGCTGCGCTACCTCGAGGTGATCGCCGCGGAGGCCCGGCGGATGCGGACAGCGCGGATCTCGCGTGGCCACAATCCGCGCTTCCTGTGGCAGGCCGGCGCGACCGCACGCGGGATCGGCTCGCTGTTCGTGCGCAGCTACGAGCGGGGCGAGCGGGTGCACCTGGCGATGGTGTCGCGGGGCTGGACGGGCCGGATGCCCGACGGGGGAGCCGCCGCCGAGCCGTCGACGTGGCTCGCGGGCCTGGTGCCGGTGCTGTGCACCGCGTCCGTGCTGGCGGTGGCACTGTGGTTGCCGTGAGCGGGAGCGACGTGGTGTCCGGCGTCTGGACGGAGGAGCAGCGCAGGCGTGCGGGACGAACGCCGAGCAGCGCACGCCCGTCCGCGCTGCACGTCGAGCGGCTGGCGTTCGCCTATCCGGACGGGCACCAGGCCCTGTTCGGCATCGACCTGCGCGTCGAGCCGGGGGAGCGCGTGGCGCTGCTCGGCCCGAACGGCGCCGGCAAGACGACGCTCGTGCTGCACCTCAACGGCGTGCTGTCCGGCGGCTCGGGCCGGGTCTCGGTGGCCGGCCTGCCGGTGTCGAAGTCGACGCTGCACGAGGTGCGTCGCCGGGTCGGCATCGTCTTCCAGGACCCCGACGACCAGCTGTTCATGCCCACGGTCGGCGCGGACGTGGCGTTCGGGCCGGCGAACTTCGGCCTGTCCGGGGCCGAGCTCGACGCCCGCGTGCGGTCCGCGCTGGACGCGGTCGGCATGGCCGCGCACATCGACCGCTCGCCCATGCACCTCTCCGGCGGCCAGCGCCGGCGCGTCGCGCTCGCGACCGTGCTCGCGTGCGACCCGGAGATCCTGGTCCTCGACGAGCCGTCGGCGAACCTCGAGCCGGTGGCCCGCCGCGAGCTGGCCGAGGTGCTGCTCGACCTCGACCGCACGATGCTAATGGTCACCCACGACCTGCCGTACGCCTTGCAGCTGTGCCCGCGCAGCGTGCTGATCGACGACGGCGTGATCGTCGCGGACGGCCCGACCCGGGAGCTGCTCGCCGACGCCGACCTGCTCGCCGCGCACCGGCTGGAGCTGCCCTACGGGTTCCGGCTCGACTGAAGGAGCTCCGCGCGGATCCCCGCCAGGATCTGCTCCCGCAGCTCCCCGACAGGCTGGTTCCGCAGCTCCGCGACGGTCTCGTCCCACTGGGCCGCGACCTTGTCCGCCTCCGTGGCGAACATCCGCCGCAGCCACGACTTGCCGAGGACCGTGACGGCCGAGAGCAGCCAGCCGGCGCGCCGGCCCCGTAGCCGCGCGGTCACGGTGACCGACCACCGGCCGTCCGGACCGCGCGCGGGCGTCAGGCCGAACTCGCCGCGGAACATCCGGTGCCGCACCCACGCCGAGACCGGCGGTTCGCCGCCGCCGCGTGCGAGGTCGTCCCACCACTTGACGGTGTCGGCGCGCAGCTCCCCGTCGAACTGATGCATCCGCGGCCCGCCGGGCTGCGGGCGGCCGCGGAAGGACACGTCCAGCGTGTGCGCGGACGGCCCGCCGGCCAGCTCGCCGGCCAGCATCGTCAGCGCCGTCTCCCCGCTCCGGACCAGCGTCCCGGCCAGCCGGCCGCGGGTGTTCCACTCGGTGACGGTGAACCCGGCCAGCCCGTCGTCGGTCTCGTACCGCGCGCCGGGGGCGAGCCGGCGCCCCTCGACCAGCGGGAACTCGTCCCGCCCCAGATACTCCGTGGCGACCTCGACGGCCAGCTCCACGAGGTCGGCGAACCACTCGCGGTCCACCGCCTCGAGGACCACGGTGTGCGCCAAGCGCGTCATGGGCCCAAATCATGTCACCACGCCGAACAACCGGCGGCATGTGCTGCGCCCCGCGATGACTCATCGCGCCGGGCACGCATACCCCATTGTTTCCGGTGCGCGGCCGGACGGGCAGGATCGAGGTATGAGCACTCCTTCTCCGCTGCATGACGTGCACACCGCGCTGGGGGCGACCTTCACCGATTTCGCCGGGTGGTCGATGCCGCTGCGCTACGGCAGTGAGCTGGCCGAGCACAAGGCCGTCCGCGAGGCGGCCGGGCTGTTCGACCTGTCGCACATGGGCGAGATCGAGCTGACCGGGCCGGAGGCGGCGCGGACGCTCGACTACGCGCTGGTGGGGAACCTGTCGGCGGTGAAGGTCGGCCGTGCCCGGTACACGATGATCTGCGACGCGGACGGTGGCGTGCTCGACGACCTGGTCGTGTACCGGATCGGCGAGGACCACTTCATGGTCGTGGCCAACGCGTCGAACGCGGCGGTGGTGGCCGCGGAGCTGCACAACCGCGCGGAGGGGTTCACGGTCGAGGTGGCGGACCGCTCGCGCGACTGCGCGCTGATCGCCGTCCAGGGGCCGTCGTCGGCGGGGATCGTCGGGAAGGTGTGCGACGCGGACCTGGAGGCGCTGCCGTACTACGGCTCGACGCCGACGCGGATCGCGGGCCACGACGTGCTCCTCGCGCGCACGGGCTACACGGGCGAGGACGGCTTCGAGGTGTACGCGGAGGCGCCGCACGCCGTGGAGGTGTGGCAGGCGATCACCGAGGCGGGCGGCCCGGCGCTGTCGCCTGCCGGCCTCGCCTGCCGCGACACGCTGCGGCTGGAGGCGGGCATGCCGCTGTACGGCAACGAGCTCACCGTGGAGATGAGCCCCTTCGATGCCGGGCTGGGCCGGGTGGTCAAGTTCGACAAGTCGACGGACTTCGTCGGCCGGGCGGCACTGGAGCAGCGCAGCCGCGTCGAGGCGGCGTCGACACTGGTCGGCCTGACCGGCGAGGGCCGGCGCGCGCCGCGGCACGGGTACCCGGTCGTGGACGGTGAGACCCAGGTCGGCACGGTCACCTCCGGCGCCCTGTCGCCGACGCTGGGCCATCCGATCGCGATGGCGTACGTGCCGCCCGCGCTGTCCCAGCCGGGCACGAAGCTGGCGGTCGACGTCCGCGGCAAGCCGTCGCCGGTCGAGGTGGTCAAGCTGCCGTTCTACAAGCGCGCCAAGTAGGCCTCACGCCGCGCCGAGGTGGCGCGTGAAGAAGCGTCCCGCACTCTCGAGCTCGAAGGCGGGCACGGCCACGTGCCCGCCGGGGTTGGCGTGCAGGGTCTTGTCGGCCGAGGCGAACGCGTCGAACAGGGCGAGGCTCTCCTCGCGGGGGATCAGCTCGTCGTCCCACTGCAGCTGGAACTCGACCGGGACCGTGATGCGCTTCGCGGTCCCGGCCAGGCCGGCGTGCCCGGCGAGCCCGAGGACGGCGGCGGTGATCCGCGGCTCGGCGGCGAGGAGCGGGATGCCGATCGCGGTGCCCAGCGACAGGCCGTAGTAGCCGGCCGGCCCTGCCGCCAGCGCGTCGAGGACCGCCTGCCACTCGGGCACGGCGATCGCGGCGCGCTCGGCGTTGGCCCGGGCGAGCTCCTCCCGGAAGGGCTCCCCGGCCTCGATGTGGCGCTGGACGACGGCGATGCGCCGGTCGTCGTCGGCGGTGCGCGGGCGGTCGCCGTGCCCGGGCGCGTCGATGGCGGCCACGGCGAACCCGCAGGCGGTCGCGAAGTGGTGGGCACGGGCCCGCTGTCCGGGTGACTTCTTGTGGCTGCCACCGCCGTGGCCCATCAGCACCAGCGGTCGCGAGCCGTCGGCACCGGCCGGCGTCCAGAGCACCCCGGCGATCTCGCCGATCCGGAACTCACGCTCCGAGACGCCGTCGCCGGTCGTTTCGGAGGTCGGGTCCACGGATGGTCAGGCGGCGCGGGTACGCGCCGTGGCGCAGGCCGGGCACCCCAGCTCACCGCAGCCGACCACCAGGGTGTGTGACGCCAGCTCCGGCGCGTCGCAGGCCGGGTCGATGCACTCCGCGGTGACTTCGACGTCGTCGGCGTGCAGGACGAGCGTGCCGTGGCAGTGGTCCACGCGATCGCCGCAGTCCGGGCAGGTCACCGGCACCTCCTCTAGGCGGCGCCCGCGCTCCTCGCCGCCGCCACGGCCTTCTCCAGCTCGTCGCGGCTCATCTTGGAGCGACCCTTGACGTCGAGGTCGCGGGCCAGCTTGTCGAGATCGGCCTTGTTGAGGCTAGACAGATCCTCGTCCGCGGAGTCGGAGGACGCCTTGGCCGGCGTGTCGCGGCGCTTCTTGCGGCTCTCGACGCTCTTGGACAGCGCCTCGAACAGGTCCACGACCTTGGTCGGCTCGCTCGGCTCGGACTCGGCGACGACCTCCTTGCCCTGCCGCTTGTCCTCGATCAGCTTCTCGACCTGCTCGGTGTAGGTGTCGTGGTAGTCCTCGGGCCGCCACTCGTCGGTCATCGAGTCGATCAGGTTGACCGCCATCTCGAGCTCCTTGCCGCGCGCGGTCGTGATCTCCGGCAGCGACTTGAGCTCCTTGGCGGGGTCGCGGATGTCCTCGGGGAACAGCAGCGTGTTCAGCACCAGCATCCCGTCGCCGGCGCGCACCGCGGTCAGGTACTCCTTGCCGCGCATCACGAACGACGCGACACCCGCGCGGTTGGTCTTCTCCATGGCCTGGAGCAGCAAGGAGTACGACCGGCCGTACTCCTCCTTCGCCGGCGCCAGCCAGTAGGTCCGCTGGAAGTGGACGGGGTCGATGTCGTCGAGGTCGACGAAGGTGTTGATGTCGATCGTCCGCGAGCGGCCGGGTGCGATGGCGTCCAGCTCGTCCGGCTCGATGATCACGTACTCGCCACCGCCGAGGTCGGCGCCCTTCACGATGTCGGCGTACGCCACCTCCTTGCCGGTGCGCTCGTTGACCCGCTTGTACCGGATCCGGTCCGAGGTCCCGCGCTCGAACTGCCGGAAGCTGATCGTGTGGTCCTCGGTCGCGCTGTACAGCTCGACCGGGATGGTCACCAGGCCGAAGTTGATCGCCCCGCTCCAGATCGGTCTCGCCACTGCTACCGCCCTCCCCACCGCTGTCGTACCCGATCATCATGACGCCTTCGCGGATCGATGCACCAGTCCGCGTCTTCTGGTTTGCGGTGCGAACGAGCTGGGTACCACCCGGTTGCACGCCCAAGCGCACTTTGAAGGAGCAGATCCATGGTCGATATGTCGAGGCTGCCGGGACCTGTGTCGGAGACGTGGGACTGGCAGCGCTTGGGCGCCTGCCGAGGCAAGAACAGCGACATGTTCTTCCACCCGCGCGCCGAGCGGGGGCAGGCACGTGAGCAACGCATCGCCCGCGCCAAGGAGATCTGCAAGTCGTGCCCGGTCATCGTCGAGTGCCGGCACCACGCGCTGACCGTGTTCGAGCCGTACGGCATCTGGGGCGGCCTCGACGAGAGCGAGCGCCGCGCCGCATACGCGCATCGCAAGCGCCGGGGGGAACACGTGGCCTAGCCGGCCACCCGTTCGGAGAGCCGGGCCGCGGCGTCGACCAGTCGGGGGCCGTCGAACAGCTCGGGGTCGTTGTGATCGGCACCGGGCTCCTCGATGGACGTGACGGGGCCACCCGCCACTCGCGCCACGGTCCGGCTCTGCTCTCTCGGCACGACCGAGTCCGCCGAGCCGTACACCACCACGGTCGGCACGCGCACCTCGCGGATCTGCTCCGCCAGCGGGAAGCGATCCTTCAACAGCAGCCGGACCGGCAGGAACGGGAAATGCTTCGCGCCGACGTCGGCGAGCGAGGTGAACGGTGAGCGCAGCAGCAACCCGCCCGGCGGGTGCTCGGTGGCGAGCCCGGTGACCACCGCGGCGCCCAGGCTCTCCCCGAAGTAGACCAGCCGCTCCGGCGGCACCCCCAGCTCGTCCACCAGGTAGGACCGCGCCGCGCGCACGTCCAGCGCGAGCCCCGCCTCGCTCGGGTCGCCGGGGTTGCCGCCGTAGCCGCGGTAGTCGAACAGCAGCACGGACATCCCGCGTGCGGCCAGCGCGCCGGCCAGTTGGGCGCGCATCGACCGGTCGCCCGCGTTGCCGGGCGCGACCAGCACGGTCACCCCGAGGTCGCGGCCGGTCGCGGGCAGGTACCAGGCGCCGAGCGCCAGCCCGTCGTCGGTGGTCAGCCGCACGTCGCGGGCGCCGGGCAGGACCGTGGCGGCGGCCGGTACCGGGCCCGAGGAGGGCAGGTAGACCAGGCGGCGCTGGAAGACGTAGGCGAGCGTGAGCACGACCAGGACGAGCACCACCACGACGGCGAGCACCTGCAGCACCCGTCGAGTGTGCCGCAGCGGCGGCCTGCGGCGGCCCATCGACCCGACCATCGACACCAAACATTAGGGTTGTCCAGTGCTAACCATGCAGGACGCCTTGCTCGCGCTGACCCGATACTGGACCGATCGTGGCTGCATGATCGTGCAACCGTTCAACACCGAGGTCGGCGCCGGCACCCTCAACCCGGCGACGATCCTGCGCGTGCTGGGTCCGGAGCCGTGGCGGGTGGCCTACGTGGAGCCCAGCGTGCGGCCCGACGACTCCCGGTACGGCGAGAACCCCAACCGGCTGCAGACGCACACCCAGTTCCAGGTCATCCTCAAGCCCGACCCGGGCGACCCGCAGGAGCAGTACCTCGCGAGCCTCGAGGCGCTCGGCATCGACGTGCACGCCCACGACATCCGGTTCGTGGAGGACAACTGGGCCAACCCGGCGACCGGCTCCTGGGGGCTTGGCTGGGAGGTCTGGCTGGACGGGCTCGAGATCACCCAGTTCACCTACTTCCAGCAGGCCGGCGGGATGAGCCTGGACCCCGTCTCGGTGGAGATCACCTACGGCGTCGAGCGCATCATCATGGCGCTGCAGAACGTCAGCAACTTCAGGGACATCGCGTACGCGCCCGGCATCTCCTACGGCGAGGTGTTCGGCCAGTCCGAGTACGAGATGAGCCGGTACTACCTCGACGACGCGGACGTCGACACGCAGCGGCGGCTGTTCGAGGAGTACGCGGCCGAGGCGCGCCGGATGCTCGACGCGCGGCTGCCGGTGCCGGCCTACGTCCACGTGCTGAAGTGCTCGCACACGTTCAACGTGCTGGACTCGCGCGGCGCGATCTCCACGACCGAGCGGGCGCGTGCCTTCGGCCGGATGCGCGGGCTGTCCCGCGAGGTGTCCCAGCTGTGGGCGGCGCGGCGCGAGGAGCTCGGCCACCCGCTGGGGACCAGCGTCCTGCCGGAGCCCGCGGCGGCGCCGTCGTCGTTGCCGTCGGTCTCCGCGGCCGCGCCGCTGGTGTTCGAGATCGGCACCGAGGAGCTGCCGCCCGGCGAGGTCTCCCGCTCCGCTCGCGCGCTGCGGGAGACGCTGGTGGACAAGCTCGGCGCGACCCGGCTGGCGCACGGCACGGTCGAGGTGCACGCGACGCCGCGCCGGCTCGTCGCGCTGGTCGCGGACGTGGCCCCGCGGGAGCCGGACGCGGAGCGGTTCGTCCGCGGCCCGCGGGTGTCGGCCGCGTTCGACGACTCCGGCGCGCCGACCAAGGCGGCGCAGGGTTTCGCGCGCGGTCAGGGCGTCGACGTGTCGGCGCTGGAGCGGGTCTCCGTCGACGGCGTCGAGCACGTCGGCGTGATGAAGACCGACGTCGGGCGCGGGGCGGTCGAGGTGCTGAGCGGGGTGCTCGGCGAGATCGTCGCGGAGCTGCGGGCTGACAAGAACATGCGGTGGAACGACCCGAAGCTGTCGTTCAGCCGGCCGGTTCGCTGGCTGGTGGCGCTGCTGGGGTCGGAGGTCGTGCCGGTCGTCGCGTCGTCGTTGCTGGCCGGGCGGACCACGCGGGTGCACCGCACGGCGTCGCCGCCGGTGGTGGAGGTGCGCTCGGCCGCGGGGTACCTGGAGTTCCTGTCCTCGCACGGGATCACCGCGCCGGTCGTGGACCGGCGGGCGGCGATCGTGTCGGCGGCGCAGGAGCTGGCCGCGTCGGTGGGCGGGACGATCGACGTCGACGGCGAGTCGGCGCTGCTGGACGAGATCACGAACCTCGTCGAGGAACCGAACGCGATCCTGGGCGGGTTCGCGTCGTCGTACCTCGAGCTGCCGTCGGAGATCCTGACGACCGTGATGCGCAAGCACCAGCGGTACCTGCCGGTGCGGTCCGCGTCGGGCGAGCTGCTGCCGCACTTCGTGGCGGTGGCGAACGGGTCGTGCGACGTCGACGCGGTGCGGGCGGGCAACGAGGCCGTGCTGCGGGCGCGGTACGAGGACGCGAGCTTTTTCTGGCGGGCGGACCTGAAGGTGGCGCCGGCCGCGATGAAGGCGGAGCTGTCGCGGCTCGCGTTCGAGGAGCGGCTGGGCTCGATGACCGACCGGGCCTCGCGGATCGCGTCGGTCGCCGCGGATCTCGGCACCGAGTTGTCTACTTCGGACCAGGCCACGCTGTCGCGCGCGGCTTCGCTCGCGAAGTTCGACCTGGGGTCACAGATGGTGGTCGAGCTGACCTCGCTGGCCGGCGTGATGGCCCGCGAGTACGCCATCCGGGCGGGGGAGACCCCGGAGGTCGCGCAGGCGCTGTTCGACATGGAGCGCCCGCGTTCGGCGGGCGACGCGCCGCCCGGTTCGCTGCCCGGGGCCGTCCTGGCGCTGGCGGACCGGTTCGACATGCTGGTCGGCCTGTTCGCGGTCGGCGCCGCGCCGACCGGCAGCTCGGACCCGTTCGGCCTGCGGCGGGCGGCGGCCGGGGTGATCAGCATCCTGCGGGCGCACCCGTCGCTGCGGGCGATCACGCTGCCGCGTGGGCTGACCGCGGCGGCCACGCACGTGCGGGCGCAGGGCATCGATGTTCCGTCGTCCACTTTGGACGAGGTAGCCGAGTTCACGACCCGGCGGTTCGAGCAGCAGCTGCTGGACGCGGGTCACGACCACCGGCACGTGGCCGCGGTCGTCGCCCTGCCCCCGGCCACCGCCGACGAGACGCTGGCGGAGATCGAGCACCGCGTGGGCGACGCGGACTTCGCGGGCCTGGTCGCGGCGCTGCAGCGGGTCCGGCGCATCGTCCCCCCGGACACGGCGGCGGCGTACGAGCCGGCCCGGCTCACCGAGCCGGCGGAGAGCGCGCTGCACCAGACGCTGGTGAAGGTGACCGAGTCACTCGGTACGGGCCCGCACTCGCTCGCGGACTTCGTGGCGGCGGCGACCGCCCTGACCACCCCGATCAACACGTTCTTCGACGACATCCTGGTGATGGCCGAGGACCCGGAGGTACGGGCCGCGCGGCTGGGCCTGCTGGCGACCATCCGCGACCTGGCCGCGCCGGTGCTCGACTGGCAGGCCCTGGGGACCAGCTTCGTGACGGAGTAGCTCGACGGCCGTGGGCGCCCGTCAGAGGAGGACCACCTCGCGGGTGCCCTCGGAACCCTTGACTATCAGCTGTTCTCGGTTCTCGCGGACGGCTCGGTAGACGAAGTCGCCGTAGCCGATGAGGCGGCGCAGGGCCTCGGTGAGGGTGACGCCCTCTCGCTCGATCACGTTCTCCAGCGCGGTGACCGTGTCCGGGGAAACCGCCACGTTGATCCGCTTCGGCTCCGCGCGCTGGCTTTGCGTGGACTCGGCTCGTGCGCTCTTAGCCGACATGATCACATCCCGTGATGGTAGGCGAGGCCAAACGGGGTAAGTGTAGGTGTGCGGAAGGCGCATACGCAACACGGCCATTACACACAATCGACACTCACGGACTGTTGAACCAGTGTCGACACCGCGTTATCCTCGTAGCTTGGCGCCGAGGAGGGCGACACGCAAATGCCAGACACAAGCTCCGCCCCGTTCCGCGAACACACGGCTACCTGGCGCGTGTGCGGCGACCTCGCCGATCCGTGCCCGGTCCGCCGGAAAGAAGGGCAGCTGCTGGTGAGCGGCATCGAACCGATCGACGAGACGTGGTTCGACGCCTCCGACTGCCCTGTCGACACCCCGCTGTTCCTGCTCATACCCGCGCCCCGCTGACCGACCGGGACCAGCGGGGACAAGCCGGAACGGCTGGGCACGGCCGGGAACGGCCGGGAGCGGCTAGGAGTCGTCGGGGGAGTCGGACGACCGACGCCCGCGCTTGCCCTGCCGCCGGATGTCGAAGTCCCGCCCCGGATTGACGTTCGCGCCCACGCCGAAGAACGCCCCGACGATCGTCGCCGCCGCGCCCAGCAGGATGGGCAGCGTGATCCGGGCGAGCTCGGTCGCGAACGGCGCGCTGATCGCGTGCACCCACAGGCCGAGCACCAGCGCCAGGATCGTGAGCAGGATCAGCGCGCCGACGCCGAGCAGCACCCACGTCTGCATCCGCAGGTAGTGCCGCCGCGCCGCGGACTTCGCCTCGATCTCGGCCTGCTGCGCCCGCAGCTCGAGCTCGCGCCCGCGCGCGATCAGCTCGCGGTTGCCCGGCACCGAGCCGTCCACCCAGGTGCCGTCCTCCTCGACCACGCCCGCGGGTGGCTTGCGGAAGCGGCGCAGCAGCCACGGCGGCTCCGGCGCGGGCGTCATGACGAGTCCGGGAGCGGTAGCAACGCGATGAGCGGCGTGTCGACCGGCTGGTCGACGCAGTCCTCGAACCAGGTGACCTCCACCCGCGCCGCGCCTTCGGCGTCGCGGCCGGTGACCGGCTCGGGACGCTGGCTCGCTGCCGGGCTGGTGTCCTGCATGATTCGCCGTTCCTTAAGTCTGGGCCGGCGATGCGGTGGCACCGCCGGGAAGCGGGACCGGAGCGGGGTGTTCGCCATGCGAACGTCACTCTATAGTGCAGCGTAGCTCCAGATTGCCACATAAACAACGCCTATCGTGTGGCTGACACGTGTTGCATCGATGTATCAGCCGTGCCAAACTTGGTGAGGCTGCCTAGTGGCGGCGGACATACGGCCATACGGAGGCGTTGTCCGGGGCGGGATCACAACAGGCCGATCAGTCGTCAGGAAGTGCTCGTTATGCGCACAGATCAGGATGTGGTCATGTCGGGTAACCGCCCGGGCGTCGAATCCCCTCAGCACAGCCGCCCCACCGTCACGCCGAAGCGGATCAACGTGGCCATCTCGCCGGAGATGGTGCGCGCGCTGGAGAACGTGATCACGCGCGAGGGCATCACGCTCACCGAGGCGCTGCGGCGCCTCGTCGGCTATGGCGACTTCGTCTATCGAGCCATCAAGGAAGGCGGTGAGCAGTTGACGGTCACCGGGCCCGACGGCACCCGCGAGGTCATCCTGCTCTAGCGAGGTCCCCGGCTCGCTACCGGGGACCTCGCCGCCGCGGGGCCCGGCCGGCCGGCTGGGCCGGCGTCGGGCGCTTCGGCGCCGGCGGGATCGGTCGGCTCGTGGGCTCAGCGGCGAGCGCGATGTCCTCGCCGTGGTGGGTCACCACCAGCTCCGGTCCGTCCAGCAGCGTGTAGGTCGCCTCGTCCTGACCTATCTCCACAGCGAAGCGGCTGCCCCGGTAGGTGAGCCGGAAAGCCATCCGGGTTATCGCCCGGGGCAGCCGCGGGGAGAAGTGCAGCGTGTGGTTGTAGTCGCGCATGCCGCCGAACCCGGCGACCGCGACCACCCACGCGCCGGCGAGCGACGCGATGTGCAGCCCGTTGCGCACGTTGTGGTGCAGGTCGTGCAGGTCGGTGAACGCCACCTCGGCGAAGTAGTCGAACGCGAGGTCCAGGTGGCCGCCCTCGGCGCACATCACCGCCTGGGGGCACGCCGACAGCGACGAGTCGCGCACCGTCCGGGCCTCGTAGTAGGTGACGTTGCGGGCCTTCTCCTCCGCGGAGAACGCGTCGCCGCGCAGGTACATCGCGAGCACGAGGTCGGCCTGCTTGACCACCTGCTTGCGGTACAGGTCGAAGTACGGGTAGTTGAGCAGCAGCGGGTAGTGCTCGTCGGGCGTGTCCTCGAAGTCCCACTCGGCGTGCTCGGTGAACCGCTCCGACTGCGGGTGCACCTTCAGCACCTCGTCGTAGGGCAGGACCATCTTGTCCGCGGCCATGCGCCAGGCCTTGGTCTCCTCCTCGGTCACGCCGAGCATCGCCGCCGACTCGGGCTGGCGGGCGCAGACCTCGCTGGCCTCGCGCAGGTTCCGCTGCGCCATCAGGTTGGTGTAGACGTTGTTGTCCACCACCGCGGTGTACTCGTCCGGGCCGGTGACGCCGTCGATGCGGAAGCCGCCGTGCACGTCGTGGTGGCCGAGCGAGAGCCACAGGCGCGCGGTCTCCACGAGGATCTCGACGGCCTGGTCGCGCTCGAAGTCCGTGTCACCGGTCGCGTTGAGGTAGCGGACGACCGCGTCGGACACGTCGGCCGACACGTGGAACGCCCCGGTGCCGGCCGGCCAGTACGCGGAGCACTCGGCACCGTTGATCGACCGCCACGGGAACGCGGCGCCGTCGAGGCCGAGCGCGTCCGCCCGCTCGCGCGCCTTGTCTATTGTGGAGTGCCGCCAGTGCAGCGCGTCGCGGGCGGCCTCGGGCACGGTGTAGGTGAACACCGGCAGCACGAAGGTCTCGGTGTCCCAGAAGGAATGCCCGTCGTAGCCGGGTCCGGTCAGGCCCTTGGCCGGGATCGCCCGGCTCTCCCCGCGGGCCCCGGCCTGCAGGACGTGGAAGAGCGCGAACCGGATGGCCTGCTGCAGCTCGTCGTCGCCGTCGATCTCGATGTCGGCGGTGGCCCAGAAGTCGTCGAGGAAGCTGCGCTGCTCGGCGAGCAGGCCTTCCCACCCGGTCTGCAGAGCACCGGCCAGCGCGGCGGCGACCTGCGCGCGCAGCGCCGGGGCGGACCGGCGGGCCGACCAGCCGTAGCCGAGGTACTTGGTCATCCGCAGCGTCGAGCCGCTCGGCACGTCGACGGCCACGGTCAGCCGGGCGAGGTTCTCCTCGGCGAGGATGTCGCAGCGCAGCCCGTCGTCGATCTCGAGCTCGTGGTCCATACCGGCGGCCATGCGCAGGCCGGACCTGCGCGTGTGGTGGACCAGCACCGCCCGGTAGTCGTGCGCGGAGCCGTCCTCGTACTCGAGCGGTGCGGAGAGCGTCGCGGCGACGCGGGGGTCCTTGGTGTGCGACTCGATGGGCTCGTTGGCGAGCAGCTCGGACTGGACGACCAGCTGCGCGCCCCCGTCGAGCGGCTCGACCTCGTAGCGGATCGCTGCCACCGCGCGCTGGGTGAACGACACCAGCCGCTCGGTGCGCACGCGCACCCGGCGGCCGGTCGGCGACTCCCAGACGGTGTCGCGGCGCAGGGTGCCGGAGCGGAAGTCGAGGGCGCGGTAGTGCTCGACCGCGCGGCCGTAGCGCATGTCGAGCGGCTCGTCCTGCACGAGCAGCCGGATGATCTTGCCGTCGGTGACGTTGACGATCGTCTGGCCGTCCTCGGGGTAGCCGTACCCGGCCTCGGCGTAGGGCAGCATGTGCTGCTCGTAGAAGCCGTTGAGGTACGTGCCCGGCAGGCCGGTCGGCTCGCCCTCCTCGAACGTGCCGCGCATGCCGATGTGGCCGTTGGAGAGCGCGAAGATCGACTCGGTGCGCTCGAGCGCGGCGAGGTCGAGGTTGTTCCAGCGCAGCTGCCACGGGTCGATCTGGAAACCGTGCGTCATGACTCGCCGTCCAGCAGCTGGGCGAGATCGGTGACGACGACGTCCGCGCCGTGCGTGCGGAGGGCGTCGGCCTGCCCGACCCGGTCGACGCCGACGACGTAGCCGAAGCCGCCGGTCTTGCCGGCCTGCACGCCGGACAGCGCGTCCTCGAACACGGCGGCCTGCGTCTTGTCCATCCCGAGCGCCTCCGCACCGGCGAGGAACGAGTCGGGCGCGGGCTTGCCGCGCAGCTTGCGCTCGGCGATGACGATCCCGTCGATGCGCGCCTGGATGTACTTGGACAGGTCGGCGGCGTCGAGCACGGCAGCACCGTTGGCCGACGAGGTGACGACCGCGATCTTCAAGCCGGCCTTCGCGGCGGCGTCGAGGTAGCGGACCGAGCCGGGGTAGGGCGTGACACCCCGCTCGGCGATTATCTGCTGGACGCGGTCGTTCTTGCGGTTGCCGACCCCCTGCACGGTCTCGGTGGACGGCGAGTCGTCGGGCGAGCCCTCGGGCAGGGTGATGTCGCGCGACCGGAGGAACTCGCGGACCCCGTCGTAGCGCGGCCGGCCGTCGACGTAGTTGTTGTAGTCCGCCTCGGTGAACGGCTTGAACCCGGCGCCGTCCCTGGCCCGCAGCAGCGCGTCGAAGGTCTCCTTCCACGCGGCGCGGTGCAGCTCGGCGGTGCTGGTGAGCACCCCGTCGAGGTCGAACAGGCAGCAGGTCACGTCGTCTGGGAGGCCGAGCATAGGCGCACGCTACCCGAGAGCCGGCGGCCCCACGCGGGAGCCGCCGGATCGCCGGAATCGGGTCACGGCCGGGTGTGGAAGGCGAGCCCGTCCTTCTCGCAGGCGACGTTGCCGCTGCCTTCCGCGCCGGTGTCGGTGACGCAGGTCCAGCCGTCCACGGTCAGCGCGTACTCGTCTCCCACGCCCTTCGCGGGGGCTTTCGCGAAGTACTCGGTGACCACGTTGATCGCCTCCACGCAGCCGACCCGGCCGGTCGGAGTGTCCTCGGCGAACACGTCCACCTTGCCGTTCGCCCCGTCCACGTCGCCGCAGCTCGCCCCGAGCTCCGGATCGCTCCCGTTGGGGTCCGGCTCGCCGGGGGCGATACCGGCCCCGCCGCCGTCGCCCTCGTCTGCCGCGCTGGACGTGGTTTCCGGTGACTCCGAGCCGGCCGGACCGGACGAAGTGGACGCCGCCGTGGAGGACGTCGTGGTCGTGGTCGTCGGCGTGTCCTCTGTGGCCGCTTGCCGTTCGCCGCCGCAGGCCGTGAGCAGCGCGGCGGCCGTCACCAGGCCGGCGAGCAGTGCGCGAGTCGTGTTCATCCGCATTTGGGTTCCCCGATCAAATCGTCCCTGTGTACCCATTCGGACGTGCCGGGGAAACGGAGGTTCACCGGCCAGGGGACAGTCCAGACGATGGTCGGGAACGCGGTTTTCACTTCTCGCCGTAGCCGCCCCCGCCCGGGGTCTCGATCTCCAGGATGTCGTCGGCGCCGACGTCCGCGCTGTCGCAGCCCGACAGCTCGGTCACCGAGCCGTCCGCCCGCAGGATCCGGTTGCGGCCCAGTGCGCCCGGCTCGCCACCCGCCATGCCGTACGGCGGCACGCGCCGGTGGCCGGTCAGCGTCGACACCGTCATGGGCTCGCGGAAACGGATTCGCCGGACCGCACCGTCACCGCCGCGCCAGCGGCCCGCGCCGCCGCTGCCCCGGCGCACCGCGAACTCGTCCAGGAACACCGGGAAGCGCCACTCCAGCACCTCCGGGTCCGTCAACCGCGAGTTCGTCATGTGTGTCTGCACCACCGACGCCCCGGCGAAACCCTCGCCCGCGCCCGAACCCGAGCCCACCGTCTCGTAGTACTGGTGGTGCTCGTTGCCGAAGGTCACGTTGTTCATCGTGCCCGAGCCCTCGGCCTGCGCGCCCAGCGCCGCGTACAGCGCGCCCGTGATCGCCTGGGACGTCTCGACATTGCCCGCCACCACCGCGGCCGGGTAGGACGGCGCGAGCATCGAACCATCGGGGATGACTATCCGAAGTGGACGTAGGCAGCCGTCGTTCAGCGGGATCTCGTCGGCCACCAGGGTGCGGAAGACGTACAGCACCGCCGCGGTGGAGACCGACCTCGGCGCGTTGAAGTTCGTGCCGAGCTGGTCCGACGTGCCGGTGAAGTCGATCGTCGCCGACCGCGACTCGCGGTCGACCGTGATGCGGACCGCGATCACCGCGCCCGAGTCCATCTCGTACCGGTACTCGCCGGCCATCTCGGACGTGCCGAGGGCGTCGAGTACGCGGCGGACCGCCTCCTCCGCGTTGTCCTGCACGTGCCGCATGTACGCGCGCACCACGTCCAGTCCGAAGTGGTCGATCATCTTGCCGACCTCGGCCACGCCCTTCGTGTTCGCGGCGATCTTCGCGCGCAGGTCGGTCAGGTTGGTCTGCGGGTCACGCGAGGGGTACGGCGCGGACGAGAGCAGCTCGAGCGTCTCCTCCTCGCGCAGCTCGCCGTCCGCCACCAGCAGCCAGTTGTCGAACAGCACGCCCTCCTCGTGCACCTCCCGGCTCCCGGCCGGCATCGAGCCCGGCGTGATGCCGCCGATCTCCGCGTGGTGGCCGCGGGAGGCGACGAAGAACAGGAGGTCGCCACCGGAGAAGACCGGCGTCACCACCGTCACGTCCGGCAGGTGCGTCCCGCCGTGGTAGGGGTCGTTCACCGCGTACACCGAACCAGGCCGCATGTCGCCGCCCGCCCGGCGGACGACCTCCTGGACGCTCGTGCCCATCGATCCGAGGTGGACGGGAATGTGCGGCGCGTTCGCGATCAGGTTGCCCTCCGCGTCGAACAGCGCGCACGAGAAGTCCAGCCGCTCGCGGATGTTCACCGACTGCGCGGTGGACTCGAGTGCGGTCCCCATCTGCTCGGCGATCGACATGAACAGGTTGTTGAAGATCTCCAGCAGCACCGGGTCCGCACGCGACGCGTCCACATCGGACTCGTCGGCGATCGCCTCCTCCCGCTCGACGAGCAGGTGGCCCGACTCCGACAGCGACGCGCGCCAGCCCAGCTCGACGACGGTCGTCGCGTTGGCCTCCGCGATGATCGCCGGGCCGGTGACCGACTCGCCCGGGCGCATCCGCTCCCGCTCGTACAGCGGCGCGTCGCACCAGGCGTCCTCCGTGTACAGCGACACGGTCCCGGGCTCGCCCGGCTCGGCCGCGATCGCGGCATGGGAGAGGTCCGGCTGCTCGGTGAGCCCCGTGGCCTCGACCGACATCGCCTCGACGATCAGCGGGCGGTCCATGAGGAACGAGTACGTCCGGCGGTAGCCCGCCTCGAACGCGCCGGTCATCGCCTCGAGGTCGGCGAGCTCGACCTGGACCGTCGTGTCGGTGCCGTCGTAGCGCAGGTGCGCGCGGCGGGTGATCTTGACGCGGTCCTCGGGCACGCCCTCGTCGCGCAGCTCGGCGGTCGTGGTCGCGGCCAGGTCGTCGGCGACCTCGCGCAGCCGCGGCATCGTGTCCTCGTTCAGCGGCGCGACGACCGACTGCTCGCGCATGGCCGTGGTGTCCGCGAGGCCGATGCCGAGCGCGGACAGCACGCCGGCCATCGGCGGCACCAGCACCGTCCGGATGCCGAGCGAGTCCGCGACCGCGCACGCGTGCTGGCCGCCCGCGCCGCCGAACGTCGTCAGCACGTACTCGGTGACGTCGTGGCCCTTCTCGACGGAGATCCGCTTGACCGCGTTCGCCATGTTCGCCACCGCGATGCGCAGGAAGCCCTCGGCGACCTGCTCCGGGGTGCGCCCGGTGCCCGTCTCGCTGCCGATCCGCTCGGCCAGCTCGGTGAACCTGGTCCGGACGATCTCCGCGTCGAGCGGCTGGTCGCCGTCCTCGCCGAACACGTGCGGGAAGTGTGCCGGCTGCACGCGGCCGAGCATGACGTTCGCGTCGGTCACGGTCAGCGGGCCGCCGCCCCGGTAGCAGGCTGGGCCCGGGTTGGCGCCGGCCGAGTCCGGGCCGACCCGGTAGCGGCTGCCGTCGAAGTGCAGGATCGACCCGCCGCCCGCGGCGACCGTGTGGATCGACAGCATCGGCGCGCGCAGCCGGACGCCCGCGACCAGCGTGTGGAAGACGCGCTCGTAGTCGCCGGCGAAGTGCGAGACGTCGGTCGACGTGCCGCCCATGTCGAAGCCGATGACCTTGTCGTATCCGGCGAGCTGGGACATCCGCGCCATGCCGACGATCCCGCCCGCCGGCCCGGACAGGATCGCGTCCTTGCCGCGGAAGTGGCCCGCCTCGGCGAGCCCGCCGTTGGACTGCATGAACATCAGCCGCACGCCCGCGAGCTGCCCGGCGACCGCGTCGACGTAGCGGCGCAGCACGGGGGAGAGGTACGCGTCGACGACCGTCGTGTCGCCGCGCGGGACCAGCTTCATCAGCGGGCTGACCTCGCTGGACAGCGAGATCTGGGCGAAGTCGAGCTGCTCGGCGAGCTTGCCGATGGCCTCCTCGTGAGCGGGGTGGAGGTGGCTGTGCAGGCACACGACCGCGAGCGAGGAGATCCCGTCTTCGCGCGCCTGCTGCAACTCGCCGCGCAACGCGTCGAGGTCGGGCGGGCGGACGACGGTGCCGTCGGCCTGGATCCGCTCGTCGACCTCGATGACGCGCTCGTAGAGCTGTTCGGGCAGCTCGATGTGGCGGGCGAAGATCCGCGGCCGGTTCTGGTAGGCGATGCGCAATGCGTCGCGGAAGCCTTTGGTGATCACCAGCGCGGTGCGCTCACCGCCGCGGGTGAGCAGCGCGTTGGTGGCGACGGTGGTGCCCATGCGGACCTGGTCGATGTCGTCGGCGGGGACGTCCTGCCCGTCCGCGAGGCCGAGCAGAGCGCGGATGCCGGCGACCGCGGCGTCGGCGTAGCGGGACGGGTTGTCCGATAGCAGCTTGTGCGTCGTGAGCCCGCCGTCGGGCCGAAGCGCCACGATGTCGGTGAACGTGCCGCCACGGTCGACCCAGAACTGCCACCCCGTCATCCGTCCAGTGTCACCCACGTGAGCTGCGGAAGCACGGGTCCGTTGATCGTCTGTACGCGAAGAGTGACGATCACTCGACGCCGATGTGTGCGCGCAGGACGGCCTGGAACGTCCGGTCGAAGTCCTCGTAGCGGGCGCGCAGCGACTCGCCCGGCCAGCGGGGCGGGAGGAGTTCCGCGGGCAGCAGCGGATCGGCGACGAAGTGGCGGAGCACCGCGGCCGCGAGCGTGAAACTTTCCGGCAGGCCGCCGGCCCGGTCCATCGCGGAGTCCAGGGCCTCGCGCAGCGCGCGGGCGCGCGCCGCCCACGCCGGCAGGTCCCACAACCTCGCCGCCAGCTCGGCCGGGTCGCCGACCGGCCGGCCGAGCAGGACCACGCAGTCCGTGCCGTCGAAGCCGGCGAGGGGGCGGGCCAGGTTGGCCGGCCGGAGCCAGGTGCCCTCGCGCAGCTCGGCCAGCCGGAGTTCGGCCATCGTCTGGCGGAAGGCCGAGCGCTGCGCCGGCGGGCGGCGGTCCGCCGTGACCGCGGCGATCTCCCACTCGCCGGACCACGGGCGGACCGCCGGGGTGCGGCTGGCGTCCTGCCGGGCCTGCCGCTGGGCCAACCGCGACGTCAGCGCGTAGTCGCCGCCCTCCTGTACCAGGTCGCCGGCCGCGACCATGCGGGACAGCGCCACGCGGATCGTGCCCTCGGCGATCCCGAACAGCTCGCCGACCTTCACCAGGCTGCGCGCGGGCAGCCGCGGCGGGTGCGCCCCGAGCAGCGTGCTGAGCACCGCGGACCGCGCGGTCAGCGGGCGCAGGCCGGAGACGTCGGGCATCGGCTCCCTTACGAGTCTGGCGTCACGTGTTTGAAAAATGTAACATGACCGCCATGCCGGCAACTCACGACGTCACGAACCAGGTCCCGCCACTCGTCGGGCACGACACGGCCGAGGACCCCGCACTGCTCGAGGGCCTGCGCCGCGAGGGCGCCGGGTGGGCCGAGGACGACCTGCACGCGCTCGGCGCGCTGGCCGGCGGCGCCGCGGCCCAGGAGTGGGGCCGCCTCGCCAACGAGCACGAGCCGGTCCTGCGCACCCACGACCGGTACGGCCACCGCATCGACGAGGTCGAGTACCACCCCGTCTACCACGAGCTGATGACGGTCGCGGTCGAGCGCGGCCTGCACGCCGGCCCGTGGGCCGACGACCGCAAGGGCGCGCACGTCGCCCGCGCCGCGAAGTTCTACCTGTGGGGGCAGGTCGAGGGCGGCCACCTCTGCCCGGTCTCCATGACCTACGCCGTGGTCCCCGCGCTGCGGCACAACGCCGAGCTGGCCGCGCGGTTCGAGCCGCTGCTCACCGCGAACGTCTACGACCCGGGCCTGCGCGTGCCGGAGACCAAGCGCGGGCTGACCGCCGGCATGTCGATGACCGAGAAGCAGGGCGGCTCGGACGTCCGCGCCAACGCCACGCGCGCGGTCCCGCAGCCGGACGGCAGCTACCTGCTCACCGGCCACAAGTGGTTCACGTCCGCGCCGATGTGCGACGTCTTCCTCGTGCTCGCCCAGGCGCCCGGCGGGCTGTCCTGCTTCCTGCTCCCGCGCGTGCTGCCCGACGGCACCCGCAACCGGATGCACCTGCAGCGGCTGAAGGACAAGCTCGGCAACCGCTCCAACGCGTCCTCCGAGGTCGAGTACGACGAGGCGGTCGCGTGGCTCGTGGGGGAGGAGGGCCAGGGCGTCCGCACGATCATCCAGATGGTCAACATGACCCGGCTCGACTGCGTGATCGCGGGTGCCGCCGGGATGCGCGCCGGGCTCGTGCAGGCCGTCCACCACGCGACGCACCGGCAGGCGTTCGGCAGCTACCTCGTCGACACCCCGTTGATGCGCAACGTCCTCGCGGACCTGACGATCGAGTCCGAGGCGGCCACGACGCTCGCCATGCGGCTGGCCGGCGCCACCGACCGCGCCGTGGCCGGCGACGAGCAGGCGGCCGCGTTCCGCCGGCTCGGGCTCGCGGTGAGCAAGTACTGGGTGTGCAAGCGGGCGTCCGCGCACGCCGCCGAGGCGCTGGAATGCCTGGGCGGCAACGGTTACGTGGAGGAGTCGGGCATGCCGCGGCTCTACCGCGAGGCACCGCTGATCTCCATCTGGGAGGGCTCGGGCAACGTCGCGGCGCTGGACGTGCTGCGCGCCATGCGGTCGGGCACCGAGGCGTTCCTGAACGAGGTCAACCAGGGCGCCGGCTACGACGCCCGGCTCGACGCCGCGATCGGCGGGCTGGAGCGGGAGATCGTGCGGCTGGCGGCCGACCCCGCCGCGGCGCAGGCCGGTGCGCGGCGGCTGGTGGAGCGGATGGCGCTGGTGCTGCAGGGTTCGCTGCTGGTGCAGTACGGCCATCCCGCCGTGGCGGACGCGTTCTGCGCCTCGCGGCTCGACGGCGACTGGGGCGTCGCGTTCGGCACGCTGCCCGCCGGCGTGGACACCGCGGCGATCATCGAGCGCGCCCGGACCAAGTGATGGGCGCGGCCCTTCGCACGGAGACCGAGGCCGGTGTCCGGTCGATCGTCCTGAGCCGGCCCGCGGAGTACAACACGATCACGCCGCAGCTGCGCGACGAGCTCGCCGCGGCCATCGACGAGGCGGACGCGGACCCTTCGGTGCGGGTGATGTTGCTGCGCGCGGACGGCAAGGCGTTCTGCGCGGGGTACGGGCTGGACTGGTCGACCGCGGCGCAGGCCGGGGAGCGGGTGTGGGACTCGGCGCAGGACTACCGTCTCATCAGCTCGTTCGTGGACGTGTACCTGAAGCTCTGGTACGCGGCGAAGCCCACGATCGCGGCGGTGCAGGGCTGGTGCGTCGCCGGCGGGACGGACCTGGTGCTCTGCGCGGACCTGATCGTGGCGGGGGAGGGCGCGACCTTCGGCTACCCGCCCGCACGAGTCTGGGGCACGCCGACGACGCCGATGTGGGTGTACCGGATCGGCTTCGAGCAGACGAAGCGGTACCTGCTGACGGGGGACGAGATCCCCGCGCGGAAGGCGGCGGAGATCGGCCTGATCTGCGAGTGCGTCCCCGACGACGCGCTACAAGAGCACGCCGCCGCACTGGCCCGCCGGATGGCCCTCCTGCCCGGGAACCAGCTCGAGATGCTGAAGCTCGCGTGCAACCAGACGGCGGAGAACATGGGCCTCCGCTCGGCGACGACGCTGGGCCGCCTCTTCGACGGCGTCGCCCGCCACACGCAGGAGGGCCGCGACTTCGTGGCCCGCGCCCAGGAGGCCGGCTTCCGCCAAGCAGTCCGCGAACGAGACGACCCGTTCAGTGACTACGGCTCAAGACCGCGTTGACCCGCGCGCAGCCGGTCGATCTCGGCTACCAGCTCGGCGCGGAGCCCGTCGTGCCGCGGGCCGAGCGCGTGCGCCGGATCGGACCAGTACCCGGCCGGATACAGCCAGGCCGGCCGACCGACCCGGTGCGCCGGCTCCCAGTCGAAGCGGGGCCGCACGTGCGCGTGCAGGAACGGGTCCGTGTTGCCCAGGATCTCCAGGTTCACCCGCCGGAACTCCGGGTCGCGGTGCGCGCACACCCGCTCGACCGCCTCGCCGAGCAGGTCCATGTCCGCGAGGAACCGCCACCTCTCCCGGCGGGGCAGGTCGGTCAGCCCTCGCGCGTCCGGCGAGGCGGCGAGCAGGACGCAGTAGCCCGGGAGGAACTGGACGTCGCCGATGGCGGCGAAGCCGGCGTCCAACCGCCGCAGCACGGTCGGGTTCTCGCCCCGCAACGCCGACCCGATCCGGTCCGATCGCCAGCCCGCCACGCCGCGACGATAGGCGACCGGCACGAGCGGGACGCCGTCCGTGACGGGCCAAAGTCGGCCGATTGGCGGAAATTGTCCAACTGTGCGTTGACTTAGGTAGATCCGCGCTGCCACGATCTCCGCGGCGACGGAACCCCCTGCACCGTCGCATTCCCGTTGTGGAGGCGTTATGCGCAAACGTCTTGCCTATCTCCTGTCCGCCTTCGTCCTCGCGATCGCCGGCACCGTCACGATCGCCGTGGTCGCGTCCCCCGAGGCCGCGGCGGACGAGTGCTTCACCTGGAACCGCACGCTCTCCCAGGGAGCGAGCGGCTCGGACGTCACCCAGCTGCAGATCCGCGTCGCCGGGTGGGTGTCCTCCGGGGAGAACCTGGCGCTGGACGGCCAGTACGGGCCGGCCACCGCGAACGCCGTGAAGCGGTTCCAGGCCGGGTACGGCCTCGCCGCGGACGGCGTCGCCGGGCCGGCGACGTTCAGCAAGCTCTACGCGCTCCAGGACGCGGACTGCACCCCCGTGCACTTCGCGTACTCGGAGTTCGACGACAACTGCGGCGCCAACAACTTCAACGGCGGCAAGGTGTCCGCGGCGACCGCGAAGGAGAACATCCGCCGGATCATGTGGCAGCTGGAGGCCATGCGCCACAAGCTCGGCGACCGGCCGCTGGTGATCACCTCCGCCTTCCGGAGCGTGTCCTGCAACTCGTCGGTCGGCGGATCGTCGACGAGCCTGCACATGTACGGGCAAGCCGCCGACCTCGGCCTGTCCAGCGGACCGTCCCAGTGCTCGATGTGGAACGCCGGCAAGTCGGCCGGTTTCGAGGAGCTGCTGAGCCAGGGCTACCCCGACCACAACGACCACACCCACGTCGGGAACAAGTCGAGCCGCTTCTGGAGCGCGCCGAACTGCTGAGCCCCGGCGCCACCGAGTGTGACCGGACGAGCCCGGGCCCTGCACGGGCCCGGGCTTTTTCGGCAGGATTGCGTCATGCGTGCGTGGCGGGTCGAGCGGCCGGGCCCGGCGGTCTCCGGGCCGATGCGGCTGCGGGACGTCCCGGCGCCGGAGCCGGTGGACGGTGAGCTGCTGGTCCGGGTGCGGGCGTGCGGCGTGTGCCGGACCGACCTGCACGTGGCCGAGGGCGACCTGCCCGTGCGCCGGCCGCTCGTCGTCCCCGGGCACGAGGTCGTCGGGCAGGTGGTCCGCGGCGCGGGGGACTTCGCGCCGGGCGACCTCGTCGGGATCGCGTGGTTGCGGGACACCTGCGGCAAGTGCCGGTTCTGCCGCCGCGGCGCGGAGAACCTCTGCCCGGCGTCGCGCTACACCGGCTGGGACGCGGACGGCGGCTACGCGGACCTCGCGGTGGTCCCGGCCGACTACGCGCTGCGGCTCCCGCCCGGCTACAGCGACTCGACGCTCGCGCCGCTGCTGTGCGCCGGGATCATCGGCTACCACGCGCTCGTGCGGTCCGACCTGCCGCCGGGCGGGCGGCTCGGGGTGTACGGCTTCGGCGGCAGCGCGCACCTGGCCGCGCAGGTCGCGATCGCCCAGGGCGCGACGGTGCACGTGATGACCCGCAGCCCCGCGGCTCGGCGGCTCGCGCTCTCGCTCGGCGTCACCTCGGCCCAGGGCGCGGCGGACGCGCCACCCGAGCCGCTGGACTCGGCGATCCTCTTCGCGCCGGCGGGCGAGCTCGTGCTCCCGGCGCTGGCGGCGCTCGACCGGGGCGGCACGCTCGCGATCGCGGGCATCCACCTGTCCGACATCCCGCCGCTCAACTACCAGCGGCACCTGTTCCAAGGCCGGCAGCTGCGCAGCGTCACGGCCAACACCCGGGCGCAGGCCAGGGAGTTCCTCTCGTTCGCCGGCCGGCACCGCCTCCACGTGGAGACGACGGACTATCCACTCGAGACGGCCGACCGCGCGCTCCGCGACCTCGCCGACGGCCGGGTCAACGGCGCGGCGGTCCTCGTCCCCTGACCGGCGGGCGCCTCGCCGGCGAGGGAGACGGCTCAGCAGCAGCCGCAGCCGCAGATCAGGTCATCGCAGCACATGCGGGGTCACCTCCCTTCCACGTCCGGGAGTACCGGCGGGCACCAGGTGCCGGGAGTGGGTGGCGGGCACGGGTCGCGCTGCAGGCCGTCGAGCATCCGCCCCAAGTCGGCCCGCAGCGCGCCGAGCCGGGCCAGCTCCGCGTCGATCTCGTCGACCCGGCGGCGCAGCAGCGTCTCGGCCGGCTCGCACGGGCAGACGCCGGTGTCGCGGATGGCGAGCAGGTCACCGATCTCGCGCAGGCGCAGGCCGAGCCGCTGGCAGCCCTGGATGAAGCGCAGCCGTTCCACGGTCTCGGGCGGGAACCGGCGGTAGCCGCCGGGGGTGCGCGGCGGCGGCTCGATCAGCCCGGCGCGTTCGTAGTACCGGACGGTGTCCGGGCCGACCCCGGCGGCCGCGGCGAGCTCGGCCACCTGCAGGCCGGCGGGAGCGCTCGTGGTCATGGACCGACGGTAAACCCTGGAGCACGGTCCAGGGTCAAGCGGCGGCGCGGCGTCTTCTGCTGCGGCGCCGGGAACGACATGCTGTGCTTGCACACAGATGCACTCCGCAACCGAGCCCAGGGAGTCGAGATGCCGGGTACCGAGGTGGACGTCGTCGTCGTCGGGATGGGGCCGGGCGGGGAGGACATCGGCGCCAGGCTGGCCCGGGCGGGCCTGTCCGTGGTCGGCGTGGACTCGCGGCTCGTCGGCGGCGAGTGCCCGTACTACGCGTGCGTGCCGACGAAGATCATGATCAGAGCCACCGACGCGCTCGGCGAGGCGAAGCGCGTCGACGCGCTCGCCGGCTCCGCCAGTGTCGAGCGCGACTGGTCGCCCGTCGCCAAGCGCATCCGCGACGAGGCGACCGACGACTGGGACGACACCGTTGCGGTGGAACGGTTCGAGAACGCGGGCGGCACCTTCGTGCGCGGCCGCGGCCGGATCACCGGCGACCGCGAGGTCACGGTGTCCACATCGGACGGTGAGCGGGTCTTCAATGCCCGCAGGGGAATCGTGCTCAACACCGGCACCGACCCGGCGGTGCCGCCGATCGACGGGCTGGCCGAGTCGCCGTACTGGACCAACCGCGACGCGGTCGCCGTCGAGGAGATCCCCGGGTCATTGATCGTGCTCGGTGGCGGTCCGGTCGGCTGCGAGCTCGCGCAGGTCTTCTCCCGCTTCGGCGCGGCCGTGACGGTCGTGCAGCGCCCGGAGCGGCTCGTGCCCGTCGACGAGCCCGAGGCGGGCGAGCTGCTCGCGCGGGCGTTCGCCGCGGAGGGGATCACCGTGCGCACGGGGCTGTCGGCGGCGCGGGTGCACTACGACGGCCAGTTCTCGGTCAAGCTCGACAACGGCGAGACGCTGATCGCCGACCGCGTGCTCGTGGCCGCCGGCCGGCACACCGACATGGCCGCGCTCGGCATCGGCGCGATGGGCCTGAACGAGGCGGCCCGCGGCGTCACCACCGACGACCACATGCGGGCGGCGCCCGGCCTGTGGGCGATCGGCGACATCACCGGCCGGGGCGCGTTCACGCACATGTCGATGTACCAGGCCCGGATCGCCGCCGCGGACATCCTCGGCGAACAGGACGCGGAGACCGCCGACTACCGGGCCGTGCCGCGGGTGACGTTCACCGACCCGGAGATCGGCTCGGTGGGCCTGTCCGAGGCGCGGGCGCGCGAGCAGGGGCTGAACGTGCGAACCGCGCTCGTGCCGATCTCGGCGTCGACGCGCGGCTTCATCCACAAGGTCGGCAACGACGGGTTCGTCAAGCTCGTCGAGGACGCCGACCGCGGCGTGCTCGTGGGGGCGACGTCGGCGGGCCCGGTCGGTGGCGAGGTGCTGGGCGCGCTCGTGGTCGCGGTGCACGCGGAGGTGCCCACGAAGCTGCTGCGCCAGATGATCTACGCCTACCCGACGTTCCACCGCACCATCGAGAGCGCACTGGCCGAGCTGGCCGGGTGAGCGGACGCTCGTACAGCCGTAACGAGCTGGGAAGACCCGTCGATAGCAGGGGTGCCAATCGACCGCGGACCGGGGCACACTGGTCCTCCAGGGGTCGGGAGTGCTCATGTCGGACGGTGCGCCGCCAGGAGAACCACGGAGGTCAACCGTGGGCGCTCCGCTGGCTGGCCTGCGCCTCGACGAGCTGCTGAGCGAGCTCCAGGACCGGCTCACCGAGATCACCAACACGCGCGACCGCCTGCAGGGCCTGTTGAAGGCCGTCGTCGCCGTGAGCACCGGGCTCGAGCTGGAGAGCACCCTGCAGCGGATCGTGCAGACCGCGGTCGAGCTGGTCGACGCCCGGTACGGCGCGCTCGGCGTGGTCAGCGAGGAGGGGCTCTCCGAGTTCGTCTACGTCGGCATCGACCAGGAGACCCGCGACCAGATGGGTCACCTGCCCGAGGGCAAGGGCCTGCTCGGCCACCTGATCCAGCACCCGTTCCCGATCCGGATGCCGGACCTGACCCAGCACCTGTCCTCGGTCGGCTTCCCGGCCCACCACCCGCCGATGCGCAGCTTCCTCGGCACTCCGGTCCGGCTGCGGGACGAGGTGTTCGGCAACCTCTACCTCACCGAGAAGAAGGGCGAGGCCGAGTTCACCGGGGACGACGTCGTGGTCCTCGAGGCGCTCGCCGCGGCCGCCGGGGTCGCGGTCGAGAACGCCCGGCTGTTCGAGGAGGCGCGGCTGCGCGAGCGCTGGCAGCAGGCCTCCGGCGAGGTCAACTCGCTGCTGCTGGGCGGCGCCTCGACCGAGGACGCGCTCGACCTGATCGTGCGCCGGACCCGCGAACTGTCCCATTCGGACAGCGCGGCGATCCTGCTCGCCGACGGGGACAAGCTCGAGGTCCGCGCCGCCGCCGGGCCCCGGGCCGAGCAGCTGATCGGCCGGACCGTGCCGGCCGGCGAGCCCGCGTTCGCGGCGGTGCTCACCGACCGGACGCCGACCGTGATCGACGACTTCATGCCGCTGCGCGGGGAGGACTCCGCGGTGCTCGGCGAGTTCGGACCCGCGCACGCGGTGCCGCTCGGCCCGCCGTCGACCGCGTCCAGCGGGCTCCTGCTGGCCCTGCGAAACAAGGGCGCCGACCCGTTCGGCGGGGAGCAGCTGTCCCTCCTCGCGTCGTTCGCGGACCAGGCGTCGCTGGCCCTCGAGCTCGCGGACAAGCAGCGTCAGCAGCGGATGCTCGACGTGCTCGCCGACCGCGACCGGATCGCGGGCGACCTGCACGACCACGTCATCCAGCGGCTCTTCGCGGCCGGCATGAGCCTGCAGGGCATCGTCCGCCGCATCAACGACCCGAGTGCCCGCGGCCGGGTGACCCGGGTGGTCAGCCAGCTCGACGAGACCGTCCGCGAGATCCGCACGTCGATCTTCGACCTGCAGACCGTGCACGAGGCCGACCAGACGAGCCTGCGCCGCCGCATGCTCGACGTGGTCGCCGAGACCAGCGCGGGCACCGGCATCTCGCCGTCGGTACGCATCTCCGGCGCGGTCGACTCGCTGGTGCCCGAGGCGCTGGCCGAGCACACGCTCGCCGCGCTGCGCGAGGGGATCAGCAACTCGGTCCGGCACGCCCGGGCCGCCGCGATCACGGTCACCGTGGAGGCCGGCGACGAGCTCGTCGTCGACGTCGCCGACGACGGCGTCGGGATCCCGCCGGGCGTGGCCCGCAGCGGCCTGCTCAACCTCGAACGCCGCGCCCGCTCGTGCGGTGGTGGCTGCGTGGTCTCCTCCCGCCCGGCCGGTGGCACCCGGCTGACCTGGCGGGTCCCGCTGACCACGACCTGATCAGACGGCCTCGCCCGCGCGGAGGCGGACGGCATGGTCGGCGAGCTGCGTGCGCCGCTGCAGGCCGAGCTTGCCCATCAGCCGCGACACGTGGGTCTTCACGTCCTTGCCGCCCAGGTGCAAGGCGGCCGCTATCTGCCGGTTCGACATGCCCTCGGCGATCAGGTCGAGCACCGCGCGCTCCTCGCCGGTGAGCCGGGAGAGCGGGTCGCCGGCCTCGCGCTCGCGGCGCAGCCGCCTCAGCAGGGCGGTGGTGGTCCGCTGGTCCAGCAGGGAGCCGCCGGCGCCGACGATCCGCAGGGCCTGGACGAGGCCGGTGCCGCCGCGGGGCGCGAGCCCGGACGCGCCGGCCATGATCGCGGCGAACAGCGTCTCGTCGTCGGCGTGCGGGGTCAACAGCAGGCAGCGCAGGTCGGGGGAGCGCAGGCGCAGCTCGCGGCACAACGCGAGGCCGTCGCCGTCGGGCAGCTGCGGGGCCAGCAGCGCCACGTCCGCGGCCCGCCGGTCGACCGCGACGAGGGCCTCGGCGACCGACGCGACCTGCTCGACGATCTCGAGGCTCGCTTCGTCCGCGAGTAACCGGGCGACCTTCCGGGCGGGGCCGGGTTGGTCGACGAGCAGTACGCGAACCGTCATCTGTGGCCGGGCATGATCGCGAGGCGGAGCTCGTCGATCGTCTCGTCGATGCGGCCGAGCGCGACACGGATGCGCTGGCCGGCCGGGGAGCCGTGCTGCGAGCCCACGAACGCGAGCGCCTGGTTCAGGTCCAGCCCGATCCGCAGGAGACGGTTCACCGCGAGGTCGGCGAGTCCGTGCGGGGGGATGTTCCGGTGGTCGGCGTCGGGGATGGACATGGCTGCCGGGTTCTCCTCGAGGGCCAAGTTCGATCGGGTCACGAAGGGCGCGGGGCCGCTGTCTCCTTGATAACGTGCCAACCTGGTCTGTTTGTCCGCGGAAACTTCAACAGGCGATCAACGTGGCCCTCACCGGCGGATCCGTCCCGCCCACCGGCCGTCGTCCCAAGATCATGCTGATCGAGGACGACGCGGATCTGGTGGCGATGTGCGACGCCTACCTCACGCGCGCCGGTTTCCTCGTCAGAGTCGCGGCCGACTCCCGCTCCGCGCTCGCCGGCTTCCAGCATCCGTGTGACCTCGTGGTGCTCGACCTCGGCCTGCCCGACGGCGACGGGCTGGACCTGCTGCGGTCCCTGCGCCAGGGCGACGACACGCTGCCGGTGATCGTGGTGACCGGGCGCGGCGAGGAGGCCGACCGCGTCGTCGGCCTCGAGCTCGGCGCCGACGACTACCTGGTCAAGCCGTTCTTCCTGCGCGAGCTCGTGGCCCGGATCCGCGCCGTGCTGCGGCGGGCCGGCCGGGAGGCGCCCTCGCCGGCGGTCATCCACGTGGGCGGGATCGTGATCGACACGGGCGCGCACGTGATCCGCGCGGCGGGCGAGGCCATCGAGCTCACCCCGCGGGAGTACACGCTGCTGGAGTTCCTCGCCACCACGCCGGGGCGGGTGTACTCGCGGGAGCAGCTGCTCTCCCACGTCTGGGAGTCCTCGGTGGAGTGGCAGGCGCCGGCCACGGTCGACGAGCACGTCTACCGGATCCGGCGCAAACTTACGAGCGCGGGCGTCAACATGCCCAAGATCACCACTGTGCGCGGCTTCGGGTACCGCCTCGACACCTGAGAGATCCTCTTGGCCGATCACGAGCTCGACTATCACCGTCTGTTCGACGCGGCACCCACGCCGTACCTCGTGCTCACGCCGGACCTGACCATCGTGGCCGTGAACGAGGCGTACCTGGCCGCGACCCGGACCCGGCGCGAGACGCTCGTCGGGCAGCCGGTCTTCGCGGCGTTCCCGGACAACCCGGACGACGGGACCGCGGACGGCGTC